>JAFWQQ010000018.1 GCA_017545165.1 Oscillospiraceae bacterium
GACAGCTTGAAAGCAAAAATGGAAACTTCCGAAAAAGTTCCCATTTTTGCAAGATTGAACGTGAAGGGGGGCATACCCTCCCCCCTTCACAATCCCCCCATGCGCATCGAAGTCTTTCCGCATGACTTTGTCTACAGTCTCGCCGGAGACGGGTTCCCGTCTCCGGTCAAACATAGAAAGGCTTATTTGCGCGCGAATTCGATCTGCTTGCCGACGGCTTCCAGGGTCAGCGTTTTGCCGGACCAGCTTCCGTTCAGGGCCAGTCCCACCTCATCCGGTCGGAAGATGAGCTTCCCGTCGTCCTCGACATAGGTGCCGTTCACGCTCTGGTTCATAGAGGCGATCGCCTGGTCCAGAGTCGATTCATCCAGGCCCGGGATCAGCTTGATATAGCTTATGAGACTTTCCTTTTTCGCGGCCAAGGCCTCCGAGGCGTCCATGGTCATGGTAAAGGTTTTGTCCTTCCGCAGCTCCAGCGTCAGATCCACGCTGAGATCCTGCAGCAGGCTGTCCAAAGGCCCAAGGCTCCCGTCGGACAGGTCCGAAACCTTCACTTTCGCAGTCCAGACCCCTACCGCGCTTTTTCCGACGCAGCCCGCCAGGGTAAAGGCCATGGTCAGGATCAGCAACAGGGCAATCAGCTTTTTCATGTCAGTTCTCCTTTTTTCATTCGCTTTTCCTCTGCCATTCAAGACTATAGCCGCCTTTCCCCCAAATGTCAAGCCGCGGGAGGCTCATTTCCCGGAGGCGTTTCCCCGGACGCCCATCCGCGCCGTGACAAAAAATCGGAGACGGTTTCCCGTCTCCGAAAGAAGGGTTCTATTGGGGGGAATTACTTGCGGGTGAATTCGATCTTGATGCTGTCTTCTTCCACAGTCAGGGTCTTGCCGGACCAGGTCCCCTTAAAGGAAGTGCCCTCGGAGGGGGTAAAGGTCAGGCTGCCCTTTTCGTCCTTGTAAGTGCCGCTGATGGTCTGCGTCAGCTCAGAGATATCCATCTCACCCGCCACCTGGTCAATCAGATCGTCCACGGACATGCCGGCAGCTGCAAGATCATCCTCGGTCATGTTGTACTGCTCCAGCAGCTGGGGGACCATGGCGCGAACAGCGTCCTTCAAAGCGGACATGGCAGAAGCAGCGTCCATGGTCAGGGTAAAGGTATTGTCGCTCTTCATGTCCAGGACCACATCCACATTGACGTCCTTGAAAAGATCGGCCATATCGCCCATCTCTTCTCCTGCGATCTCAGCCAGATTGAGTTTCGCGTTCCAGGTGCCGGCAGCGGTCTCGGATCCGCCGCAGGCGGCCAGGACGAAAACCATGCTCAGCGCAAGCAGCAGGGCAAAAATCTTTTTCATTTGTTGTTCTCCTTTTCATGTTGTTGTGTGGAAACATCCACTGTAACAGCACTATACCCTCTCTGCAGAAGAAAGTCAAGAAAACGCCCTTTACAATTTTACATTCTTGTAACACAAAATCGGTTACTTCCGAAACATCTTGACGTTATGATATACCCGCAAGCAGAGAAATCATCTTTTTCATTTTGTCCTCATTTCATAGGAAAGCGAAGCGGCCGAAAACGCTTCGCTTTTCCTTTTGTCCCGTTTTTCTCTCTTTCTTCGGCTTTTCATAGCCGGGGAATTGCCATCCGGCGGTCGGTATGCTATAATAAATTGTTTTTGAGTATACTGTCTCATCTCCAAACGGAAAGGAATCTGACCCATGAAGATCCGTGCTTTTCTCGCCATCCTGCTGTGCAGGCTGCTGCGGGGCCTCTCCCGCCTGCTGCACCGGGGCGGCACCGCCATGCCCGGGAGCTGGGCCCTGCGGCTGTGCCCGAATCTGCTGGAGTGGCTGGCCAAGGACCTTAAGATCCTGGCCATCACCGGCACCAACGGCAAGACCACCAGCGCCCGCATGATCGAGGAGGCCTTTGCCAAACAGGGCCTCAGCTATCTGGCCAACCGCTCCGGCGCCAACCTGGCCAGCGGCATCGTCACGGAGCTGGTGATGAACGCCGACCTCCGGGGCCGGTCCCGGAAGGAATACGCCGTCATCGAGTGCGACGAGGCGGCGGCCCGCACGGTCTTCGGGCGCATCAAGCCCAAGGTCATCGTGGTGACCAACCTCTTCCGGGATCAGCTGGACCGCTACGGCGAGGTGACCCACACCCTGGAGAACATCCGCGCCGCCATCCAGGGCGCGCCGGAGGCGGTGCTCTGCCTGAATGCGGACTGCTCCCTCACCGCCTCCCTGGCCCTGGACCTGCCCAATCCGGTGCGCTGGTTCGGCCTGGAGAAGGGTGCGGTCCCCTCCCGGCCCCTGCCGGAGATCTCCGACGCCACCCACTGCATCCGCTGCAAGACCGCCTATGCCTACGACTATGTGAGCTACGGCCACCTGGGCGGCTTCCGCTGCCCCGCCTGCGGCTATCGACGCCACAAGGCGGACGTTGCCGTCACCGCCGTGCCCGAGCAGGGGCTGGACGGCAGCAGCATCCTCCTGGAGCTGGACGGGCAGAAGGTCCTTGCCCGGGTCAATCTCCCCGCCGTGTACAACATCTATAACGCCGTGGGCGCCGTGGCCGGCGTCACCGCCATGGGCCTGCCCCTGCAGACCGCGGTGGAGGCCCTGGCCAGCTTCTCCTGCGGCTTCGGGCGCATGGAGCAGTTCCAGCTGGGCAAGGCCGGCGCCAAGATGATGCTGGTAAAAAACCCCGCCGGCTGCAATCAGGTCATCGACTTCCTCCAGCATGTGGAGGAGGATTTCGTGCTGGTGGTCTGCCTCAACGACCGGGCTGCCGACGGCACCGACGTCTCCTGGATCTGGGACGCGGACTTCGAGGGTCTCAAGAGCCTGGAGCGGCGGATGAAGCAGGTCGTCGTCTCCGGTGACCGGGCCCTGGACATGCGGGTGCGCATCAAGTACGCCGGCGTGGCCGACGAGAAGATCCGCGTGGAGCGGGATTATCACCGGCTGGTGGACTGGGCCGCCCAGCAGGAGCTGCCCGTGTTCCTCATGCCCACCTACACCGCCATGCTGGAGCTGCGGCAGGCCGTGGTCCACAAGGTGGGCGGGGCCGAATTCTGGGAAAAGTGAGGTGCGGGGAATGGAACTGAAGATCTGCCACATGTATCCGGACGTGCTGAATCTCTACGGCGACCGGGGCAACGTGATCTGCCTGCAGCAGCGGCTGCGCTGGCGCGGGATCGAGTCCCGGGTCACCCGGCTCCCCATCGGGGAGAAAGCCCCTCTCGCGGACTTTGACCTGGTGTTCATCGGCGGCGGACAGGACTTCGAGCAGCAGGTGCTGCTGGAGGACCTGCACACCGGCAAGGACAGGGACATTCGCGCCGCGGTGGAGGACGGCATGCCCTTCCTCACCATCTGCGGCGGCTACCAGATGCTGGGCCACTACTACGAGACTTACGACGGCAAGCGCTGCGACTTTATCGGCGCCCTGGACCTCTATACCGTGGGCAGCCAGAAGCGCATGATCGGCAACTACAAATTCCAGTGCGCCCCGGAGAGCGGCGGCAGTCTGGTGGTGGGCTTCGAGAACCACAGCGGCCAGACCCGCCTGGGCAGCGCCGTCAAACCCCTGGGCACGGTGCTGGCCGGCTTCGGCAACAACGGGGAGGACAAGACCGAGGGTGTGCGCTACCGCAACGTTTTCGGCACCTACAGCCACGGTCCCCTGCTGCCGAAAAACCCGGCGCTCTGCGACTTTATCCTGCGCACCGCCCTGGAGCGGAAGTACGGGAGGGCGGAGCTCAGTCCTCTGGACGACGCGGCGGAAAAAGCCGCCCACGACGAGATGGCGGGGCGGATCGGGGCGGGGACGAAGAAATGAAGACGCTGCGCTAATGAAGGAATTGTGGTGTCGCCTTCGGCGACGAATTCGAATCCGTCGCGCTTCGCGCGACACCATAATTGGTCCGAAGGACCCTTCATTTCTTCATTCCTTCATTCCTTCATTCTTATCGGACCACACAAGGCAGGTGATCGTGACGAAAACCATTGACCTTCATATTCATACCACCGCCTCGGACGGGACGGTCTCGCCGGCCGCGGTGGTCCGATGCGCCAAGGAACTGGGGCTCTCCGCCGTGGCCATCACCGACCACGACACGGTGTCCGGCTGCGCGGAGGCCGCCGCCGCAGGGCAGGAGCTGGGGCTGGAGGTGGTGCCGGGCGTGGAGCTCTCCAGCCGCTACGGCAAGACCATCCACATCCTGGGCTATTTCGTGCGCACCAACTCCCCCGCTCTCACCCGGGTTCTGTCCGGCGTGGTGGCGGAGCGGGACGCCCGCAACCGGAAGATGGCCGCTCTTATGGCCGCCGACGGCATTCCCATCGACTATGACCAGATGTGCAGCCGCTTCGGCACCTCCATCGGCCGGCCCCACTTCGGCGAGGTGCTGGTGGAGCTGGGCCGGGCCGAGAGCGTGCAGGACGCCTTTGACCGCTACATCGAGAAGGGGCAGCCCTACTACCTGCCCCGGAGGATGATCTCCATCGAGCGCTCGGTGGAGGTGATCCGGGAGGCCGGCGGCGTGCCGGTGCTGGCCCACCCCTTTCAGTACAAGCTGGAGGAGCCGGCTCTGCGGCAGCTCATCGAGCACTGCATGGACCACGGGCTGCTGGGCCTGGAGTGCCGCTACTCCCTCTACGACGAGGAGCAGAGCCAGGCCCTGCTGAAGCTGGCCAGGGAATACGGCCTGGTGCCCACCGGCGGCAGCGACTTCCACGGCAGCAACAAACCCCATATCGCCATCGGCACCGGTACCGGCAGTCTGGCCGTCCCCGCTGCCTGGCTGGAGGGCCTGCGGGCCGTGGCTACCTCCACCAAAAAGCGCTCCTGATCCCGGTACGCGAAAATCTATTTCCCGGCGCGTTGCGACAAAGTTTACACCTCCCTTTGCGTATACTGGACGCAAAGGGAGGTGTTTTTACTTGAAGCGCTTGATTTTGTTCCTGACCGCGGGCCTGATGTGGCTGAGCATGGCGACCGGAGCCTGGGCGGAGGAACCGGAGCCGGACTGGCTGAGTCTGCTGACCGAAGCGGTACTGAGCGGCGACCGGGAGGCCGGGATCGCGGCGGCGGAGGGCTGGAACGCGGTGGAGGACCGCCCTCGGCTGGACTACGACGAGCTGCTCCTGCTGTCCAAGCTCATCACCTGGGAGGCGGGCAGCGTCTGGCTCACCGATGAGCTGCGCCTGGGGGTGGGCGAGGTGGCCCTGAACCGGGTGGCCTCTCCGGAATTCCCGGACACCTTGAAGGAGGTGGTCTACCAGGAGGGGCAGTACGCCGGTACGGATACCTACGACTTCCAGGTCGCCCTGCAGCCAACGCGGCCCTGCGTGGAGGCGGCTCTGCGCCTGCTGCTGGGAGAGCGGATCCTGGAGCCCCGGGTGGTCTTCGAGGGCCACGCCGTCCAGGGCAAGGTCCACTCCGTCTTTCGGGACATGCACTACGGCAGCATTTACTTCTGCGAGAGCCATTTCCCGGAGCTCTACGAGACGCCGGAGGAGGAAGCTCTTTCGGCTGCCTCTGGGTTCGCCGAACCTCTCACGGAGGTCTCCGAAAATGCAAAATGACGCCCCGGAGGGCGTCATTTCATGCTGTCGACAAAGCCAATGGCTTTGCCGACAGGAGGAGATTCAGCCTGCTGCGCGCACTCGCTTGCGGGCCACGCTCGCACACTTGCAGGCTGCAAAGTGTGTTTTCCGAGGTACACGCCCTCGAAAAACACGGATTGAACTTTATTTTTCGCTCTGGCTGACGGGATTCGAACCCGTGCCGGTTTGCGCGGGCAGATTCGGGCTGATGCTTCGTTCCAGCCCTTGAAAATACAGAAGTATTCTCTGCGGTCTGCGCCTCGCCTCAGCCCAAATCTGCTCCGTGCAAACTGCGCAGCACCTGTGAGCAGGCATTTTTCGAGAGATTTTTGCGCCCAACGAGCGCCGCTGGGCTGGCGCCCAGCAAGCGAGGCGGGACAAAAAGATCCGAAAAGGGACGCTCACAGGCGGCATGTGTTTGGACCCCGTCAGCCCCAGAGGCGAAAAACTCGGTGAGACCTTTCCCTTGTCTCGACATTGTCTGCAAACTGAAATGACGCCCCGGAGGGCGTCATTTCAGTTCTATCAAGTCTAGCAAGCGTTCAGCGGATCGGAGGGGGAGGATCGCCGTGGATGCGGCGGATATACTCGTCGATCCAGTAGGCGGCGTTCTTGCCGGCGCCCATGGCCAGGATGACTGTGGCGGAGCCGGTGACCGCGTCGCCGCCGGCGAAGACGGCCACCTTCTCGGTATGGGCCATATCGTCCGCGTCGATGCCGCCCTTACGGGTGGTGGTCAGGCCGGGGGTGGTGGAGCGGATCAGCGGGTTGGGGCTGGTGCCGATGGCGATGATGACGGTGTCCACATCCATGACCCACTTGGATTCCTCCACGGGGATCGGGGTGCGGCGGCCGCGGGCGTCGGGCTCGCCCAGCTCCTGGGGCACGCACTCCAGACCGATGACATGACCGTTCTCGTCGCCGAGGATGGCGCAGGGGTTGTTGAGCAGGTTAAACTCAATGCCCTCGGCCTCGGCATGCTCGACCTCCTCCTGGCGGGCAGGCATCTCGTTGCGGCTGCGGCGGTAGACGATATGCACCTCGCTGGCGCCCAGACGCTTGGCCACGCGGGCCGCGTCCATGGCCACGTTGCCGGCGCCGACAACGGCCACCTTGTTGAAGTGCTTGATGGGCGTGTCATAATCGTCCCGGTAAGCCTTCATCAGGTTGGTGCGGGTCAGCAGCTCGTTGGCGGAGTAGACGCCCATCAGGTTTTCGCCGGGGATGTGCAGGAACTGGGGCAGGCCGGCGCCGGAGCCGATGAACACCGCCTCGTAGCCCTCTTCAAACAGCTCGTCGATGGTGATGGACTTGCCGACGATGACGTTGTTCTCGATTTTCACGCCGATGGCCTTCAGATTCTCGATCTCAGCGGCCACGATCTCCTTGGGCAGACGGAACTGGGGGATGCCGTAGACCAGAACGCCGCCGGACTTGTGGAAGGCCTCGAAGATGGTCACGTCGTAGCCCATCTTGCGCACGTCGCCTGCGCAGGTCAGGCCCGCCGGGCCGGAGCCGATGACGGCGACCTTGTGGCCGTTGCTGGGCGGGACCTCCACGGGGGGCTTGTCCTTCTTGGCCATGTGGTAGTCGGCCACGAAGCGCTCCAGACGGCCGATGGCCACGCTCTCGCCCTTGACGCCGCGGACGCAGCGGCTCTCGCACTGCCGCTCCTGGGGGCAGACGCGGCCGCAGACGGCGGGCAGGGCGTTGGTGGAGGTGATGATGTCATAGGCGGCGTCAAAGTCGCCCTCGGCCACCTTGGCGATGAACTCGGGGATGCGCACGCTGACCGGGCAGCCGGCGCGGCACATGGGCTTCTTGCAGTTGAGGCAGCGCTTGGCCTCGGCAATGGCGGTCTCGGCGTCATAGCCCAGAGCCACCTCGTCGAAGTTGTTGGAACGGACCACGGGGTCCTGCTCCGGCATGGGGTGCTTGAGAAGCTTTTCCTTGACGATGACGTTGGTCAGGATCCGCTTCAGATCGGGCAGACGCTGCTGCAGCTTGGTAATGTCGATCTTGCCGGTTTCGTCGATACCGATCATTTCCTCCACGAGGCGGATCTCATCCTTCGTGGCGGCAGGGGTCGCAACCTGTTTCTCATTCAGTTCAGCCATTTCTCTTCCCTCCCGTCATGCGGCAAATGTGCTTGGCAGCCTCATCCTGCTCCTCCTTGTAGAAGGCGGCGCGCTTGATGAGCGAATCGAAGTCCACCTGGTGCGCGTCAAAGTCCGGCCCGTCCACGCAGGCGAACTTGGTCTCGCCGCCCACGATGACGCGGCAGCAGCCGCACATGCCGGTGCCGTCCACCATGATGGGGTCCAGGGAGATGATGGTGCTGATGCCGTAGGGTCTGGTCACGTCCGCCAGGAACTTCATCATGATGTCCGGTCCGATGGCGATGACCCGGTCGAACTGAGGCCGCTTCCAGTCGATATTGGCCTCGATCTCCTGCTTGAGGAACAGGGTGGTGAAGCCCTTGCGGCCGTAGGTCCCGTCGTCCGTGCACATGATCAGCTTGTCGGAGACCTCCTTCAGCTCGTCCTTCAGGATCACGATGTCCGCGCTCCGGAAGCCGGCGATGAAGGTGACCTCAATGCCCCGCTCGTGCATCTCCTTGGCGATGGGGTAGGCAATGGCGCAGCCCACGCCGCCGCCGACCACGCAGACCTTCTTCAGGCCTTCCATCTCCGTGGCCTTGCCCAGAGGGCCGGCAATGTCGGAAATATAGTCACCCTGCTCCACGGTATGGAGCATCTTTGTCGTGCGGCCGGCGGCCTGCACCATCACGGTGACAGTGCCCTTCTGCCGGTCATAGCCGGCCACGGACACGGGAACGCGCTCGCCCTGCTCGTCCAGCCGGAAGATCACGAACTGACCCGCCCGGGCATGGCGCGCGATGAAGGGAGCCTCGATCTCAAAGAGGCAGATCGTCTTCGCGTCGTTCAAAAAACGCTTGGTGACAACTTTGTACATCTCACACCTCAGTCTTTTTGATGATAGGCTAATAAGCCAAAAAATATTTTACCCCATTGTCAAGAGAATGTCAAACAATTTGACAGGTTTTTGCGGTGCGGACGCAAAAAACAGGAAGCTCCGCCTGGCGGCGGAGCTTCCTGTTTTGGTGACCCGTACGGGACTCGAACCCATGTTACCGCCGTGAAAGGGCGGTGTCTTAACCACTTGACCAACGGGCCTTGGAAAAAGGCGCAGGCAAAAGGTCTGCGCCTTTCATGGTAGCGGCACCTGGATTCGAACCGGGGACACTTCGGGTATGAACCGAATGCTCTGGCCAACTGAGCTATGCCGCCATATGCTGCCTGAACAGCAATAGGCATTTTATCAGAGCCGTTCGGAAATGTCAACTCTTTTTTTCTGGAAAAGAAAAATTTCCTCTTGCATTCTGCGGAGGGTTGTGCTATTATAGACAAGCTTCCGAAAAAAACGGAGGGCTAGCTCAGCTGGTTAGAGCGTCCGCCTCACACGCGGAAGGTCGACGGTTCGAGTCCGCCGCTCTCCACCAACAACAATAGACCGCCTTTTGGGCGGTCTTTTGTTTTTTTCGTGAATGTTGATCATCCGAAGATCTGGCCAGGCAGCTTCAGCTTCGTTTTGGGCGGGAAGCCCTTGTCGAAGGCCTCTCCATCGGCGTCGGCCTCACTGCAGCCCCGCGGCGTCACCTCCGCGACACGGAGCGTGTCATCCCCGGCGGGCTCCCGCTCCGCCTGCGGTTTTCAACGGATCGGCACCCAGATGCCGCATTCGTAGTCCGGCGACCGGGGATCTCCGGCGGAGTAGACTTCCAGCGTCACGCCGCCGTTTGCTTGGAGCTTCTGTCCCTCGTTGGGATACCACTCCTGCCAGATCGCCGTGTTCAGCGTCTGGATGGAATCCGGGAGCGGCCCTCTGGTGGTGAACACCGCCCAGTCGCTCGCCGGGAGGGTGCAGAGCTCCAGGCCCTCCGGCACCTGGCCTCCCTGATACAGCCCCGCGATCCAGTAGGTGAAGCCGTCTCCGCTGCAGGCGCAGATGGCAAAGCTGCCGATCCCGTTTTCCAGGATCGCCTGCTCCACGTCGTTCTCCGGCCGCATGGTCTGCCAGAGCCGGGCATATTTGGCGGAGTACTCCTTATCCCAGAACTCCGGGCACTTCTGATAGCCCTCCTCGTTGCGGATGTCGGTATGGAAACCGATGAAGGTCATGGCCTCTTTTTTCTCATAGCTGACGTTCATGTAGCTTCTCTCCTTTATTATTTCTCTGTGTCGGAATTGATGTACATTACACAGGGGTGCCTACTTCGATGAGATTGCCGTCCGGGTCATAGAATCTGACGACCCGCTGTCCCCAGCTGTGGGTCATGAGGGGATTGACATATTCCGTGTCAGGATAGAGCCTTTCAAGCTTTTTTACGAAGCTGTCAAGCTCCGGCTCTTCAAAATACAGCTCGGTATGATTGCTTTGCGGAACAACGCGCCTCCCCGTAAAGCGCTCCCAGGTTTTTTCTTCCTGGAGGTACAGATCCCCGGATAGTTCCATATTGCCGTCGTGATCCCGAATCAAGCGGAGTCCGAACATGTCCTGATAGAATTGCAATGCTTTCCTGCAGTCTTCTACAACGATCAGGGTCCCTTTGTATTTCATGGCCTGCCTCTCCTCCCCATCCCGGCTCCGCAAAGCCCGGGCCGAGCTTCTCTTCCTGTTCGGATATAATGATCTTTCTGGTAAAAGACGAATCCATCCTCAATTTTCAGGATACGATAGCCTAATCTTTTATAAAAAGCATTGGTCCGCTGATTCCAGCATGGGGTATCCAGATTGAACTCAGCAGCATATGGGAAATCCTTTTCTATGCATTCCATCAAACGAATTCCGTAACCTTTTCTATGATAGATGCTGTCAATAAAGATTCTGCCGATGTATACGCTGTTTTTTGTTTCATCCTGGAATAGTATGGCTGCCCCTACCAGGTCTTTTCCTATCATTGCCTGATACAAATGCCCCTCCCGGGCCATTTGTTCATGCCATTCTACTGAATCAAATCCAGGTGGACAATCACCTTTTGCTCCGCCAACATTTACATCTGTTTCAAAAGCTCTGATAGACATGTCTACGATCTTTTCCACCTGATCTGCCTCTGCTTTGACAAGATACATCCCACTTCTCCCAACTGTCTTATCCGTGATCTTTATCCGCTGACACACCCCTGATATGGTTTTTGATCCAACACGCGTTCAAGCGGTACCCAGCCCAGGTATTCCGGATGATCTCCGGTCAGAGCTGTCAACCTTTCGATTGCCAGATAGTCATCGATTCGGACCATGTCCCACGCATGAATCACACGGCCGTCCCCTAAACTTATGCCGCAATGTCCCCAGTTGACCGGGCCGTTTTCGCCCGGACACAGACAGTTATAGAAAACAAACGTGCCTCGTTCCGGCGCTCCGCCCCGCAGCGCGTCCTTGTACAGTTCGCAGGATTCCTTTGCGGAATCTCCGCCGAATACTTCGATAAGATTGCTGATCTCAAGTGCGTCCTCGATAAACGCAAGACACCAGCCTGCATACTCTGTGCTGCCAAGTTTGCTTTCAGCCCAACGAATCATATTCTCTGTCAGTTTCTCCATCTGAAAACCTAAAGCCTCCACAAATGAGAATCCTCCTCAGTTACCAGTTGGTTCTCCTGTCCTGATCAAATGGCCTTCCTGCATGGCGGCGAGCGTTGCCGCCGCACAGACGACAACCGCAGCGTATTTCAGCCCGACAGCGGGGATCGTCAGCGGCAGCAGAAACAGCAGAGCGCCTGTCACCTTGTTCATGACCGAATGAACAGCCGGAAAGCGCTTCTGCACGGCAAATCCGGAAATGATATTCACGGCCTTTATGAGCGCGATGCCTCCGATCCAGGCATACAGCCACGCGGGAAAACGCAGGACCGGGAGCAGCTTGATCAGGCATACAAGCACAAACACAGCGTCGGCCATCGTATCCAGTCTTGCCCCGAACTCGCTGACAGTGTCCGTTTTCCTCGCCGCAAAGCCGTCCAGCAGATCGGAAAGACCGGCGGCCAGATAAAACACATAAAAGGGCGCAGAGAAGGGCGGGCAAGCAAGCAGCGCACAGCTGAAAAGGATCCTGGACCCTGTTATGATGTTCGCAAGATCACACACCGCTGTTCACGATGGCGGCATACTGTTCCTCCGGGATCATGGGGGAGCTGATCTCGGAGAGCAGCGCGGCGTCGATCTCTCCCTTTTCGGCGTACTGCCGCCCGGCCTGCCGGACAAGGGCCAGCCGGGGCCCGGTCACGACCGCCGCCTCCGGCGCGTTGAACATGGGGCTCTCCGGCACGGTCAGGATCGTGTGCTCGCAGGGGAAGCACAGCTTGAACTGCATGACCGCCGGTTCAAAGTTCTGCCTGCTGTTGGGAAAGCCGCAGCCGCAGATCATGAGATATCTCAAACGGCTGAAATCCGCCTGGCCCACGTGCTCGTACCGGTCGCCCACCTTCCGCATCGCCATGCTGGAGAGGGGGAGCGTGCGGTCCAGCAGGGCCTTCAGCGGCGCGGGCATGCCGTAGCAGTAGAGGGGAAAGCTGAACAGCAGCAGATCGCTCTCCAGGATCTCCTCCAGAATGGCGCGCATATCGTCGTCGTGGACGCAGACGCCGCCGTTGCGCATGCAGGAAAAGCAGCCGGTACAGTATTCGATATGCTGATCGATGGTGTGGATGATATGTACATCCTGGGGCTCCGCATCCCGCATCCCCTCCAGAAAGGCCCGGGTGATGTGCAGGGTGTCGCTCTTGTCCCGCTTGGGGCTTCCGTTCAAAACCAGGATCTTCATGCCTGAACGCCCTCCCTTTTGTTCTCGCTCTCCAGCCTGCGGAGAGCCTCCGGATTGTTCCGGGTGATCGCGCCGAGCTTTTCACAGCTACCCATCTCCGGGCAGGCTCCGCAGGTCTCGAGCGTTTTTTCTCTCGCGCAGGCGCGGATCGGGCACAGGAAATCGCAGTAGGGCGTCTTCACGCCCTCGATCCGGCAGCCGACGCAGTGAATGCTCTCCGGCGGGATCTCCACGCCGTTGAGCTCCGACCAGAGGGCGGCCACTCTCCGGCGCAGGGCCTCGTCATTGTTCACGGTGGCAAGCCGGGCTTCGCAGTTCTCGCAGTCCAGCCCGCAGAAAGCAGTGTATTTGTTCATGGTCTATTCCCTCCGGATTTTTTCTGATCGTCCGTCACGCCGTAAACCTTCACAAAGTGTCGGCTGAAGGCCTCGATCTGCGCCATGGCCTCATTTGTTTTTTCCGGCTCCCGGTCGCAGAGGTGAATGAGCGCGGAGATGGGCGCGGTGTAGACAAAGGCCAGCATAGCGGGATCGTCCCGGCGCAGCAGGCCCTTGTCCATCATCCCGGCGAAGATCGGGGTGAACATGTCTTTGAGCCCCGTGAGAAAATGCTTCGTGGCAAGAGCCCTGGCGCGCTCATCCCGGAACTGCTCGATGGTCAGCAGCTTTCTCGTCTTGACGACCCTCTCGTCATGGATCGTAAAATCTGCCATCTGCATGGTCATGGCCACAAGGCCCTCCAAAGAATCCGGCACGGGAGGCAAATGCTCCGGCGACCCGAAACGGGCGCCGTAATAGGCGATCATCTCGTCCAGAAGACTGTTCCAGATCTCCTCTTTGCTCTCAAAATGCTTGTACAGCGAGGACTTCACCAGCCCGAGAGAGGCGGTCAGCTCGCGGATGTTCGTGCCCGCGTAGCCGTTTTGGGAAAACAAGTCCAAGGCCACCGCCAGGATCCTTTCTTTTGTATCCTTCGCCATTCTCTGACCTCCTTACAAACAACAGGTGATCGTTCGTTCACAATTATAGAGAACGAGCGGTCACCTGTCAAGCTCTTTTTGGTCTCCCTCCGGTTTTTGTCTCCGGGCAAGAGCAGGGGCATCTGCTGCGATTTCGCGGATTATCTCCCGCCGGATCAGCGGAGGAACGCAAAAACGGTATGACCTTCGGGTCATGCCGTTTTTGCAAAACACGATATTGCTGCCTTATACTAAAACCTAATAGAAATCAGACAATCTTTGCGGCTGGATTCGCGCCATGCTTCGTTGCTTTCCTTGCAAATATATCTCCATTATTCGCTGCGAAAAGCGCCTCGCCTGACACAAATCCATCTCGCAAATC
>JAFWQQ010000019.1 GCA_017545165.1 Oscillospiraceae bacterium
AGGATCTCGCCCCCGGCACATGCTTAGCAACGACGAGATTCTTCGTCGCTGCACTCCTCAGAATGACAGGCGGGCGGGCACAAGGCCCGCCCCTACGAAGAAACAGAGAAAACGGATTGCCACACCAGTGACGTCGGTCACCGGCTCGCAATGACACGAAACCTACTCTGTCGACAGCTTGAGAGGCGGCCTGCGGGCCGCCTCTTGAATCACAGCCGGGGAGTCTTCCTCCGCCGCTATCGCTCGATTTCCGGGGTAAGGGACCGTCCTTCGTCCCACCCTGCAGGCGAAACGCTGCCGGCTTCGAAAGCAAACAGATCCTCGCCCGAAAACCGGTATGCGGAATCGCAGACATATCCGCGAAGCCACAGCCTGTCTTCAACATTGCGAAGATACAGCCCCTTGGGAAAAGCATCGTCTTGTTCCAGAAGATCAGAAAGGACTACGACCGCCCCGTCGGGAGAACGGTGCGTTCCGCTGAGAACAGCGTTTCCGCTTTTCGGCTGATCCTTCCATTGCAGGCGAAGAAACACGCCGGTGCTCGCAGGACAGGGTTTATACCCGACTTCCGATACGCGCTGAAAGATCTCGCTCAGCGTTGCTCCGCTGACAAGCCCGATCTGTTTCAGCTGCATGATCGCGATCGTTATTTCCGAAGCAGTTTCCGTTGAAAAAGCCGGATGCGAGAAGTACAGCCCGGCATATCGGTTGGTCAGGATATGCTGTTCTTCCAGTTTTTTACCAACCTGATCTGTCGGAAACGGTTCCGCGTCAAGTCTGAAAAGCGTCATGCAGTCCCATCCTCTCAAACTGCGCTTATCCCTGCGCAATCCTGTTGTCAAGCCGGGTCGTGGCCGCAGTCTGTCCTCATGACTCGGCTCCTCCCCTTTCCCGGGGCGGGACCGTTCAGATCCGGATCGTCAGCACGTTCAGGCCCAGAAGGTTCTGATACTCCACCTGCCGGGCGATCTTGAAGACCATGCGGATGCCGATGTTTTTCGTCAGATCGTCCCCCTCGGCGAGCTGCTGCCGCTCGCCGGGATCGAAGGGCACACAGTCGTCCTTGATGCGCAGGATCACGTCCTGCTCCTTGCGGGCCACCCGCACGTCGATGGAGTGGCTCTTTTTGTCCTTCGTGAAGCCGTGGTCCACGATGTTGCCGGCCATCTCCTCCATGGCCAGGCCCGCCAGATAGGCCCGGCGGGCGTCCACGCCCCGCTCCAGGCAGAAGCTCTGGACCCGCCGGGACACGGAGACCACGTCCTCCATGCTGCGGATGCTCAGATCCAGGCGCTCCCGCTCCGGCACGCCGAAGCCGTCCGGGATGACCATGAGCTCCTCCATATTCCGGGGGAAGCGCTTCGTTTTCAACCAGGCATAGCCCACAATGACCAGGACGACGACCACGCCGTTGAGGACGTTGGCGATATAGACGCTGTTGACGCCCAGCCGGCGGATCAGCAGCGCCGTGAAGCCGGCCACGCAGATCACGCCGTCCAGCGCCGAGAGCAGATACACCAGGCCGGTCTTGCCCGCGCTCTGACTGTAGCTGGAAAAGTGCATGCAAATGATGGCCAGGGGCATGCACAGAGGCAGGATCCGCAGGCCCCAGACCGTCATGCGATAGACCGGCTCTGCCGGGTCCCGGAAGAAGATCCGGGTCAGGGGCTCGGCGCAGAGGATGATGAGCGCGCAGACCGCCCCCATCAGCGGCAGGAAGCGCCGAAACATGACGCGCATCACGTCGGTCAGGGTCTGCCGGTCCTCCTCGCCGATGCTGACGGAAAACAGCATCCGGGACACGGCCATCATGCCCACGGGCAGCGACCAGAATACGGCCAGCAGGTTGTTGGCCGCCGCGAAGGCGGAGATGCCCACGCTGCCCACAAAGAGCTCCAGCAAGCGGTTCACGATATAGCCCCGCAGGGTCTGGTAGCCGTTGCTGGCCGCGCCGGGAAGGCCGGTCTTGTAGAGCAGGAGCGCCTCTTTCCAGCGGGGCCTCTGCAGACGGAGGCGCAGATGGGTCCGCCGGGCCAGGAAGGGCTGCAGCTCGACGGCGAGAAAGATCCACAGACCCAGAGAGGACGCCAGCGCCAGGCCGAAGGCCTCCCAGTGCAGCAGCTTCACAAAGACGAAGTTCAAAACGATGTTCGCCGCAATATAGATCAGGCTCGCCATGGTGGTCTGCCGACTCTTGTTCTCCAGAGAGAGGAAGGCGGCGAAGGAATTGCCCAGCATCATCGGGATCAGGCCGACGGTCTGACCCAGAAGATAGCGGTTGAACAGGGGCCGCACCTCCTTGTCCCCGGTGAGAAAGCCGGTGAGGTCAAAGAGGGCGAAGACCAGGAACAGCAGGGCGAAGAAGGCCGCGATCAGCAGCGACAGCAGCAGGTTCAGCGAAAACACGTCCTGCAGCTCCTCCTGCTGGTTCCGGCCCATGTACTTGCCGCAGAGGATCACCGAGCCGCCCACCAGGATCAGGCTGACGGAGGAGAAGAACATGTTGACCGGACTGTACAGGCCCACCGCGCTCATGGCCGCCACGCCCACGAAGTTGCTGGCGAAGAAGCTGGAGACGATGCCGTTGACCGAGCCCACCGCCGCCAGCAGCACCTGGATCGGCAGCAGCCGAAGCATCAGCCGGGTCACGGTTTTGGCGTTGGCCTTCTGCTCATTCATGCGCTTTCCCTCCTGTCTTTCGGCGGACCTTCTCTGATTCGGCCGCCAGGTCCCGGGCGTTCTCGCCCGCCGGAGCGCGCTCTCCGCCGCCCGGCCGCTTGGTTTTTTCAGCACGATCATTGTATCACGCGGAGCCCGTCAGGACAATACCAATCTCACGCTTCGAGACGTTCGGCTGCCCTTTTCGCCTCCCGTCACGCCCGGATAAGCAGAAGCATAGCACAGCGCCCGGAGGACGGCAATCTTCCCGGCAGGTTTCTTCCCGGCGCCCCGGGGGCGCGGAAGGCGAAGCCCCTCTCTTTCCCGCCCGCCGTTGACATCTTCGGGATGCCATGATACTGTATATCAGGAATCTGGCGGAAAGGAGGGATTCTCATGTCGATGCTGATGATCATCCTGGGGCTCCTCGTTATGCTGTTCCTCGCCTGAAGCGCCATCCCAAAGGAACGCCGCGTCGGCCCCGAGGGCCGGCATCATTTTGATTCGGGAGGAATCTCTATGAAAAGAACCCTGTGCTGTCTGCTGCTGCTCTGTCTGACCCTTCCCTTTCTATTCGGCTTCTGCTCTTCGCTGAGCGGAGACGCCCGGGACTCCTCCCGGCTGACAGAGGCCGCGTCCGCGGAAGATCCCTTTTCCCCCGCCTATCAGGCCTATCTGGCCTATCTGGAGGAGCGGAGCGAATACATCCAGGAATACTGTTGGCAGCATTATGGCGAAAGGCCGCCGGAGGGCTTCGAGGCGCTGAAGGCCCGGCCCATCGTTTTCTGTGATATCTGCGGAGACGAGACCCCGGAGCTGATCTATCTGGAAGCTCCGCCCCGCATATGGGAGGCAAGCCTGAACATCATTGCTTACGACCAGGGGGAGCTGAAGACCCTGTTTTCGAAGCTCTGGGACGTATCAGTTGATTCCGGCGTCACCTACTATCTTTTCCAGACACAGGGGGACAAGGCGCTGTATTTATACGCCTGTTACCCCTTTGGCGGAAGCATGAAAATTTACACCAACTATGCCGTGCTGCGCGAGAATGCGGACGGGGGCCTGGACCCGGTGATCCTGCTTCATAAGTTCGCCGACTATGAGCGTCCCGAGACGACGGACCCGGATGACCGCATCGAATACGCGATCGGGGAACAGCCCTGCTCCATGGAGGACTATCTGGCCGCTGAGAAAGAGCTCGTGGATTCCATCTGCTCCATCCTGATGTACAGCTTCCTTCCCTCGGACCAGGCGGAGGATTTCGTTATGGCAAACGGCTGCCCGGACCTCAGCTATGAGGAGGCCGTCTCTTTCCTTCGCGGGGAACCGGTGGAAGGCGATCCCGGCTCCATCCCCTTCCTCACTTCCGCCGCGGATATCAATCCGTATTTTGAGAAAAAACTCCCGAGGAATGCGTCTATGTATGCGACTCACTTTTTGACTTCTGTTCCGGATGCGCCGTGGAGTGATACCGAGAAGCTGGAGGACATGGAATATGTGGGCTGTTATGTGCTGGGGCTGAACCGGAACCTCGAGCGCCCGTACAACCGCCTGATCCTGGTCTTCCGGAACACGGCGGCGATCGAGCTGCCGGAGGAGGGGATCAGCGAGCAGTTCCAGTATTACTGCGCGCTCCTGTATGACAACGTCATGGTCTACAACGACTTTCTCAACTCGCGTGTTTTCCAGATGCCGGAGCATCTGGTGTCCACCGAAATCTCCGGACATCTGTTCCAATACAACGGCTACGCCAGTCTGGAAGAAATCTACAGCGATCAGGTGGAGCCTCTGCTGTCCGCCTATCCGCTGGATATCCTGGGCGAGCTGCCCTCCTGATCTCCGAAAAGCGCATCCAGTCTGAAGGGGCTGTGAAGTCCGGGCGAACCCTGCGGTTCTCCCTTCTTCACAGCCCCTTCTCGCGCTTTTTGACGGCGTATGTCCAGGTCGTTCAGATCATGTCCGGCGCCGCGGGGAGCATGCTCTCCCGCATCCGGCGGCAGGCGTTCAGCATCAGGATCGTGTCGATGCCGCAGGCCAGGAAATCCAGGCCGTGACGGAACATCTCCCCCGCGAAGGCCGGGTCTGTGGAGAGAGCGCCCACCGGGACCCCCGCCGCCTTGGCGAGGTCGATGCAGCGCAGCAGGCTCTCGTGGACCAGGGGATCGTCCACGTCGCCCCGCAGGCCCATGGCCACCGAGAGATCGATGGGCCCGAGAAACAGCGCGGAGATGCCGGGGGTGGCCAGGATCTCTTCGCAGTGCTCCACGCCCGCCGGGGATTCGATCAGCGGGATCACCGCCGTCTCCCGGTTTTTCCGCGCGTAATACTCGCTGCCGCCGGCGCCGTAGTGATTGGCCCGGACGCCGGGACAGGCGCCCCGGATCCCCTCCGGCGTGAAGCGGCAGAGGGCAGCCGCCTGGGCAGCCTGGGCAGCCGTGTCGATGTTCGGCACGATGATGCCGGAGGCGCCCATATCCAGGGCCCGCTTGATCAGCGCCGCGTCCAGCCCCGGGGCCCGGGCCAGCACGGAAAGACCCGCCGCCTCCCCGGCCCGGATCATCTGCACCAGGGTCTCGGTCCCGTAGGGCGCGTGCTCCAGATCCACCGCCGCAAAGCGAAAGCCCGCGTAGGCGCTGGCCTCCAGGAACTCCGGAGACGCCGTCTGGATAAAAAAGCCCAGGAAGGGCCGCTTCTGTTTCAGCAAAGAAAGAAAATCCATCTCATTTGACCTCCTTGCGTTGATCCTCTGCCGCGCGCAGGCGGGCATGAATGGTGTTGAGCACCCGTTTTTTGTTCCGCGTCCAGTCCGGGGCCAGGAGCAGGGGCCCGGGCCCGTCGCCGGTGAGGCGGTGAAAGACCGTGTCCGCCGGCAGGATCGCCGCGCTCTCGGCGATCAGGTCCGCGTATTCCTCCAGGCTCAGCAGGGGGAAGGGCTCCCGCTCATACTGCGCGCCCAGCTCCGTGCCCCGGAGCACCTGCAGCATCTGCAGCTTCACGCCCTCCGGCGGCGGGTCCAGGGCCGCCAGATACCGCACGCTCTCCAGCATGTCCTCCCGGCCCTCTCCCGGCAGGCCGAAGATCAGGTGCACCACCACTGTGATCCCGTCCTCCCGCAGCCGGTGATAGGCGTCCTCAAAGACGCTGCGGGGATAGCCCCGGTGAAAGCGGCGGGCCGTCTCGTCGCGGGCGGTCTGCAGGCCCAGCTCGATCCAGAGGGGCTTGCGTTCCTTCAGCTCCCGCAAGAGCTCCATCACGTCCTCCCCCAGGCAGTCCGGCCGGGTGCCCAGGGACAGGGCCACGATCTCCTCCCGGTCCAGCACCTGCTCATAGAGACTGCGCAGGCGCGTCAGGTCCCCGTAGGTGTTGGTGAAGGACTGGAAATAGGCGACGAACTTTTTCGCGTCGGTCTTGCGGCGGATGCGCGCCTTGGCCTCCTCCATCTGCTGATCGATGGGCGCGAAGGCCGCCGCGAAATCCCCGGAGCCGGCGCCGGAGCAGAAGCTGCAGCCGCCGTAGCCCAGCTTCCCGTCCCGGTTGGGGCAGGTGCAGCCGGAGCTGAGGGAGAGCTTATACACTTTTTCGCCGTACTGCTCCCGCAGCCATTCGCCCAGACTGCGCATCCCGTCCCACTCCTTCCCGGCGGTCTGCCCGCGCTTCTCCTATACTATCGCACAAAAGCCGCTCTCGCGCAAGTCCCGGCGCGGTCTCGCCGCTCCCTTTCGCGAAAACAAAAAATCTCCGTCTTCCCGCTGTTCAACCAATAAAAGATGTGTTATAATCATACAAAAATTACAAGCATCTCCCGGCTGCGGACCGGGGGCGGAGAGGAGGGGCTCCCATGGAGGAGAAACAACAGCAGCGCTGGTGTCTGCCCAGGCACAAGCGGCTGCGGAAGCTGATCTGGCTGCCGGTCTGGCTGCTGACCCATCTGCGCTACCCGGTGAAGATCGAAAACGCGCCGGACGACCGGCAGGCCCTGATCCTCTTCAACCACCAGACGGCCCTGGACCAGTTCCTGGTGGCCCTGGCTTTTCCCCAGCCGGTGTATTTCGTCGCCTCGGAGGACCTGTTTTCCATCGGGCCCCTGGCCAGAGCCATGGAATACGCAGTGGCCCCCATCCCCATCAAGAAGCAGGCCACGGACATCCGGGCGGTGAAGACCTGCCTGCGCGCGGCAAAAGAGGGCGGCACCCTCGCCATCGCCCCGGAGGGGAACCGGACCTACAGCGGCCGAGCCTGCCATATGAACCCGGCCATCGGCTCCCTGGCGAAGAAGCTGGGGCTGCCGGTGCTGCTGTTCCGCATCGAGGGGGGCTACGGCGTCCACCCCCGCTGGAGCGACGGGGTGCGCAAAGGGCCCATGCGGGCCTATATTTCGGAGCGGATCGAGCCGGAGGAGCTGAAAAAGCTCCGGCCGGAGGAGCTCTGCGAGCGGATCCGGAAGGGCCTGGCCGTGGACGAGACCCGGATCCCCGGACGCTACCGGGGGAAAAACAAGGCGGAGTTCATCGAGCGGATGCTCTATGTCTGCCCCAAGTGCGGTCTGGCCCGCTTCGAGAGCAAGGGGGACACAGTGCGCTGCCTTTCCTGTGGGCTGGAGGTCCGGTATGAGGAGGACAAGACCCTCGCCTGCGCCGATCCGGCCTTCCCCTACCGCTTCGCGGCGGACTGGTATGCGGGCCAGGAGGATTTCGTCAACGGCCTGGACACCCGGGACTGGACGGACAAGCCCCTTTTCCGGGACGAGGCGGAGCTCTCCCGTGTCGTCCTCTACCGGCGCAAGGAGCTTCTGCGGAAGAAGGCGGCGGTGGCCCTCTACGGGGACCGGATCGTGCTCGACGAGGGGACGCCCGACGAGCTGCGGCTGCCCTTCGAGGAGCTGGGCACCGTGACGGTGCTGGGCAAGAACAAGCTGAACCTTTACCACGGGGAGACCATCTATCAGCTCAAGGGCGGCAAGCGCTTCAACGCCCTCAAATACGTGCAGATCTGCGCGCGCAGCAGGAATATCGTCAGGGGGGATTTTGATGACAAATTTTTGGGACTCTAACGTCTGGGGCTTTCTGAACCTCTTCGCGGTGCTGCTGGTGAGCCTGCTGGCCGCCAACGCCCTGAAGCGGGCCTTCCGCTTTCTGGAGGCCTCGCTGATCCCCACCTCGGTGCTGGCCGGAGCCCTGCTGCTGCTGAGCTCCGAGCTGGTGCGGATCTTCTCGGGCGTGGAGATCTTCGAGACCGCGTTTTTCAACCATAACGGCATCGAGACCCTGGAGCTGCTGACCTATCACATGCTGGGCCTGGGCTTCGTGGCCTCCACCTTCAAGAGCGCCGGGGGCAAGCTGGGCAAAAAACGGACGGGGGAGATCTTCGACACCGGCGTGACCACCGTGTCCAGCTACCTGATCCAGGGCGTGCTGGGCCTGATCATCTCCCTGATCGCCGCGGCGGTGATGACCAAGGACTTTTTCCCGGCCGCCGGCGTGCTGCTGCCCTTCGGTTACGGCCAGGGCACCGGCCAGGCCATGAACTACGGCAATATCTATGAGACCCAGTACGGCTTCGTGGGCGGCAAGAGCTTCGGCCTGACCATCGCGGCCCTGGGCTTCCTGTCCGCGGCCCTGGGCGGCGTCATCCACCTGAACATCCTGCGCAGGCAGGGGAAGATCCGGCCGCAGAGGACCGAAGAGGGCGCGCTGCGCTCCGAGCAGGTCCAGGCGGCCAACGAGATCCCCATGATGGACAGCATCGACAAGATGACCATCCAGGTGGCTCTGGTGGCCGGGGCCTATCTGCTGGCCTATCTGTTCATGCTGCTGCTGGGCTCCCTGCTGCCCGGGATGAAGGCCGTGGTCTACGGCTTCAACTTCCTGCTGGGCGTGCTGGCGGCCACCCTGGTCAAGACCACGCTGCGGCTGCTGAAAAAGGCGGGCGTGGTGAAGCGGGACTATGTGAACAGCTTCCTCATGACCCGGGTCAGCAACTCCTGCTTCGACCTGATGGTGGTGGCGGGCATCGCGGCCATCCGCCTGAGCATCCTGCAGGATTACTGGGGCGTCATCCTCATCATGGGCATCCTGGGCGCGGTGCTGACCTATTTCTACAACCGGCTGGTGGCGAAGAGGCTCTTCCCGGAGTATGAGCAGGAGCAGTTCCTTATGATGTACGGCATGCTCACCGGCACGGCCAGCACCGGCACCATCCTCCTGCGGGAGATCGACAGCGATTTCAAGACCCCCGCGGCGGACAACATGGTCTACCAGAACTTCCCAGCCATCGTCTTCGGCTTCCCCATGATGCTGCTGGCCACCCTGGCCCCGAAAAAACCGGTGCTGACGCTGGTGATCCTGAGCCTGTTCTTCGCCGTCATGAACCTGATCCTCTTCCGCCGTTCGATCTTTAAGAGAACGAAATAAGCGGCGGATCTCGAAGCCCTGCAGCAAGGGGCTCTCCCCGGAAAGGACCCGATACGCAAAACGCGCCCCTTCATGCTATTATCCAATAGAACCGCTTGAAATCTTTCTAAGCCGTCTTATTGGATAATGGTATCACACCCCCCATGCGTGTCGACACGCTGTCCTGGGGCTTTGTCTACACTCTAAAAGGGCAGGGAGCACGCAGCTCCCTGCCCTTCCTTCGGTCTTCGGCCTTCGGTCTTCGGTCTTCGGTCAGCCGAAAAGGCTTTATTTGTTCATCAGTTCCTCGTACAGCTCTGCGAAGCCTCTGCTTTCGCATGAAAAGAGATAGGACGAAGTCGAAAGGTCCTTCTCCTCAAGATAGAAGCTGACGCGCTCGCCGGTGCACAGCGCGTCAAGCACGGTCTGCCGATCCTCCCTGTCAAGGAAAACGCAGTTTCCGCCCTCATTGATGTGTCCGCTGAGGTTCACTTTTTCTCCGCTCTCTCCGATCTTCATTTTGATGCTGTAGTCGCAGGCGGAAGAGTAATAGTTCTTCACGAGATGATTTCCATATTCGTACAGCATAAAACTGATGCTGTCTTCATCGATCAGCATCCCGACATTCAGCATAGAATTCGTTGTTGCGCTGTTGCTGAAGGAGCCTTTGAAATACTTGGTGTTCCGGATATACTTATCCTCCGTCGGATCACGAAACTCGTCCACATAGAAGCAGATTTCCCACAGCGGCTCGGGCGTCGGCTCCGGAGTCGGTTCGGGCGTCGGCTCCGTCAGCGCCTGGATCTGGGCGTCTCTGGCCGCAATATCCGCATTCAGGCCTTCGATCTGGCTGGTCTTATCCGCAAGGTCGGCGGTAAGGCTCTCGATCTGGCCGTCCTTGGCCGCATTGTCGGCGCTGAGGGAGCGGATATTCTCGCTCTGCTCGGTGTTCGCCGCCGTCAGCGAACGGATGGCCTCGCGGTAGGAATTGCCGGAGGCCAGGCCGAAAACCGTGCCTCCGATCAGGAGCAGCAGCAGGAACACAGAGATGATGATCCAGACTGTGCTTTTCGATTTGACCGGCTTGCTTTCAGCCGGAGCGAGGGAGGGATGCTGTTCCATGGCGGACGCCTCTCTTTCTTTGATCCTTTTGCGCTCCCCTGAGCGCCGAAACGGGTCGTGCCGGGGCGGGTCTTTCCTCAGGCATGCAGAGTATAGCGTGTTCCCGCGTTTTCTGTCAAGAGCACAGCGGCGTCAAGGCGCGACTATGCAAGCCCTGTCTGCCCGGAGCCGCTTCCTGTCGAAGCTTCGCCCGCTTTCGCCGGGCATTCCGCGGCGCTGCGAGGGGAGGCTCGCACCCACATAAAGGAAAAACCACCCTGCGGACGGTTTCTGCCCGCAGGGTGCTTCGTTTAAGGATTTTATTTGCCGGACGTCCGGGACAGCGAGCCGCCGCCTGTCCCCTCTCTTCCTTTATCGGCAGCTTAGACTCTTTTTCTGATCTGCGTGGCGCCGAGTACCGTAATGACCAGATATTCCACCACGAGCAGGGCATACCGGCCTCGGATGAAGAAAAAGTCCGTGGCGTTGACTCTGCTGGCCGCCGCCGCAACGACTCGCCCGTTTCCGATCAAAGACAGGAGCTCCAGGACGACGCCGAGGGCAAAAACGCCCCAAGCCGCTGTGCGGTATTTCTTTGAGACTTTTGCAGCGGTGAATACCGCGGCGAGAAAAATCACCAGGGGGATCAGGGCTGCGCCGAGGGTCGAGGACACGAGATACGTATCGGTGAACTCTTGGATGATCTCTTTCATGGAGACGCTCTCCTTTCTCTCTCAGGACAGGACGAGAAGGATCATCGGATGGCAAGATCCATCGAGGATTCGATTGATTTCACCGCCAGAGGACACAAGAAAAATCGATCCTTTTCTCTATTGACAATCATTATCATATCTTTTCTTCCCTGTCAATCCCTCTTCGCCCGGCGCCGCTCCGGCAAGCGTCATCCCGGCTCAACGGGAACGCCGGTATCTGCCGGAGGGCTTGAAACATTCACAGTTTATTCAAATTTTTCTTGCCACGGCTTTGTCCAAGTAGTATATTAAATGCATAATCCGCCGCAGGTCCCGGCGCAAGCCCGGATCCCGCGGCAAATAACCGGAAAGGGGTGCTGCCTTTTGACCCACTATGTCCTGCTGAAGCTCGCTCCCGGCTCGGATCTTGACGCCGTGGAACAGCGCGTAAGAAAAACCTATCAGGAGCTTGACGAAGCTCTGCCCTTCCTGCATGAGCCCCGTGTGTTCCGCAGCTGTGTCCAGAGGGATTCCAACGCCGACATCATGGCTGTTATCGAGCTGGACGGGGAAGAATTCCTCAAGCCCTATCTGACCCACCCCCTGCATCTGCAAATGGCGGGAGATCTGAAGGACACCGTGATCGGACGGACCTCCTTCGACCACAAATAAAGCCTGAGAAAGAGAGGAAAAAAACATGAAGAAAAAAGGGATATTTGCCGCATCGTTCATCGGCGTCGCCTCCGTGTGGCTGGGCGGCCACTTCGGCCCCGGCTTCGCCACCGGCGCCTTCAGCGCCCAGTATTATGAAAAATACGGCTGGATCGGCCTGGTGATGCCCCTGCTGGCCATGCTCATCACCGGCGGCGTCATGTTCTACATGGTGGAGTTTGCCCGCAGCAAGGGCACCACGAACTACCGCTCCTTTGTCCAGTCCGCCTTTGGCAGCGAGGCCTTCGGCAAGGTCATGGTCGTCTTCTATGACATCCTGTTCATCGGCACCGTCATCGGCGCCGGCGGCCTCGCCGTGGCCGGCGAAGCCAACATCCTCGGCAAGGTCTATCAAATCAGCTTCTGGGGAGCCGCGATCCCGACCATCATTGTGGCCGCGCTCCTGTGCCTCTACGGCTCCAAGCTGGTGGCCCGCTCCTCCAAGTACATGATGTACGCCATCGTCGTCATCGTGCTGCTGATCTTCGTTCTGAGCTGCGCCTCCGGCAAGCCCGACTATGCCGCCGCCTTCAAGGCGCCTCCCATCGAGCAGAACAACACCCTGCTCAACGCCATCTGGAAGGCCATCCTCTACGGCTGCTTCCAGTCCACCATCGCCTTCAACGTCATGTCCGTCTCCGACCTGCTGGAGAGCAGAGCGGAGACCAAGAAGGCCATCATCGTCGGCTACATCGTCACCGTGATCCTGATGATCGCCATTGCCGCCACCCTCTTCGGCTACATCCCCAGCAATCCCGATATCATCAACCTGGGCAAGACCCCCGTTCCCATGATGGCCGTGATCATGGGTCTGCAGAAGCCCTGGCTGACCATCATCTTCGTCATTCTCATGACCTTCGCCGTGCTGACCAGCGCCGCCGGCATTGCCAACGCGGGCTGTGTCCGCTTTGACCGGCTCTTCTCCGGCATCAAGAACGTCCAGCTCCGCCGCGCCATCATCACCGCGATCCTGCTGGGCATCGCCGCCTTCGGCGCATGGCTGGATATGGAGAAGCTGACCAAGACCGTCACCACCTACATCGGCTACGCCGGTATCCTGGGCCTGGTCATCCCCGCCTTCACCATCGTCCGCTCCAAGCTCAAGAAGGAGCAGTGATTCCTCTGCGGCGGCCGCGCCGCATCCCCACATCATAGAAAGCCCGCCCGCAGACCAGAATCTGCGGGCGGGTTTTCTTTCCTGAATACGAACAGCGAATTTGTCGGTTTGATCGCGGACCCTTCTGCCCGGCTTGTCCTCTCAGCGTCTGGCCTGCTTTTGGCGGAGGGTGAGGGAGTCGGCGATCATGGCGATGAACTCCGAATTCGTGGGCTTGCCCTTGATGTTCGACACCGTGTAGCCGAAATACTTCTGCAGCACCTCGATGTCGCCCCGGTCCCAGGCCACCTCGATGGCGTGGCGGATGGCCCGCTCCACCCGGCTGGGGGTGGTGGAGTAGCGCTTGGCCACCTCGGGGTAAAGCACCTTGGTGACGGCGTTGATGATGTCCATGTCCTGAATGGTGAGGATGATGGCCTCCCGCAGGTACTGGTAACCCTTGATGTGGGCGGGGACGCCGATCTCGTGGATGATCTCGGTGACGGTGGCCTCCAGGTCCGCCTCCTGGCGGCTCTGCCGGGCGGCGGCGCCGCAGTCGATGCCCTCGGAGACCGGGGCCTCCCCCTGGGCGGCGCTGAGCTGGCGCACCCGCTGCAGCAGCGCCGACGCGTCGCAGGGCTTGGGAATGAAATAGGCGGCGCCCAGAGCGGCGCAGTCCGCCACGACCTTGCTGTTGATGAAGCCGGACAGCACGATCACCGGGCAGGCACAGCCCGTCTCCGGCAGGCGGCGCAGCACCTCCAGCCCGTCCAGCCGGGGCAGCACCAGGTCCAGCAGCAGCACGTCCGGCCGCAGCTCCCGGAGCCTGGTCAGGGCCTCCGGCCCGTCGGCGGCGGTCCCGATGAGCTCCATGTCCCGTTCGGCACGGAAGGTCTCCTCCAAAAGCTTTGCAAACTCGGGATTGGCGTCAGCCAGCAGGATGCGGATTTTGGTTTCCATAACTTTTTCCTCCCATCATAGCGGTATGCGGATCGTTCAAAACTTTCGAACGCATTTTCTCCGTTAAGTCGCATGAATTTTACCATAGCTGACACTTGCGCAACAACAGAAACCCGTCGAAAACCGCAGGCTTCTTGTTGACATAATATCGGATTATTCTCCCTGTAACAAGACCATTCGACATAGTATTCCATGTTTTTATTTTTGCTTTTGTCGAATTATGTCGAATCCGGGGGCAAAGAAAAAGCCGGAACGCAGGTTCCGGTTTCTTCAGGGTTCGCCATGAAGGAGCTGGAAGCTCTCGTAATGGTCCCCGGTATAATAGATCAGGCCGTCGTTGGAAAAAACGATCCGTTCCGCTCCCCGGGATCGGGCTCCCAGGGTGTTGATGTCGCACTCGGTCCAGGTCCGGCCCTTGGCGCTTGGCAGCCGGCCCTCCCGGTTGCCGAAGCGGTCTCCCCCGATGCATTTGCCGGGGCAGTACTTCTCCAGAGAGCCGCCCTCCCAGCCGGCGGCCTGGGCCTCCTCCTTGGTGATGAAGTTGGGGGGCAGGTGCCCGTAGGCGATCAGATAGGCGCAGACGTCCTCCTTGGTGGTATACGAGCCGTCCTCATCCGGGACCGTCTCCGCCGGGGCGGGATCCGGCTCTTCCTGCGCTGGAGCAGGGGCGGAGCCGGGCTCATCCTCCAGCAGCCTCAGCAGCTCTTGCTGGAGCGGCGTGCCTGCGGCGCCCGGTATATCCACGCAGCCGCAGAGCAGAGAGGCCAGCAGGCCCAACAGCAGCAGAAGCGCCGTCCATTTTTTCACGTTCACCATGTTTTCCGTTCCTTTCGGGGCATGATAGGATCAGTTTAGCACATTTCTCCGCCCGGCGCAAGGGATCTTGCCAGCGCGGCGAGAGTATGATACAATTTTCTTATCCGAGAGACAGAGAGGAAAGACCTATGAGAGCACGCTTGATCCTGACGGCGCTGCTGCTGGCGGCGCTGCTGCTGAGCGCCTGCGGCCTGCAGCGGGAAGAGGCGCCGATGCCCAGCCCGGTCCCCACGCCGGAGCCCAGTCCCGTCGTCGTGACGCCGGAGGTGCGGGAAATCACCGCGCCGGATCCGGAGGAGTCCCGGGCCATGGCCATGGTGCTGAACGCCAACCGCGTCGCGGTGACGGAGGACGCGCTCTATTGCTATGATTTCGACGAAAACTGGCTTCCGGTCCTGGCCCGGTACAGCCGGGAGGACGGGAGCCTGGACGGGTTCACCGTGCTGGCCGAGGGCTGCGTGCCCGAATATCTCTGCGAAAGCGAGGGCTGGCTCTTTTACATCGACCGCAGCAGCGGCGCCCTGGAACGGGTGTCGACCGAAGGCGGGGAGCGCCACACCCTGCACCTGGGGCCCTGCCGCTGGCTCTGCCTGAAGGAGGGGCTGCTGTACTTCTGCGACGGGAGGGGGCGCTTCCTCTCCCTGGAGCCCAGGACCCGGGTGCTGACCCAGCTGCTCGCCGGCCCCTGCGCCTTCGCCTACCCCCTGGAGGGCGGCGTGCTCTGGCGGGAGCAGGACAGCGGCGACATCTGCTTTACCGATGGGGAGACCGGCGGGGTCCGGATCCTGTGCTCCGGCGCGCCGTCGAACCCGCTGCTGTTGAAAAACCGACTCTGGTACCGGAGCGGGAACGGGGTGTACAGCGTGGATCTGACGGGCGAACAGCCCCGGAGCTATCCCCTGCCGGAGACGGACGGAGCCGTGGAGCTGCTGCCCGTGGACGGGGATCTGTACCTGCGGGGCATCCGGGAGACGGACGGCCCGGTCCAGTGGGAGGGATACCCGGAGGGGCCCTTCGAATACCTGCCCCGGGGCTACCGGATCTGCGACTGGCTGGGAGAGGCGCTCCGGGTAGACACGGTCTATGAGCCCGACGGGCGCATCCGCTGCTACCTGCTGCAGGACGAGGAGGGAAACGCGCTCCGCTTCCTGGCGGGACACGTAGAGCCGGAAACGTGAAAGACGCAAAGGAGCCGGGGAAACCCGGCTCCTCAGGCTGTCGACAAAGCCCATACTACGAACTACGAACTGCGAACTACGAACTACGAACTGCGAACTACGGACTGCGAACTGCGAACTACCGCGCCGGGCAGCGGAGCACCGCCGTCACCGGGGTCTCCAGCTCCTCCGGACGCAGCTCATTGCCGTCCAGCCGCAGCACCCGCTCCTGCCGCTGCAGGAAGGGCTCCACCGGGCCGATCACATCATAGCCGAAGCCCGGCCCCCGATAGTGCATGGGCACGGTGATCCGGGCGCCGATGGCCTCCGCCAGCTCCGCGGCGGTCTCGGGCCCGATGGTGTAGTGCCCGCCCACGGGGATCAGCAGCAGGTCCACCCTGCCCAGGGCGGCCAGCTGCTCCGCGCTGAGCATGTGGCCCAGGTCCCCCAGGTGGACAAGGCGCAGGCCCTCCGCCTCCAGGATGTGCACGGTGTTGGGCCCCCGCAGGGCGCCGCCCTGCTCGTCGTGGAAGGTTTCCAGGGTCGAGACCCGGACGCCGCAGGGCTTGCCGCTGAGCCGGGCCGCCTCCCGATATCCGTGGTCCCGATGGCCGTGGCTGCAGAGCACCAGGTCCGCCGTCACCCGGGGAAGCTTGAGCCCCGGCACACTGCCCGGGGCGTAGGGATCCAAAAGCACAGAGCCCTCCGCCGTCTCCGCCAGAAAACAGGAATGTCCTAACCAAGTGAGCTTCATTGCACGCTCCTCCTTTGCCGTTCTTGGGTCCATTATAGCAGGGCTTTTGCCGGAGGGCAACAGGGAAGGCCCGGGAAGCGGAGAAAAAGGGAGTTGACCCGGAGAAGGCAAAATGATATGATAAAAGGTACCAAAGTCATTCTTGTATTCCGGAGGAAACGATTATGCGCAAAAACCTCGGAACGCGGATCATCCTGGCTCTGTTGATGCTGGTGATCCTTTCCTCTTATCTATATCTGCAGATCCAGGGCTACCGGGAGCTGCGCCTGCCCCAGGAGCAGGCGGGAAGCCTCGCCGCCTCCGCCCCGGGTCAGGCCGTGGTCCTCTCGCAGACGCAGAGCGCCTCCCCGAACGCCGCCGGCACGACGCTGGACACAGCGGAGCTCCATGCTCCCGCCGTTCAGAGCAAAGACAGGGGAAGCACGGCCGCGCCGGAGCCCACCGTGGATCCCGAAACGCCCTACGGCAAGGCTCTGGCCAACGCCGCCGCCCAGGGACTGCCCACCCCGCCGGATATCGACATCACCAGCTGGGAGTATACCCTGGTCAACGGCGAGCACTCCATCGACCGCTATGAGCCGGAGCAGCTGGCCTACCTGCACCAGACCCTGGCCGAGACCGACATTCAGACCTCATACAACGGCAACCGCTGCCCGGTGGACCTCCGCATCGCCGAGCCGCTGATCGCCTTCGGGCAGGGCTGTAAGGCCGCGGGGTTGACGGTGTTCCTCTCCTCCGGCTACCGCAGCTACAGCGACCAGGCCGCCAACTTCCAGCGCATCTGCCAGAACAACGGCATCTCCGACGGCAAGGACTCCGCCGGGCATTACATCACCATGCCCGCCGGCTGCAGCGAGCATCAGCTGGCCCTGTGCTGCGATATCACCGACCGCTATTACCAGATCAAGAACGCCTCCATCGAACAGACCGCCACCTATCAGTGGCTCAACGAGCACTGCGCGGAGTACGGCTTCGTCCAGCGCTTCCCCTCCGGCAAGGAGGATATCACCGGCGTCATGTACGAGCCCTGGCACTTCCGCTACGTGGGCGTGGAGGTCGCTGAATACATGACAGAAAATCACCTGACCCTGGAGGAGTTCCTGGGTCTCTACGGTGTGGAATGAGGGTGCCGCTATGAAAAAACGCTTTTTGTCCGTCCTGCTGCTGTGCGTGATGCTGGCGGCGCTGTGCTGCTCCGTCTTCCCCGCCGCCACCGCCGCGGCGGAGGACCGGCCGGACGATCTGCCCGATATCGACATTCACAGCTGGGAATTCCGGCTCTGCAACGCCTACAACTCCGTGGCCTTCTACATCTGCGAGTACGGCGGCATCGAGGGCCAGGGCCTGGATCCCCGGGTGGTGCCCTATGCGCAGGAGCTGCTCAGCGACGCCCGGGCTCAGGGCTATACCATCTACATGGCCCAGGGCTTCCGGAATCTGGAGTGGCTCGAGAACAACTACAAAAGCGTGCTGCGGGACTGCGAATATGACCCCGTCGCCGCCGCCCGTGCCTTCCAGGGCATCGGCGTCAACGAGCACCAGACGGGCCTGGCCATCGACTTCACGGATCAGATGAAGAACCGCACCAATTTCTACCGCTTCACGGATCCGGAGATCTTTGACAGTGAGCTCTATGCCTGGCTGGTGGAACACTGCGCCGATTATGGCTTCATCCTCCGCTACCCGGAGGAGAAGGCATACTACTACGGCGTCGCCTGCCCCCACGCCCACTTCCGCTTCGTGGGAAAGGAGGCCGCCCGCTACATCACGGACCACGACCTGTGCCTGGAGGAGTTCATCATGCTCTACGACCCGGACCTGGTCTTCATCCCGGAGCACGGCCGATTCGCTTAGTTCGTAGTTCGTAGTTCGTAGTTCGTAGAAGAATGAAAACCGCCTCTCCGAGGAGCTGAACCTCGGAGAGGCGGTTTTACTATAGACAAACTCATGCGGCAAGGCCGGGACACGCATGGGGGGATTGTGAAGGGGGGAGGGTATGCCCCCCCCTTCACGTTCAATCCTGCAAAAATGGAAACTTTTTCGGAAGTTTCCATTTTTGCTTTCAAGCTGTCGACACGCTGTCGACAGCTTGAGCGGGGATGCGCAAGCGCATCCCCGCTCTATTTCTACGAACTACGAACTAAAAACTACGAACTACGAACTTTGACCTGTATCTTCACGTCAGCCGGATCTCCCGGCAGGACTCGGCCCCGAAGACCTTCTCCATCTCGGCCTTGTAGGTCTCATAGTAATCGCTGGGCATCAGGGCCTGCACACAGCCTGCGAAGCCGCCGCCGTGGACCCTCCAGGCGCCCCGGCCCTCCAGGAGCTGCCGGCTCTTCTCCAGGCCCTGGGCCAGCTTGGTGTCCCCCGTGGCGCTGGTGATGATGTTGTTCAGCAGCTTCTCCGAGGAGCGGCCGGACTCGTTCATCAGGCGCATATAGGTCTCCCCGTCCCGGTTCTGCAGCGCGTCCCGCATGAGAGGGACCCGCTCGTTCTCATCAAAGAAATGCATGGCCCGGCGCACAGGGCGGTTGGCCGGATCCCAGCCCTTGGCCCGGAAGGCCTCCGGGTCCACATCGGCCAGGACGCCCTTGTCAAAGAGATTGGCAATATAGGTCATGTCCGCCGGGATGCGGGCATAGGAGCTGTCCAGCCCCGCGTGGCTGCCGCCGGTCTCGGTGAGGCAGAGGGTCAGCCCCATGGCGCCGAAATCCGCGTCCAGCCGCTGGATCTCCCGGGTCTTGAAGTCCACATACAGGGTGTGGCCCATGGCGCAGACCAACTGGCTCATCAGCCCGCAGGGCTTGCCGAAGAAGCGGTTTTCCGCCTCCTGCCCCGCCCGGGCGATGACCATGGGGTCCACCTTGCCGTCGTTGTAAAGCTCGCTGAGGATGCGGCCGACCAGCACCGAGAAGGCCGCCGAGGAGGAGAGCCCCGCGCCTACGGGCAGGGTGCTGCGGATCTCGGCCTCAAAGCCGCCGATCTTCAGGCCCATGTCCTTGAAGCTGGCCGCCACGCCCCGCATCAGGGCCTCCGGCGTGCCGAACTCCCGGGGCCGCACGCTCAGCTGGTTCAGCAGCACCTCCCGGGGGCCGAAGCCCTGGGAGCGGATCAGCATCTTGCCGCTGTCCGCCGCCTCTGCCCGGGCGGTGAGGCCCAGCTGGATGGTGGCCGCCAGGATCCTGCCGTTCTGGTGGTCGGTATGGTTGCCGGCAAGCTCCGTCCTGCCGGACACGTGGATGGTCTTTTTCACATGGTCCCCCTGTTCTCCGCTCCATCTGTCTCTTTCTATCCTAACCAGAATATACCAAGCCCTGTTCAAAGTCAATCAGAAATCCTTGGATTTTTATGGGGTTTTTTATTCAAATGTACAAAGTCCTTGCCATTTCCCGTCCCTGGCATTATAATAGAAAAAAACACTATGAAAATTCAGGAAAGGGAGAGTTTTTGACATGCTTCCAGAAAAGATTCTTGGCTTCGGCATCAGCAAGAGCTGCATCCGCGAGCTGTTCGCCTACGGCTGCAAGCGCAAGGCGGAGATCGGCGCGGACAAGGTCTTCGATTTCAGCCTCGGCAATCCCAGCGTCCCCGCGCCGCCCTGCGTGGAGGAGGCCATCCGGGAGCTGCTGGCGCTGGACAGCACCTCGCTCCACGGCTATACCCCCGCGCCGGGCCTGCCCAGCCTGCGCAAAACCATCGCCGCCGACCTGCAGAAGCGCTTTGATCTGCCCGCAAGGGAGGATCTGATCTACGTCACCTGCGGTGCCGCCGCGGGCCTGGCCATCTGCATGCACGCCCTGCTGCTCCCCGGCGAGGAGGTCGTGGCCTTCGCCCCCTTCTTCCCCGAATACCGCATGTTCACCGAGGGCGTGGGCGGCAAGCTGGTGGTGGTGCCCCCCGCCGCCGGGCTGCAGCCGGATCTGGAGGCCCTGGCCGCCTCCCTTACGGAAAAGACCAAGGCGGTCATCGTGAACACCCCCAACAACCCCTCCGGCGTGGTGCTGTCCGAGGAGAGCCTGAAAAAGCTCTGCGGCATCCTCCACCAGGCGGAGCTGCGCTACGGCCATCCCATCTACCTGATCTCCGACGAGCCCTACCGGGAGCTGGTCTATGACGGACAGCCGGTCCCCTGCGTGCTGCACTTCTACGACAACGCCATTCTGGACTACTCCTACAGCAAGAGCCTGTCCCTGCCCGGCGAGCGTATCGGCTATCTGGCCGTCAGCGCCCGGATGCAGGATGCGGAAACCGTCTTCGCGGCCATCTGCGGCGGCGGACGGGTCTGCGGCTTCGTCAACGCCCCCAGCCTGATGCAGCGGGTCATCGAGAAGTGCATCGACAAGACCTCGGACATCAACATGTACAAGGCCAACCGGGACCTGCTCTACAACGGCCTGAAGGAGCTGGGCTATGACTGCGTGTACCCCGACGGGGCCTTCTATCTCTTCGTGAAGACCCCGGAGCCCGACGCCAAGGCCTTCGCCGAACGGGCCAAGAAGTACGAGCTGCTGCTGGTGCCCAGCGACGATTTCGGCGTGCCCGGCTACGTGCGCATCGCCTACTGCGTCTCCGCCGAGCAGATCACCCGCGCCATGCCCTCCTTCCGGAAGCTTGCGGAGGAATACGGACTGGGTTGAGCCCGTTTTATGTTTTGAGGCCCTGCCGAGATATCTCGGCAGGGCCTCGTTCTTATTGTACCTGTTTATTCCACCGGGACAAAGTCCGGCAAATCCTTCCACGGCTGCAAACGGTCATACCAGCTGCTGGCGTGTCCCTGCCATGGCATTAGATAGTTATACCAGCTTTGTTTTGTGCTCTCAGTCTTCCATTCAAAGTGGTAGGATCTTTCCTGACCGGCCTCCGAGCGAACATCAATCATGATTTGGAGGTCTGGAACCCACTCAATACTGTCCGCTCTTTTACTGTAATATAGTGCAGAAAACGCTGGCCATTCTCCCTCTGTCCGGATCACTTCTTTCAGTTCCCAGTCTGTCAGCTCAACGGGCCTGCTCTTTCCCTGTTCATAGACCCTTACCCTTATTTCAGTATTCTGGCAAACCAACATAACGGGTATTTCTACAAGATTTGCTCGATAGGAGATCTCTGCCGATGGTATCACTGAACATTCTTTGCTACTATTCATCCAAAACCGCGCATCCATCGCTTCAACCAAAAACAATGGAACTCCGTTGGGGTGTAAAAACGCATCAATCCTGGCCTTTTCAGAATCAGTCAATTTCAAAGCTTTAGCCAGAGAAAACAACATTTCGCAATTCAAAAGCAACGGCTCACTGACTGGAGATAATTCCGTTTCTCTTGTCGTTTCAAGCATCTCGTTATATGCCTTGATCTCCTTTTTTTCGGCAGAAGTTGCGTCCTTGGGTATTGAAACAAGCTGAACCTCCATCAGGTATTCTTCATTCAACATTCGCTGCTCTTTCGCAAGGAGCGTAGTGTTGATGACAGCAATATCCATAGCTCGACGCAAGTATTGCTCATCTGAAGTACGCGCAAAAAGGTCGATGTATGTTTGGGCAGCAAAATACCGAAGCGCCCAGTTCTCATCATCGGTATTGTCCAGAATTACTTGGGATAATCTTTCAACAAAGGTATTATATTCTTCCCCGGTAAAGACGGAGTCGGCTGCCGCGATGATAAAAGGAAGGGTTTCTGCCAATTCATAATCTCGTTGAAAAACATGGATCCCCAAAGCTTCATACTCTTCTATTGCATTGATACAATTTACATAGTCTCCCGTTTCGTAATAGCTTTTCGCCAGCTCCAGCCAATAACCCCCAAAATGTTGATAGGTGTTCCTGTGCGATTCAAAGTATTGAATCCGAACTTCAGGGGAGGGGTCTTTTTTCCACGCGACAAATGCGTCAACCTCTTTTTCATTTAGAATCCATTCGTCCGGGATCCCATACTCTCTCGCCATGGTGCTCTGGTACTCAAACATAGATTTCCTGCAGCTGTGAAGGGCTTCTGCAGCTTCATCATCAAGCTCCCAGCCCTCTTTTAATCCTTCTATTCCCCTTATGCTATCGTCAGAATAGAATTCGCTGCAGCTGTTCATGGTGATTCCAGCCAAATCTGCCAACTCTGATAGCACGCAAGTTGGAGACCCCAGGCTTAAAATGAGGTCCAGCAGATCCGCCCCATTGGTTGACTGCTTTATAGCACTATTCATCAAAAGTGCTTGTTCCTGTTCCGCACAGAATTGTAAACGGTTTCTCTTAACCGCAAGCATACGATACTGTTCCATAACATCAAGCAGGTTGATGATTTGTGACATCGTATTGTCGTCTATTGCGCGAGATGAGATGTTGTTTAGCAGCAGCGAATAGTTGTCCTCCAGTAACAGCCGGTTTCCCGGCGATTTATTTACTTCCTGCGTCATTACGGCCAGATAATTGATCATCGCCACTGCATTTTGCCGTTCTTCGGTCAAGACCGTTTCTTCTGCCAACGCATCTGGCTTACTCAGCATTCCAAAAAAGAATGCCAGACAAAGCGAAATGCAAAGGATCTGTTTCCAAGCTTTTTTCATCCTGAACACTCCCAACATTTTATTTGGATGGATTAATCTGACGGTTTTGCACGGAACAGATGGAATGACACTATTTATGTACTACTTGGATCTATTTGGAATCATGGAAAATTATATCATGACAGCAATTATTCTTTCAAGTCTCTTATTTTTTCAATCCTCTGAATATCAATGTGTTTCTGTGTTGCCAAGGAATTGTAGCTTCGGCTGCGGCGGTAGATCAGGTTCCCCTATCGGCCTTCGGCCACTTCCCCCTGTGGGGGAAGCAAGACCGCATCTCGGCTCCCCCGGAAGGAGCTTGCGACCGAGCGAAGCGAGCGAGACTGAAAGGGCTATCATTTCTTCATTCCTTCGCCAAAAATTCCAGCCCGGCCTGGAGGCCGCGGACGAGGTCGGAGAGCGGCAGGGAGGGGAGGGGCTTTTCTTTTCCCAGGCGCTCCGCCTGCTCGGGCAGGCAGGGGACGTGGACAAAGCCGCCGCCCATGGCGGGATATTTCGTCTCTATCTCGTGCAGCAGCCGGTAGAGCAGCTGGTTGCAGACGAAGAGCCCCGCGCTGTTGGACACCGCCGCCGGCACGCCGGAGGCGGCGATGGCCTCCGCCAGGGCCCGGACCGGGAGCCGGACGAAGTAGGCCGCGGGCGCCCCGGGGAGCACCGGCTCTTCCTTCGGCCGGAAGCCGGCGTTATCCGGGATGGAGGCGTCCATCAGATTCACGCCGATCCGCTCCGGCGTGATGGCGGCCCTGCCCGCCGCCTGGCCGATGCAGAGCGTCAGATCCGGCCGCTCCGCCGCCAGCGCGGCGCAGAGCAGGTCCCCGGACAGGCCGAAAACCGTGGGCAGCAGCAGCTTTTTCACTTCCGTCCCCGCCGGCGCGCGCAGAAGCCGCACCGCCTCCCAGGCGGGATTCACCGGCTCTCCCCCGAAGGGGTCAAAGGCCGTGAGCAGGATCTTCATCCGATCGCCTCCTCCGCGTTTTTCCTTTTTTCATTCTACCACGGCCGCCCCGAAAAGAAAAGCCCCGGCCCGCTTGCGCTTTTCCCCGCTTCCCGGTATAATGACAGGTACGACACATTCGGAGGTTCCCCATGGAACGACTGAAAAAAATCCCCATCCCCGGGCAGCGGATCCTGCGCTCGATGATCGCGGTGTGGCTGTGCCTGCTGGTCCACGTGCTGCGGGGCCGTCAGGGCGAGCCGCTGTATGCGGCGCTGGCGGTGCTGCAGTGCATCCAGCCCTATACCAAGAGCACCCGCGCGGTGGGCCGCAAGCGCATCATCGGCACCTTTGTCGGCGCCTTCTGGGGCCTGGCCCTGCTGCTGTTCGAGGTGTGGCTCAGCAGCCGCGGCCACAGCGAGCCCTGGCTCCATTTCAGCCTGATCGGCCTCTTCACCGGTTTCGCGCTGTACTCCACCGTGGTGCTGAAGGTCAGCGAGACGGCCTATTTCTCCGCCAGCGTGTTCCTGGTCATCACCATCAAGCATTTCGACGATGTGAGCCCCTATCTCTACGCCTTCAACCGCACCCTGGACACCGTCATCGGCGTGGCCGTGGCGGAGATCGTGAACCGGGTCCACCTGCCCCGGCTGCGGAAGACGGACACGCTCTTCGTCTCCGCCATCGGGGACACCCTCCTGGGGCCGGACCGGCAGCTGCAACCCTATTCCAAGGTGGAGCTGAACCGCCTGCTTTCCGACGGGGCCCTCTTCACCCTGGCCACCTCCGAGACCCAGGCCACCGTGCGGGAGCTGCTGCCGGGAGTGGAGCTGAATCTGCCGGTGGTCACCATGAACGGCGCGGCGCTCTACGATATGAAAACCATGGAATATCTGGAGACCCTGCCCATGAGCGACGAGAAGGGCCGCCGTCTGAAGGACTGGGCCCACCGGGAAGGGCTGCCCTTCTTCTCCAACAGCGTGGACAAAAACCTGCTGGTGATCCGCTACGAGGACCTGCCCAACCCCGCCATGCGGCAGCTCTTTGAGCAAAAGCGCAAGTCGCCCTACCGCAACTACATCCATAGCTCCCTGGATCTGGACCGGGGCGTGCTTTACCTGCTGATCCTGGAGAAGACCGAACTCCTGGAGGAAAAGCTCCGCCGCTTCCAGGCCGAGAGCTGGGCAGGGGACTATCGGGCGGTGCTGAAGCCCTCCAACTTCGAGGGCTACTCCGCCCTGCGGATCTACGACGCCGCCGTCAGCCGCCGGGCCATGCTGAAAAAGCTGCAGGAGCGGCTGCAGCCCAAGGAGACCGTCACCTTCGGCTCCGTCCCCGGCCGCTACGACGTGGTCATCGAGAACGCCGACCGCAACCGCATGGTCCGGGAGCTGAAGCGCCGCTTCGAGCCGGTAGATCTCCGGGGCTGGCGCAACATGTTCCACAGCTGAGGGGAGGGCTCGCCATGGACAAACGGCTTTTGACCTGCAACGGCCTGGCCCATCTGCTGGTGGACGGGGTCTGCGCCGCGGCGGTGCTGGGCGGCCCGCCGGAGGAGCTGCTGCGGGCGGTGCTCATCTATAACAGCTTTGCCTTCTCCACCCAGTGCCTGGTGGGCCTGGTCACGGATCGGACCGGCCATTGCCTGCGCATCACGCCCTTCGCCTGCCTCTGGGTGGCCCTGGCCGGGCTGCTGCCCCTGCCCTGGGCGGTCCGGGCGGCGATCATCGGCCTGGGCAACAGCCTCTTCCACGTCTCCGCCGGCACCGTCACCCTGGAGGACGCGGGCGGAAAGGCGGCGCCCCTGGGCCTCTTCGTGGCGCCGGGCGCCCTGGGCGTCTTCCTGGGGAAGGCCTTCCCCCAGGCCCGCCTGATCCTCTGCCTTCTGCTGCTGGCCTGCGCCGTTCTCCTCTTCCCGGCGGGGCGGCGGGAGCGGCCCGCTCCGGCTCCGAGGTCTGCGGCCCCGGCGGCCCCCGACAAGGCCCTGCCCCTGTGCGCCGTGCTGCTGACCCTGGCGGTGGCGGTCCGGGCTGTGGGCGGCGCCGCCTCCGGCTCGGCGGGGCGGCAGAGCCTGTGGATGGCCGCCGTCCCCGTGTTGCTGGTCTTCCTGGGCAAGAGCGCCGGAGGCTTCGCCTGCGACCGGCTGGGGAGCGGCAGAACCGCCCTGGCCTCGGTGCCCCTGGCGGCGGCCCTGATCCTCCTGGGCGGCGGGAGTTTTGCCGCCGGCGCCGCGGGGCAGTTTTTCCTGAACCTGAGCATGCCCATCACCCTGTTCCTGCTCTATCGCTGCATGCCGGATTCCCCCGGCTTCGCCTTCGGGCTGGCGGCCTCGGCTCTCTGGCCCGGGGCCCTGTTCGGCGGGCGGATCCCCGCCTCCGGCGCCTCCCGCGTGATCCTGGTCGTCCTCTGCTTTGGTCTGGCCCTGTTTGCCGTACTGTTTGCCGAAAGGAGATTGTCCCATGAAAAAGAGTCTTAGCTTTCTCGCCGTTCTGATCCTGCTGCTGGGGGTTTTCCCCGTCTTCGCCTATGCGGACGTGCTCACCCCGGAGCAAGCTTTTGTCAGGAAACTCGGCTCCCACGGGGTGCTGATCCTCGCCGCGGCGGTCCTTCTCGTCGCCTTTATCCTCTGGCTGGTTCTGCGGAAAAAGTAATAAGCGCAGCCATGCAAAGCTGCCGAAAGGAGAATATCCAATGAAAAAGAGTCTTTGCCTTCTTGCGGTCTGCGTCCTGCTGATCGCGCTGTTCCCGCTCTCCGCCTCCGCGGACCTGCTCCCGCCGCCCACCACGCCCAGTCCGACCACCCAAACGGTGCAGACGAGCTCGCCCCTGCTGCCGATCCTCCTGATCGCGGCGGGCGTGCTGATCATCGCCTTTGTGCTTTGGCGCTTCCTGCGGAAAAAAGCATGAGCCTGTATTGGGCCTGTGGCCTTACCATGCTGATGGAGACAGGGTATTTCCTGCTGCGGGGCTATCGGGGCAGGGCTTTCGTGATCCTCTGTCTTGCGGCCAACGCGGTCACGAACCTGAGCCTGAACCTGCTGCTGGGCTATTGGGGCCGGCCGCTCTGGCTGATCGTGCTGCTGGAACTGGCCGCGGCGGGTCTGGAGTATGCGGTGTACCGCCCGGTGGTGGGCCCGAAAAAGGCCCTGCTTCCCGATACCCTGGCGGCCAACCTGGTCTCTCTGGTCCTGGGCGGCGTCCTCCTGCGCCTGATGATGGGTTTGTCCCCCGGCGTCGTCTCTTAGGCGGTGCGAGAGGCGGGCGACCACAAGGGCGGAGCGAAGCGCCCCTCCCCTACGGCAAGGACGGAGCAGCCGGAGGACCCCTTCCGTCATCCGCCTTGCGGGGGACGGGACATCGCCGCGGATCGCGGGAGGGGCAAGCCCCTCCCCTACGACGCAGGACGGAGCGGCGGCGCGGGGCGGCGGGCACAGCATCTTCCCCAGCTGAATCTTCAAAAGCGCAAAAAGCGCGGCCTTCGGACGGAGGCCGCGCTTTTTGATTATTTTTTTCTTTATTCGTATTCCACCGTGGCTGGGGGCTTGGACGTGATATCGTAGAGCACCCGGTTCACGCCCCGGACCTCGTTGACGATGCGCACGGACACCCGGTCCAGCAGCTCGTAGGGGAGCCGGGTCCAGTCCGCGGTCATGAAGTCCCCGGTCTGGACACTGCGCAGGGCCACGGCCCAGTCGTAGCTGCGGCCGTCGCCCATGACGCCCACGGAGCGCATATTGGTCAGGGCCGCGAAGTACTGGCTGCACTGCCCCGCAAGTCCCGCGGCGGCGATCTCTTCGCGGAAGACGGCGTCTGCCTCCCGCAGGATCCTCAGCTTCTCCTCCGTGACCTCGCCGATGATGCGGATGGCCAGGCCCGGCCCGGGGAAGGGCTGGCGGGACACCAGCGCCTCCGGCAGACCCAGCTCCCGGCCCAGCTGCCGCACCTCGTCCTTGAAGAGCAGGCGCAGGGGCTCCAGGATCTCCCGGAAGGCCACGTGCGCCGGCAGGCCGCCCACGTTGTGGTGACTCTTGATGACGGCGGCGGGGCCCTTGCCGGACTCGATCACGTCCGGGTAGATGGTGCCCTGGACCAGGAAGTCCACAGCCCCGATCTGCCGCCCGGCCTCCTCGAAGACCCGGATGAACTCCTCGCCGATGGCCTTGCGCTTCTGCTCCGGCTCCGTCACCCCGGCGAGCCGGGAGAGAAAGCGCGCCCCGGCGTCGATCCGGTGAAAATGCATCGCCCGTCCGGCGAAGGCGGCCTCCACCTCATCCCCCTCGTCCTTGCGCAGCAGGCCGTGGTCCACGAACACGCAGCTCAGGCGCTCGCCGATGGCCTCGGCCATGAGCGCCGCCGCCACGGAGGAGTCCACCCCGCCGGAGAGGGCCAGCAGCGCCCGTCCGCCGCCCACCTTTTCCCGGATGGCGGAGACGGCCTGCTCCCGGTAGCCGGCCATGGTCCAGTCCCCCGCCGCGCCGCAGATCTCATAGAGGAAATTGCGCAGCATCTGACTGCCATATTCGGTGTGGTTCACCTCCGGATGAAACTGCACCCCGAAGAAGCGGCGCTCCTCGTCGCAGATCGCCGCGGTGGGGCAGGCGGCGCTGTGGGCGGCCAGCCGGAAGCCCGCCGGGATCTGCGCCATGTAGTCCCCGTGGCTCATCCAGGTGACGCTCTGCGCGGGCAGGTCCCTAAAAAGGGCGCAGCCCGTGTCGAAGAAGGTCTCCGTCTTGCCGTACTCCCGGGCGGAATCCGCCTGGGCGGGGACCACCCGGCCTCCCAGCATCTGGGACAGGAGCTGGCAGCCGTAGCAGATGCCCAGGATCGGGACCCCCAGGTCGAAGACCCCCGGGTCCACCTTGGGCGCGTCGGGCAGATAGACGCTGTTGGGCCCGCCGGTGAAGATGAGGCCCATGGGCGCGAAGCGCCGGATCTCCTCCAGGGGCGTGTCGCAGGGGCGCAGCTCGCAGTAGACATGGTGCTCCCGCACCCGGCGGGCGATCAGCTGGTTGTACTGGCCTCCGAAGTCCAGGATCAGGATTTTTTGTTCTGTCATAAAAACCTCCTGCCGGGAGAAATCATCATTACCTAAAATTGCACTTCGGCCTTTGCCGGGGCGTCTTCCTCATAGAGCACCCTGACGGCGCTCCCGACCTCCGGGACAGGCCGCCCCGCGCCGATCCATTTTCTCTTTACGTATTCTATGCCGTTCACCGTATAAGAAACCTTTGCGATATGCGGAAAGACTGCTCCGTCCAGAGGGCCTGTCCGCACGGCTTTCGTGTTGATCTTCAGCCACCATTGCCTCTTGACGGAAACCACGGTCCCCTCCGTCTCTTTTTTCATGGAATCGCCCTCCTTACAGGCTTTCTCCCAGCGCGGCGCCGATGAGCCCCAGGAACAGGGGATGGGGCCGGTTGGGCCGGCTCTTGAACTCGGGATGGAACTGCACGCCCACGAAGAAGCGCCGGTCGCTGAGCTCCACCGCCTCCACAATGTGCCCGTCCGGCGACAGGCCGCAGAGCGTAAGGCCCGCGTCCTGCAGAGGTCGGCGGTAGTCGTTGTTGAACTCGTAGCGGTGCCGGTGCCGCTCGGAGATCTGCTCTTTGCCGTAGCAGGCCGCCATGCGGCTGCCCGGCTGGATCCGGCAGGGCCAGGCCCCCAGGCGCAGGGTCCCGCCCTTATTGACAGTATCGCTTTGATCGGGCAAAAAGTCAATGACCTTGTGGGCGGAGGCCGGGTCAAATTCGCCGGAATTGGCGTCGGAGAGGCCGCAGACATGGCGGGCAAACTCGATCACCGCCACCTGCATCCCCAGGCAGATGCCCAGATAGGGGATGTCCCGCTCCCGGGCGTAGCGGGCCGCGGCGATCATGCCCTCCACGCCCCGGTCCCCGAAGCCGCCGGGGACGATCAGCCCGGCGCAGTCTCCCAGGAGCGCCGGCGCCGTCTCGTCGGTGACGGTCTCGCTGTCGATCCAGCGGATGTGCACCTGGACGCCGCAGGCCCAGCCCGCGTGGCGCAGGGCCTCCGCCACGGAGAGGTAGGCGTCGTGCAGCTGGACGTACTTGCCCACCAGGCCGATGGTCAGCTCCCGGTCCAGGCGCTTGATCCGCTCCACCATGGCCCGCCACTCCCCCAGCTCCGGCGCCCGGGTCCAGAGGCCCAGCTCCCGGCAGACGATCAGGGAGAAGTCCTTCTCCTCCAGCATCAGCGGCGCCTCGTAGAGGATGGGGATGGTCCGGTTTTCGATGACACAGTCTGGCTTGACGTTGCAGAACATGGCGATCTTCCGGAAGATCTCCGGCTCCAGGGGCTCGTCGCAGCGCAGCACGATGATGTCCGGGGAAATGCCCATGCCCTGCAGCTCCTTCACCGAGTGCTGGGTGGGCTTGGTCTTGTGCTCGTCGCTGCCCCGCAGGAAGGGCACCAGGGTCACGTGGATGAAGAGGGTGTTGTCCTTCCCCTGCTCCAGGCCCACCTGACGGGCGGCCTCCAGGAAGGGCTGGCTCTCGATGTCGCCGGTGGTGCCGCCGATCTCGGTGATCACCACGTCGGCTTGGGTCTTTTCGCCCACGCTGTAAATGAAGCGCTTGATTTCCTCGGTGATGTGGGGGATCACCTGCACCGTCTGGCCCAGGTATTCGCCCCGGCGCTCCTTGTTCAGCACGTTCCAGTAGACCTTGCCGGTGGTCAGGTTGGAAAAGCGGTTCAGATCCTCGTCGATGAAGCGCTCGTAGTGGCCCAGGTCCAGGTCCGTTTCGCTGCCGTCCTCGGTGACGAAGACCTCCCCGTGCTGATAGGGACTCATGGTCCCCGGGTCTACGTTGATGTAGGGGTCCAGCTTCTGGGCCGCCACCTTCAGGCCCCGGCATTTCAGCAGCCGCCCCAGCGAGGCCGCGGTGATGCCCTTGCCCAGGCCGGACACCACGCCGCCGGTCACAAAGATGTATTTGGTCATGATGAATTCCTCCTTGTCTGTCCCTTTCCTAGCGGAAACGACGACGACGCCGCGTCCGGATCAGGGCTTTTCAAACAACAAAAAACGTTCTCCGATGCCTTAAGGGGGCACTAGGCCCCTGGCTCTGGAGAACGCTCTCAAACACTATTGCTTTTTAACACTAGTATATTACATCGCCGTTTTTCTCTTGTCAAGCAGAAATTCCCTCCCGACGGAGAGTTTTTTCTTCCGTTTACACGGATCGGCGGGCAACGGCAGGCCCCTCCCCGCTGTCATGGCTTCGCGGAGCGCAGCGGCGTCGAAGGCTCCTGCCCCGGCGTAAGGTCTGGCCGTTGGATGTGATCGCTGCCGCGATCAAGATCCTTCGTCGACCTGGCCTCCTCAGGATGACAGACGGAGGACGGCACCTCGTCGCGGGGCGGCTGACGCAGAACCCGGGGGCCGCGCGGCTTGGCGCGGTCCCCGGGTTGCTCTTTCAGCGGTATTCCGTCTCTGTCACCGTGCGCGAGCTGTACTCGCCGGTGCGATTCAGCGTCTCCGTTCTGGTGACCTCCCCCCGGGCGTTGTACCAGGACGTGGTTTCGCTGAAGAAATCCGCCTGGTCGTCCAGCAGCATATTCTGCCTGCAGACGCTGACCCGGCCGGCCTCGTCCAGGGTGTAAAGCTCGAACTCCCGGCCCGGGAGCTTCTCCAGATCCAGGTCCTGGGACGCGTCCCAGGCGTCCGGGTCGCCGATGGGCGTGACCGTGTCGACAAGGGCCCGCTTCTGGGTTCGGCCCTCGGCGCTGACGCCGGCGTCCTCCGGGCGCAGGCTGACCGCGGCCCCGGAGCCGTCCGCATTGACGATCTCCATCCGGCGCAGGAAGCCTTTCTCGTCCCGCTCCGTGACGGTTCGCATCGTCAGCTCCTTTTCCTCCCCATCGATCCGATAGCTGTTCTGCGTGCGCGTCACGCCGCCGTCGGAGGCATAGACGGTGACGGTCTCCGTCGCCAGCTGCGCCTGGGGCATATAGGTGTAGACCGCGCGGCCCTTCTCATTGCGCAGCACCGTTCCAATCCCTTCGATGGACAGGCTGCAGCTGCGGTACCCGGTGTAATTCTGCAGCACCGGCAGCACAAGATTGATCGCTCCGGCGCTCGCAGCCTCCTGCGCCAGGCTCCCGGATGCGCCGGGACCCAGCAAGGCCTCGTCGCCCATGCTGAACGCCGTGATCACCGCCTCCGTCAGGCGGCCGCCCTCATAGCGGTTTTCCAGCGCCAGCCGGAGCTCCATCCCCAGGACCAGGGTGGAGACGCTTTCCGGATTCCCCTTATCGTCCATGATATAGCTGAGCTCCATACGAAGCTTCTGATCATCCCCCATAAGCTCCTCGTCCATCGTGAGCTCTATGGCCGAAGCCAAGCCGCGCTCATCATACTCATAGCTGAGGGAGAAGGCTGAGCTGTCGGTCTCCGTGCCGGTTTCAACGGTGGTCGTCATGCGGGAAATCGTGCTTTTTTTCGTGGGCAGACTGACGCAGGCAGACAGGCTGAAGGTCAGCGCCAGCGCCAGCAGCAGGGCCAGAAAGCGTTTGTGGGTTTTCATACGGTATTCCTCCCGAAAAAGATTATTATACGTATAAGGTCCGGGCTGCTGAGAAGGCTTCAATTCCCGGGGATGAATCGGACGCGCTCTCCGCGCCGTCAGCCTTGGCGCGGAGCGGCGGGCGACCAAAGGTCGCCCCTACGGCGGGGGACGGGCGTCGGCGCGGAGCGGCGGCGACCGAAGGTCGCCCCCACGGCGGGGGACGGGCGTCGGCGCGGAGCGGCGGCGACCGAAGGTCGCCCCCACGGCGGGGACGGGACGGCGGTGCGGGACGGCGGGCGACCAAAGGTCGCCCCTACGGCGGGGGACGGGACGTCGGTGCGGGACGGCGGGCGACCGAAGGTCGCCCCTACGAACTACGAACTAAAACCGAAACGCCGGCCGAGGCTTGAAAAACTCGATTTTCAAGCCTCGGCCGGCGCCGCTTACTCCTTCACGATGACCCGCTTGCCGTGGACGGAGAGCTTGCCGCCGCAGTAGAGGGCCACGGCCCGGCTCAGCAGCTTCCACTCGCACTCCTCCATCACCCGGGTGCCAAGGCTTTCGGGGGTGTCGTCGGGCAGGACGTCGATGGCCTTCTGGAGGATGATGCCGCCCACGCCCCCGTCCCCGTCGGCAAAGTAGGCGGTGGCGCCGGTGACCTTCACGCCCCGCTCCAGAACAGCCCGGTTCACGTCCCCCTCCACGTCCTCAAAGGCGGGGGAGAGGGCCGGGTAGGTGCCGATGATGTGGTTGCGGAACTGGTAGGGCACCACGCCCAGGGGCAGGTCGTAGCCCGCCAGGATCACCAGCTCAATGTCCATGTCCCGCAGCTTGTTGGCCACGGCCATGCTGTGACTGGTCATGTTGGGGAAGAGCTCCGGGTCCACCACATAGGCGGGGACCCCCGCGTTGGCGGCCCGCTTCATGGCGTAGTCCTCCCGCCGGGGGCAGATCACCGCCACCAGCTGAAAGTCCGGGATCTCTTGAAAATACATGGCGTCCAGGATCGCCTGGAGCCGTCCCCCGTCGCCGGAGGCCAGGATCGCCGCGCGAACCACCCGCATCCCCCCATCTCTCAGAAAAAGGCTTGTGCATTGGGGCAAAACAAGGTATAATGCCTTTATTGATTTTCTTTGATGCATTATTATACTGTATTCGACCACTTCGGTCAAGGAAAGTGACAAGTTATGACAGAAATTTATCTCATCCGGCACGCCCAGGCGGAGGGGAACCGCTTCCGCATCATGCAGGGCCACTGGGACGGCGGCGTGACGGAGCTGGGACGGCGGCAGATCGCCCTGCTGTCGGATCGTCTGCGGGCGCTTTCTTTTGACGCGGTCTATTCCAGCGATTTGTACCGGGCCTGTCTCACCGCCTCGGCGGTGTACAAGCCCCAGGGCCTGCCCCTGCGAACCGATCCCGCCCTGCGGGAGATCAACGTGGGGCCCTGGGAGCAGCAGTTTTTCGGCAATGTTTTCCACGACGAGCCGGAAAGCGCGGAGCTCTTCCTCAACGACCCTCTCCGCTGGCACAAGCCCGGGGCCGAGACCTACGCCCAGGTGACGGCGCGGGCCTGGCCGGCGCTGGAGGCCATCGTCCGGCGGCACCGGGGGGAGCGGGTGGCCGTGGTGAGTCACGGGATCACCCTCCGCTGCCTCCTTTCCCGGATCACCGGCTTCGACCTGCGGGACCGGGAGCATCTGCCCATGCTGCTGAACACCTCGGTGACGGTGCTGCGCTGGGACCGGGACGTTTACCGGATGGAGCTCTTCAACGACGTGTCCCATTTGCCGCCGCAGACGCAGCCGACCTGGAGCGCCGCCACGCTGCGGGATGAGCCTTTGGATCCTCGGCGGGACCGGGATTATTACTGCGCCTGCTATCGGGACGCCTGGCTGGCCGCCCACGGGAATCTGGACGGCTTCTCCCCCGAGCCCTACTGGAACGCCGCCCGGGAGCACCTGCGGCTCGACAGCCGGTCCGTGCTGCGCCTCCTGGACGGGGACCGGCCGGTGGGCCTGGTGGATCTGGATCCCCGGCGGGCGTCAGAGCTGGGCTGCGGCTGGCTGAGTCTGCTGTACCTCTGCCCGGAATACCGGGGCAAGGGCTACGGCATCCAGGCCCTGGGCCGGGCCATCGTTCCCTTCCGCAAAGAAGACCGGCGGGCCCTGCGCCTGGTGGCCGCGGAGGACAACGCCCCCGCCCTGGCCTTCTATGAGCGGGAGGGCTTCCGCTGCGTGGGCCGGGAGAGCAGCGTCTCCGGCACGCTGCTGGTGCTGGAGCGGCCCCTGACGGAAAGGCGGGATGACCTGTGAACGCGCCAAGGATCCAGCGCTGGACCCCGGAACAGGGGAGAAGGCTGCTGGTGGTCTCGGATATCCACGGCAACGTCCCCTATTTTGAGGGGGTGCTGCGCAGGGCCGGCTTTTCGGACCGGGACGAGCTGATCATCGACGGAGACTTCCTGGAAAAAGGGGCGGAGAGCCTGCGGATGCTGCGGATCCTCATGGAACTGAGCCGCCGGGGCAACACCCATGTGATCACCGGCAACTGCGACGACTGGTATGACATCTACCGCCCGGACTGGGACGACAGGGACGACGAAAAGGTGCTGCAGTACCTCCTCTGGCGCAAAAGCGGCCTGCTGTGGGACATGTGCAACGCCGCGGGGCTGGATCCCTTCGAGATGGGGGATTTCACCGCTGCCAAGGCCACGCTCCTGCGGGCCTTCCCGGCGGAGTGGGACTTTCTGAAAAACCTGCCCCACGCCCTGGAGACGGAGAACTTCGTCTTCGTCCACGCGGGCATGCGGCCGGACATCCCCCTGGAGAAGCACAGCGTGGACGAGCTGGTGAAGGTGGAGCACTTTCTGAAGCTGGACCGCTTCTTCTCCAAGTGGGTCATCGTGGGCCACTGGCCCGTGATGCTCTACGGCCGGGACCGGGTCTGCGCCAACCCCATCATCGACCGGCAAAAGCGCATCGCCAGCATCGACGGCGGCTGCGTGCTGAAGGACGACGGGCAGCTCAACTGCCTCATCATCCCGGACCGGGACAGCGAGGACTTCGGCTTCGTGTCCTACGACCCCTTCCCGGTGCGCACCGTTCTGGACGCGCAGACCGGCGGGGGACGATCCTATTATATCCGCTGGGGCGACAGCAGCGTGCAGGTCCTGGAGCGGGGAGAGGAATTCTCCCGCTGCCGCCACTGCCGCACCGGCTATGAAATGGATATCCTGACCAAATACTTATTTACGGACAATGCCATCACCGACTGCAACGACTGTACGGACTATGTGCTCCCCCTGCGGGAGGGCGACAAGGTCCGGGTGGTGGAGGAATGCTCCCGGGGCTACTTTGTCAAGCACAAGGGCGTCTCCGGCTGGTACTATGGGAGGTTGTTATGAATAATATTCCGGATTTTGTGGGCTACATCCTGGTGGGGTGGCTTCTGGTCATGAGTGTGATCCTGTTTTTTGTGATGCGGCACGACAAGCGCCTGTCCCACACCCGCAAACGCAGGATCCCCGAGCGCACGCTCTTCCTGCTGGCGATCTTCGGCGGCGCCCTGGGCGGCGTGCTGGGCATGCAGATCTTCCGCCACAAGACCCAGCACCCCAATTTCTATCTGGGCTTCCCGCTGCTGACCCTGGTCCAGTGGGGCGTCACCATCTGGCTGCTGCTGTAATCGGATCTGTGCAAAACGACGTGAATCAGACAGGGAGGAAGCATCTATGAGCAGCGAGATCCGCATCTCCACCGGCATCGAGGCCCTGGACAAGACCCTGGACTATCTGCGCCCGGGGGATACCGTCACCTGGCAGATGGCCAGCATCGGCGACTTCGTGTTCATCGCCACCCAGTTCGTCACCAGCATCGCCCTCACCGGGCGGCGCATCGTGTATCTGCGCTTCGGCAAGCACCCGGAGGTGGTGCCCGCCGAGGCCCTGTCCAAGCGGGGCGCCAACATCCGCCAGTACGACCTGGACGCCACGGTGGGCTTCGAGACCTTCTCCGTCCAGGTCCACCGGATCATCAAGTCCGAGCCGGAGGACGCCTTTTATCTGTTCGACTGCCTGTCCGACCTGCAGAAGTACTGGTTTTCCGACTCCATGGTCTGCAACTTCTTCTGCCTGACGGCGGAATTCCTGCGCAAGCGCCGGGCCATCGCCTATATCCCCCTGCGCTACGAGCGGCACACCTATGAGACCATCTCCCGGATCCGCCACGCCACCAACGTGCTGCTGAACATCCGCACCAAGCAGGGACGCAGCTACATCCACCCGGTCAAGGTGGACGGCCGCCACACCCCCACCATGTATTTCCCCCTGCTGGTGGACGGGCCTCACAGCAGGATCCTCTCCTCCAGCGCCGAGACCTACGCCCTCTTCGACATCTTTACCCAGACCGGCGAGCACCGGGACTGCTGGGACAGTATGTTCGACTCGGTGGAGGCCGGCAGCCCCGAGCCCACGGACCCGGATGGCATGGCCCTGAAGGAGAACATCCTGCGCTGCCTGCTGGGCACCGAGCCCCAGCGTCTGGAGCTCTGCCGCCGGTACTTCTCCGTCCGGGACCTGATGGAGATCAAGAAGCGGGAGGTGGGCACCGGCTGCATCGGCGGCAAGGCCGTGGGCATGCTGCTTGCCCGCAACATCATCCGGGACACGGACCCGGACTTTTTTGACCGGCGCATCGAGCCCCACGACTCCTACTTCATCGGCGCGGACGTGTTCTACACCTACGCCGTGCAGAACAATCTCTGGGAATACCGCACCCAGATGGAGACCCCGGAGGACTATCTGCGGGTGGCCCCCATCCTGCAGGAGCTGCTGCTGGGCGGCACCTTCTCCCGCAACATCGAGGAGCAGTTCCGCTCCGTGCTGGAATACTTCGGCCAGTCCCCCATCATCGTGCGCTCCAGTTCCATTCTGGAGGACGGCATCGGCAACGCCTTCGCCGGGAAGTACGACAGCGTGTTCTGCCCCAACCAGGGCAGCCCCGAGGAGCGCTACCGGGACTTTGAAAACGCGGTGCGCACCGTCTACGCCAGCACCGTCAGCCCCGACGCCATCAAGTACCGCGCCGACCGGAACCTGCTGGAGCGGGACGAGCAGATGGCCCTGCTGGTGATGCGCGTCAGCGGCGACTGCCACGGGGACTACTATTATCCCCATCTGGCAGGAGTGGGCCACTCCAAGAACCTTTACGTCATGGGCTCGGAGGACCGGGAGCAGAACAGCGGCATGCTGCGCCTGGTCTTCGGCATGGGCACCCGGGCCGTGGACCGGGAGGCGGACGACTACGCCCGCTTCATCCGGCTGGACAATCCCACGGCGCCGCCCATGGTGGCCTACGGCGAGGAATACCGCTACAGCCAGCACAAGGTGGACGTGATCGACCTGAAGCAGAACTGCTTTACCACCGTGCCCCTGGAAAAGCTGGGCAAGCGGGAGATGAACACCGATCCCTCCCTGTTCCTGGAGCCGGACAGCGCCGCCGCGGCCCGCTTTAGGGAGTGGGGGATCTACAACGAGCCGGTGCCGGACATCCTGAACTTCCAGAAGCTGCTGAAGCGCACGGATTTCGCCCAGGTCATGAAGCGCATCATGTCCCTGGTGGCGGAGACCTACCAGTACCCGGTGGACATCGAGTACGCCTGCAACTTCGCCGCCAACGGGGAGTACCGGGTGAATCTGCTGCAGTGCCGCACCATCCAGACCCGGGGCCTGGGGCAGGCCGGCGTCATGCCCAAGGTGCGGGACTTCTTCTGGCACATCAAGGGCAATTTCATGGGCGGCAACGCCTGCATCCCCGTACGCCACGTGGTGTTCGTGAAGGTGGGGCCCTATCTGGACCTGCCGGAGCAGCGCAAGTACCAGGTGGCAAGACAGATCGGCGTGCTGAACGGGCTGTTGAAGGACGAGCAGGCCATCCTGCTGGGACCGGGCCGCTGGGGCACCACCACGCCCAGCCTGGGCGTGCCCGTGGGCTTTGCGGAGATCAACCGCTTCGCCTGCATCTGCGAGCTGGCCTATCGCTCCCACGGGCTGCGGCCGGAGCTGAGCTACGGCAGCCACTTCTTCCAGGACCTGGTGGAGTCCGGCATCTTCTACGCCGCCATCTACCAGGGCGAGGCGGGCTGCGAGTTTGACGAGAGCCTTTTCGACGCCTGCCCGGACCGCTATAGGGAGCTGACCGGGGACGAGATGTTCGAGGGGGTCATCCGGGTCTGCGATCTGCGTGACCGGGAGGCCATCCTCTATTCCGAGATGGCCAGCCAGGACTGCTTCCTGGGCGGCATGTGAGGCCGCGCGTCTCGAAACAGTTTCTCATTCTATGTGGGATTCAAATACAAAACCGGAGGAATGAATCGATGAAAAAGCTCTTGTCCTTTCTCTTTGTCGCCCTGCTGATCGTCTCTCTGTCCGCCACCTGCTGGGCCGACGCGCTCGCCGCCTCCGGGGAAGCGGAGCAGAGTCCCCGGCAGATCCACGCCTCATCCTACGGCGGCACCTACCGGAGCACCTACCAGAGCACCAGGCCCAGCGTTCTGTCCAAAGTTCTCGCCGCCGCCATTCTCGGCGGAATCGTCGGCCTGATCAATGCCCTGAAGGGGAAGAAGGCAGCTAAGAAGCAGCAGCCGAAGCCCGCTCAGAGCGAGTCCGACGCCAACAAAGCCTATATCTGCACAAACTGCGGCTGGACCAGCTCCCATTGGGTGCAGGTGTGCCCGAACTGCGGCGTCCCCGACAAGATGGACCGGAACAAGGACGCGGCTTCCGACCAAAAGCAGTAAAGAGGGCGCGGATCGCCGCGGTTGTCCGCCGGAATGACCGCTCCGGCGACCGTGACGAAGACGGAGAGCGCATCCTCGCTCCCGGCAGGTCACGCAAAAACGCAGGGGCGCTCGGATCCAAGCGATCCGGGCGCTCCTGCGTTTTCTTTTTCGCTCATACGATTATCCAATCAGGCGGCTTAGAAAGATTTCAAGCGGTTCTGTTGGATGACAGTATCAAGCGGCCAGCTCCTGCAATCCGGCCTCCTCCAGCATGTCCTGGATGCTGAGGCCGTAGCCCCGGGTGGGGTCGTTGAGGAACACATGGGTCACGGCGCCTACCAGCTTGCCCTCCTGGAGGATGGGGCTGCCGCTCATGCCCTGGACCACCCCGCCGGTGCGGCTGCAGAGCTCCGGGTCCGTCACGCTGAACATCAGCTGTTCCCGGCCGTCCTCCCGGAAGACCCGGGTGACCAGCACCTGGAAGCTGCGGACCTCCCGGCCCTCCACCGTGGCCAGGATCTCCGCCGGTCCGGGCTGCACCCGGCCCACCTCTGCCGTGACGCAGCCCAGAGGCCGCTCCGCCACGCCGTAGATGCCCAGGGCGCTGTTGTGCTCCACGCTGCCCAGCTTGGCCCCGCCGCCGAACTCCCCGTTGAGCGCGCCGGGCACCCCCGGAGCTCCGGGATTGACGCCGGTGATCTGGGCCTCATAGATGCCGCCCTGATCCAGGGGGATCACGGCGCCCAGCTCCTCATCGGTGATGCTGTGGCCCAGGGCGCCGTAGACGCCGGTCTCCGGGTCGCAGAAGGTGACGGTGCCGATGCCGGTGACCGTGTCCCGCAGCCACATGCCCAGCATCCAGCGCCCTTCCGTGGAGAGGGCCGGCAGGACCCACAGGTTCAGCTCCTGCCCGTCCCGCTGCAGGGTCAGCTCCACCTGAGCTCCGCCGGCCTCACCCACGGCGGCAATGAGCTCCGCCGCGCCGTGAAGCTCCCGTCCGTCCAGCTCCAGGATCCGGTCGCCCTCCAGGACGCCGGCCTCCTCTGCGGGCGAGCGGGCGCCCTCCCTGGTCTCCACCGCCGCCGTGCCGGACACCAGCACGCCCTCGGTGCGCACCCGGATCCCCACGGCCAGGCCGCCTACGATCAGCTCCTGGGCAAAGGCCGTGACCGGCAGCGCAGCCGCCAGGAGCAGGCCGGTCACGGCAGTCATGATTGTTTTTTTCATAAAAATCTCCCTCCGCGCACAAAATCTGCACGAGGACAGTATGTGCGCAAAGGGAGTTTTTTGCGTTGGAAGCTTTCGCTAATCGGCGGAAACGCGCCGGAGCCCGCGCTTTTCCAGTTTTTGTTTGTTTGCGGAGGCCGCCGGTCTGACATGCGGGGGAAATCAAAATTGCGAAATAGAACTCTGGTGCTCCTTCCGCAGATGGGCAAACACCTCAACGGCCGGAATCACACGCCCGGCGGCAGCGTCAGCAAAGCCCTTCTCGATTTCCGCTTTCAGCTGCTTCCTCGTGAGCTTGCTCATGTCCGGGGCGGGGACAGCGGGCAGTTTCATGTTCTGTGTTGCATCATTCTTCATCAATTCTGCTTCTGTCCCTCTTGCCGTAGAGAAAACGGCGGATCTCCACGCGGTCTTGAAAGACGGCGTAATACAGTACATAGTTCTTGACCGGCACCTTGCGGATCTCGTCCTTCATCGGGCGGTCTGTCCGGTAAAGCTCATGGGCGTAAGGAAATTCTGCGATGCGCTGTACCGTCTCGTCAAACTCGGCCAGCAGATCGCGGGCGGCTTTTGGCGCTTCCAGCGTATAGGCAATATAGCCCAGCACGTCCATCAGGTCGCTCTCCGCCAGCGGCAAATATACGATCTTATGCACGCTTCCGCTCCTCCGCACCGCTCAGAAACGCACGCGCCTTTGCCATCACGTCCGCATGGCTCAAACGCTCGGTCGTGCTGGCTGCCTGCAGCTCCGCCTCACGCAGCTTGTCGTAGACCATACTGTCATAGCGGTTCTGCTCATAGCTCTCCATGCTCATGACAACGATGGAGCCGACGCCGTTTTTGGTCAGGAAGATCGGTTCGCCGCTGAGCTGGGCTTCTCTCGTGATCTCGGCAAAATGGTTTCTCAGATCGGAAACCGGACGAATATGCGGCATCTCGCCACCTCCTTGATTGAGCAAACGCTGAACAAATGCCGCTTCGGCGCTTGGCGGTCTTTTTCCACCGCAAGAACGTCTCAAAATCTTGAAATACACAAAGTATTCCTGCGTTTTTTCGCCTTCCTTGCGACGCAATAATCCTCGCAAATCGCTCTCACGGATTAATCCATCGTTTCTTAGCATTATTATATGCATAATTACGCTAATTGTCAACTATGCCAGCGGACAGAGAGAAAGCGGATTGCCACACCAGGCTGCGGCCTGGTGTGGCAATGACAAGAGCGGGGTGTCGCCACGTCTTGGCGGAAGGGCGCAAGGCCCTCCCCTACGGTGTAAACGGGGTTTTCCGCGGTTTGCGGCGGTCCCTTCCGGAACCGCTTTTCAGCCGTATTGCTCGGAGACATAGATCTTCGCCCGGCTTTGAATGGCAGCGGCGGCCTCCGCGGCGCTGAGCTGTCCGTCATGGTAGCGTTTGATCTCCTCTCGCATCAGGCGGATCAAGGCCTCGTCGGGGACCACCAGCTTCGTCGTGCCGTAGACCTGCCGGCGGAGCTCCTCCGCGTTTTCGGCGCTCAGATAGCCGATCTGAAAGCGCTCGTCGAAGTCGTCGGAGATCTCGGCTTCCAGAGCTCGTTCGAAGGCCGCTTTGAATACCGGGATACCCCGGGACAGCGTGAAATCGTCCGAACCCTCCATGAGCGTGCGCACAAAGCGCCAGGCGCCCTCCTGCCTGCCGCTGGCAGCCAGGATGCCGATGCGGGTGTTCTCGCCTATCGTCCCGCGCCAGGGATTGGGGCTGCTCCCCAGCTTAAGATAATAGCTGCCCGTGCCCTGGGTCTCGGGAAAGCCCGCGACCACATACTCGCCCTTCATCATATATTTCTCCTGATGCCCGGCGTTGAAGGCCAGATCGTAGCAGATGTTCATGAGCTTCGGCTCCTCGCTGTACTGCCCGCCGTCCGGCAGCGCCTTCAGCAGCTCCAGCCAGTGGACGAAGGCGGGGCCGTCGAAGCTGCAGCTGGCCGTGGCCCGGTCGATGAATTCCGCCGAGGCCGCCCAGCAGAACAGCGTCGTGACAAGCTCCCGGTCATAGCTGTGCCACAGAGGATCCATTTCCGGGTGCGCGGCGATCAGCGCCTCGATATTTGCTGCGGTCCAGTTCTCCCGCCCGGGAAAAAGATCGGGATGGGTGGTTATCGTGAGCAGCGTGAACTTGTCCGTGTACTCATACAGGCCGCCGCTCTGGGTCATCAGCGCCAGCAGCGGCTCGATGAAGTCCTCCCTGCTGATGCTTTCGTCCGCGTCGATCATGGGCAGCATGTCGGCCAGCAGGCCGGAATCCAGGGCGTTGTCCGGCAGCATGCTCGTGTCCAGCAGGTCAAGATCCGTGCGCGTGGCCAGCTCGATCAACACGCGGTCACGTTCCTGCTCGTTTGCATAGGTGATCGGCACGACCTCGATCCGGTATTCCGGGTCGGTGTTGTTGAAGCGCACGATGGCGTCCAGCAGCTCCGTCGTCGCAGAGTAGGGCAGCGCGCCGTTGGCCTGGGCCTGGGCGTACAGCTCCCCGCCGGACTCTCCGAAGCAGCCGAGACGGAGGGTCTGCTTGACCGGAACCTGTCCTCTTTTCGCGCAGATCAGCCCCTTGAACAGCATGGTGTCCTCTCCGTCCGGGTAATACACGTCCCCCAGGGAGTTTTCCAGGCAAATGCCTCCCTGCGTGTCGCCGAAGCTGAGCGCCACGTCCATCCAGCGGAACAGCAGCTCGCTCTCCCCGGTCGCCGGATCGGCCGCGCACAGGGAGCGCTGCCACTTGCGCAGAAAATGGCCGCTGTTGCTGCTGGCCTCCCCCAGCCCGTCGATATCCAGCGGCTCCCCGAAGCGCAGCGCTTTCGGGTCAAAGGGCGCGTAACCCTCCTGCGTCCAGAGATAGAGCGTATCCCCGACGCGGAAATGCCACAGGCTGCCGTTGGTGGGCAGGCTCGGCTCGGAGAGGATCGCGGCATTGGCGTCGATCACATAGAAGCGATCCATGGCTCCCAGCAGCGCCCGATCGTCGTCCAGGCCGAGGATCCCCGAAAAATGCAGGCCGCTGCCCTCGGTGCTGCCCTCGCCCTCAAAGGGGATGCGCACCGCCGTGCTCGCGCCGCTCCCGAGGTCAATGTGGAGAACGTAGTAGCCGTAGTCGTCCCGAAATCTCCCCTGGTTCAGGTCCTCCCAGCTGGGACCTTCCTGCAGGAGACCCCACAGGCTGTTTCCCGCGGCGCTCAGGTTCCCCAGTTGCGGGTGATACGCGTCCCCGGTCGTGAAGTCGATGCGCCGCCACTGGCCGGACAGCGTGTCGTAGGACGCGGCCACAAGGGCGTTTTCCGGCGTCAGACCGCTGAGCCAGATCGTGTCGCCCAGGGTCTCCCATCCCGTGGAGCGGGCGAGCCAGTCGGGAAATGCAATCCGGGACGGAATCCAGCCGTCGGTCGCTTCGCTGTCCTCGCCCGAGATGATCCCCTCAGCGTTGCCATCCCCGCTCCCGCAGGCGCAGAGGCCAAGCACCAGGCAGAGCAGCAAAAGCCAGGCAATGTGTCGTTTCATATCTGTCCCTCCAGCAGCGTTGATGGTTCTCTCCTTGAGAACGCGGATGCTCTTCTATGTAACAACTCGCAATTTCAGCCCCGATCTTGCGTTTTCCGCAGTCTTTTTCTTTCAAACATGCGCTGACCGGAGTTCCGGGCGTAGGGGAGGGGCTTGTGTCCCCGCCCGGCGGCATGCCCCGATGCTCTGCAGAAAAATGAGGCGAATCCCGAGGGCTGCTGGAATTCGCCTCACTTATTCCTTTGTTTCCTTCTGCCCGCGGGCGGGAGGGCGCAAGGCCCTCCCCTACGGTGTAAACGGGGTTTTCCGCGGTTTGAGACGGAACCTCTCAGAATCGCTTTTCAGCCGTATTGCTCGGAAATATAGATACTTGCACGGCTCTGGAGATTGGCCGCCGCCTCCTCCGGCGTGTAGCGGCCCGCCAGGCAGTCGGTGACCACTTCGCAGATCAGATCCAGCAAGGGCTGATCCTCCCGCACGGTCTTGTCCGCGGCATATACCAGATTCCGAATTGCTTCCACGTCCGATTCCGTAAAGATCGGATAACCCTGCAGTTCCTCCTCCGTCACCGAGGCGGCCAGCTGCCCATCCAGCCGAGCGGCCAGCACGGGAACGCCGGAGCCCTCATTGTACTGGAGCAGGATCTTCAAAAAGCGCCACGCGGCCTCCTTGTGCTGGCTCCTCTCCAGGATCCCCATGCTCACGCTGCTGCTGGGATCGCTGATCCAGGGGCCCAGGTTCTGGCCCACCCGGGCGAAGTAGTGCCCGCTGCCGGAGGCGCCGGGGAAACCGCAGAAGACATAGTCCTGGCTCCGCAGGCTCTTCCGGACGGATCCGGGCGTGCCCGCGTGCAGTTCGAACATCGGCTCAAAGAGGCAGCGGGCCTCGCTGAACTCCGGGCTGTAGGGCAGGGTCCGCAGCAGCTCCAGCCACTGGGCAAAGCGCCCGTCGTCAAAGCAGCAGGTCGCCGCGTCAGAGTCGATGAACTCCGCCGTCGCCATTTTGGTCAGGAGCTTGGCCATCTGCGTTTGATCGTGGGTCCAGAACAGGACCTGGGCGTCCCCCCGCGCCGAAATCATCCGGCTTGCCGTTTCGATATTCCAGGCGTCCTTTCCCGGGTAGTCCTCTTCCCGCATGCACCAGGTCATGATCTGCACATAGGGCGTGACCGCGTAGAGCTTGCCGCCGCGAAGCATGCCTTTCAGCGCGTTCGGGAGGAAATCCTCCCGGCTCAGCTCCGGATCGGCGTCCAGGAAGGGCAGAAGATCCGTCAGCAGGCTGCTGTCCATGGCGCCGTCCGGCAGGATGCCTGTGTCGATCAGGTCGTAGTCCGCTGCGACGGCAAGCTGGATCAGATTCTTCGCCATCTCCTCCTTGCTGCCGCTGACGGTGGTGACGCGGATCTTGTAGTCGGGGTCGGTGTTGTTGAAAAACAGGATCGCGTCCATGTACTGCCCGGCCCCCTGCATGGAGTCCGGGATGAATTCCTCGTCCTCCATGAAGCAGAGCATGCTCAGCTCGGTCCTGGGCTTGACCATGGCGCGGCTGACCTTGACGAGACAGTGCCTCGCCGGGTAGTAGCAGTCTCCCGAGGCAGTCTCGATCAGTTTGTTCGCGCCGAGGGACTGGGTATCCAGGGCCACGTCCATCCAGTTGAAAAATGCGGTCGTCTCCCCATTTGCGCAGTCCATGCCCAGCACGGTCCGGTCCGCGCCTTTGACGAAAAGGTGTCCGTTTTCGCTCTCGCAGCGGGTCATGGGCTCCGCCGGAAAGCTTTCCTCAAAGCAGCCCGTTTCCCGGTTAAAATGCAGGAAGCCGTCTCCCGGTCCGCCGAAGTAGAGCTCGCCATTGACCCGGCAGCAATTCCCGGACCAGCAGCCGTTCAGGGGGATCGTCTGCAGCTTCTCGCCCTGCCGGTCGATCCGATAGGCGTTGGCATGATCGCAGAGCAGCGCGCTCTCCCCGTCCAGCGCGTAGAGATCGGTAAAAATCGGGCGGTTCCCCTCCGGGTCGAGCTCCGCCCGGAAGGGGATCGGAACGCGCTGCGCCTGTGTTCCCCTGTTCAGCTCGCACAGGACCAGGCTGAATTCCGGATCGCCGTTTTCCGGCCAGCTGCACAGCAGCGCCCACAGCAGCCCGTCGGAAACCGAGAGGCCGCGGATGCTCGCCAGATCACTCAGGCCGCTCCGATCAAATCCCAGCTCGCCCCAGGCCCCGCTTGCGGTATCATAGGACAGGATCGCCGGGAAGCCGTCCTTCTTCGTCCCGAACCAGATCACGCCCTCCGACAGAGTAAATTCCTCCGTCATGCCATTCCAGCCCTTGACGTCCTCCGGGATCGGGATCGCCTGGGCGATCCAGCCCTCCGTCAGGTCCTCCCCGGGATCCGACAGAATGATCTCCGCCTCATTTCCCGTCCCGCAGGCGCAGAGGCTCAGCGTCAGGCAAAGCAGCAAAAGCTCCGCCGTCAATCGTTTTTTCTTCATCTCATCCCTCCGCCAGGCCGCAGATCGACCAGTTCATCGGCTTTTCGCCGATGGAATAACGCAGCCCGGTCTGCTTCACCGTGATCCCCTCCGCCAGCGCTTCCAGTTCTTCAAAGGAGAACGCGTCGTCCGCCGCGTGCAGCATCAGGAGGTATTGCCCCTCCGGGTAAAACAGCAGCAGATGCTTGGTATAGCTGTGCCCGCCGTCCTTCCACTCCGCGTCGACGCGGAATTCCAGCAGCTGACAGTCCCCCCGGCGCTCGTCCCGCAGGATCTCCGCCGTTCCCTTGGGCCAGCCGAAGATCAGGTCCGTCCCATGGAGCTCCGGGGCGTCCATCAGCTCGATCATCAGGATCAGCCGGCGCTTGCCCTCCTTTTCGTGGAGGGAGAAGCGATAGTCCCAGGTCTCCGCCTCTTCCCGGGTGAGCCCCGCCTCCCGCAGCGCCTGCTCATAGCCGCGCACCTGATCCGCCGGGTAGTAACGCTTGTCCGAAAAGGTTTTCAGGGTCTCGCTCAGGGGAAGATGCCCGGGCTCCCAATCCTCCCGATCCACCAGCGACGGGTCCAGCCGGAAGGCGGTATAATAGCCCGGCTCTTCCGTATCAAAATGAACGGCAAGCGCACAGTCCCCGTGGTTGAGGTCCATATGAAGGCCCTCGTTGGGTCCCCCCTCCGCGCCGTTGAAATAATACTGCTTCTCGTCGTCCGGCTGCAGTTCCCGGTAGGACATGGCGGCGAGATAGACCGCATAGCCGCAGGCCGCCAGCAGCAGGGCCAGGACCGCCGCCACCAGCAGCGTCGTCCACAGCCTGCGCCTGCCATGGCTTGCTTCGGCTTTCCCTTCACCGTAGCCGAGGAAATCCCGCGCCTCCAGCACATAATCCTCCCGGATGCCGCTCATGGCGTGCAAAAGCGTGTAGGCATTCACAGCAGACCCTCCTCCTGCAGATAGCCGCGCAGCCGCCCCCGCAGACGGTACAGCGTGGTTTTGACCTTGCCGGGGGAACAGTTGAGCCTGGCCGCGATCTCCTTCACCGGAGCGACGAACCAGTAGCGGGCGACGAAGATCTTGCGCTCCTCCGCCGGCAGGGCAGCCAGAAAGGCGTCGACGGCCCGTTCCAGCTCCCGCTCCTCGATCTGCCGTTCCACGCTTCCGCCGCCCGGCACGCAGTCGTCCAGCTCGTCAAGGGCCAGCGCCGTCTCCCCGCCGCCGCGCTTCTGCCGCGTACGGCGGCGGTAACGGTCCAGCGCGAAATTGCGGACGATGGCGCCGAGAAAAGCGGACAGCAGGGACGGGCGCTTGTCCGGCATCAGGTTCCAGGCGCGAAACCAGGTGTCGTTCACGCACTCCTCCGCGTCCTCGTGATTGGTGCAGATGTTGTAAGCGATCGTGTGGCAGTAGGGCCCGTACTTTCGATCCGTCTCCGGAATGGCCCGATCGGAACGCTGCCAGTACAGATCGACAATCGCCGCGTCTTCCATAGGAAAACCTCCCAAATAAGCGCTCTCACCCTTCAAGACGACAAAACAGGAAAAAGGTCACAGGTTTTTTCAAAAAACTCCCGGCCCGGAGCTCCCCCGCTCCATCGGCTGAGGCTTTGGCGGGATTGTTTGACAGTCTCAAAAAACGGGGCTGTTGCAAAATAGGCGCATAGCCCAGTCACCACCGTAGGGGAGGGGCTCGCCCCCTCCCGGCAGCACGGAGTATTGTCTTGAGAAAATGTTCGGGGAATTCGCAGATTGTACGAATTCGCCGAATATTTCTTTGCTATACGAGCTCTGGTCCGCCGGGAGGGCACAAGGCCCTCCCCTACGATACAACCAGGGTTTTCGCACTTGTTTCGCATTTTGCAACGCGCCCTCAAGCTGTCGACAAAGTGTCGACAGCTTGAAAGCAAAAATGGAAACTTCCGAAAAAGTTTCCATTTTTGCAAGATTGAACGTGAAGGGGGGCATACCCTCCCCCCTTCACAATCCCCCCATGCGTGTCGATACGCTGTCTTGGGGCTTTGTCTGCAGTCTCCGGCCTGGCACAGATGTGCCAGGCCTTTTTTCCCAAAGTTGAACGATGAAAACCAGAAATGCTCGTTACTTCTCCACGATGTGGACGTTGACGTGCTCGTAGCTGAACTTGACGCCGTGCTTGGCAAAGCTCTCGCGGACGTTCTCGTTCAGGTTGAAGTACACGGTCCAGTAATCCGCGCTCTTGCACCAGACGCGCACCACGTATTCCACGGTGCTGCCCTTGTAGTCGATGAGGCGGACGAAGGGGGCGGGATCCTGGAGGATGCGCTCGTCCTTGGAGATGGCGTCGGCGATGGCGGCCTTCACCTCGTCGGTGGTGCACTCATAGGAGGTGGTAAAGGTGCGGTCCACGCGGCGCAGCTCCTCGCGGCTGTAGTTGTTGACGGCGGCGGCGGTCACGTCGCTGTTGGGGATGGAGACGGCAACATTGTCCAGGGTGTCCAGCTGGGTGTAGAACAGGCCAACGGTCTTCACCAGGCCGGTCTTGCCGCCCACCTCCACAAAGTCTCCGGCGGCGAAGGGCTTGGTGATCAGCAGGGTCAGGCCGGAGAAGAGGTTGGAGAGGATGTTCTGCACGGACAGGGACAGGGCCAGGCCGACGACGCTGACCAGAGCCACCAGGGAGCTGGTGTTGATGCCCAGGGCGTTGGCCACGATGATCAGGGCGATGACCCACAGGACCGCCTTGATGGCGGAGGTGACAAAGCCCCGGAGGGTGGCGTCCAGCTTCTTGGACTTGCCCAGAGCCTTGTTGATGCCAGCGGTGACGATCTTGATGATGATGAAGCAGATGACCAGGGTCAGGATTGCGGAAAGCAGGCTGGAGACAGAGATTTCGCCGATTTTGAACGCGCTGATGGTTTCAAAGAAGGACTTCTTTGCTTCGTTAGCGACAGTGGCTGCGCTGACGTCTTCCAGAAAGATGAACATGCTTTTCTCTCCTTTACTGTTTTTTCATGGGGTGGGTTTCTATCGTCAGGTTTTTTGCGCACAAGTTCTTGCCGGCTGCCGGGCAGGCGCCGATGCCTGCGGTGCGAGCTGTTTGCGAGGGCCTTGGGGCTCTGGCCAATTATCTGCGACTGCCCAGATAGCCCTCTAAAATCAGGCTGGCTGCCACGGCGTCCACGGTCTTGCGGTGGAGGCGCTCTTTTTTCCCGGCGGCGTGGAGGATAGCGTGGGCCTCGATGCTGCTGCGGCGCTCGTCCCACAAGGTCACGGGCAGGCCCGTGTCCCGCTCCAGCAGGGTCTTGAATTCCCGGCTTTTTTCCGCCCGGGGGCCCTCCGTGCCGTCCATGTTCTTCGGCAGGCCCAGCACCAGAGTGCCGACCTCCCGCTTTTTCGCCTCCTCGGCGATCCGGAGGCTGGCCCGCTCCATGTTCCACTCGTTCATGGTCCAGGCCTCGCCCGCCATCATGCCCAGCAGGTCCGAGACCGCCAGGCCGATGCGCGCATCGCCGTAATCAATTGCCATGACTCTCATAGGCACCGCCTCCCATGCGGAATTCGGAATGCGGAATTCGGAATCGTCCCGCATCTTTCGTCTACTACGAACTACGAACTACGAACTACGAACTACGAACTGCGAACTACGAACTAACAGACTAACGGAGTCCGAAGCAGGCGCGGACCGCGCCGGCCATGTACAGGGAGCCCACCGCGCAGACCATGCCGTCCTCCCCGGCCTGTTCCCGGGCGGTCTCCACCCCCTCGGGGATGGAGGCGCAGACGGCGGCGGGCTTCCCGAAGCGGGCCAGATGCTCCGCCAGCTTCCCGGCGGGCAGGGCCCGGTCGCTGTCCGGCGTGACGCAGACCCAGGCGTCCGCCGCCCCGTTGAGGATCTCAAAGAGGGCGGGGTAGTCCTTGTCCGCCAGCACGCCCACCAGCAGCACCCGGCGCTTGTCCGGAAAATAGCGCAGCAGGTTGGCGCGGACGCTCTCGGCGCACTGGGGGTTGTGACCCCCGTCCACGATGAAGGGCGGCTCCTCGCTCACCAGCTCGAAGCGGGCGGGCCAGCTTGCGGCATAGAGCCCGTGCTCCACAGCGTCCTGGGGCAGCGTCCAGCCCCGGCGGCGCAGGACCTCCACGGTCTCCAGGACCACGGCGGCATTGCGCAGCTGATGGTCCCCCAGCAGCGCCAGGGCATAGGGCTCGCCCTTATACAGGAAGCTCTGGCCCTCCAGACTGTCGAACTCCGGGCGCAGCTGAGAGAAATCCGCCGCGTGCAGGGCGCAGCCGGCCTCCCGGGCCTTCTGCTCCAGCACCGCCAGCACGCTCTCGCTCTGCTGATAGACCACCGCGTCGCAGCCGGGCTTGAAGATGCCCGCCTTTTCCGCGGCGATCTGCTCCAGCGTGTCCCCCAAAATCTCGGTGTGGTCCAGGCCGATGTTCATGACGACGGCGGCCTCGGGGGCGTCGATCACATTGGTGGCGTCCAGCCTTCCGCCCAGACCCACCTCCAGCACCACGATGTCGGCCTCTGCCCGGGCGTACCAGAGCAGGGCGGCGGCGGTCATGAGCTCGAATTCTGTGGGATGGTCGGCCATGGCGTCGGCCTGGGGCCGGATCTCCGTCACCAGCTCCGCCAGGGTCTCGTCCTCGATGGGGCGGCCGTCCAGCTGCATCCGCTCGTTGAAGCGGAAGAGATAGGGGGAGGTGTAAAGCCCGGTGCGATAGCCGGCGCAGCGCAGGATCGAAGCCAGCATGGCCGCGCAGCTGCCCTTGCCGTTGGTGCCGGCGATGTGGACATATTTCAGCCTGTCCTGGGGCCGGCCCAGCCGCTCCAGCAGCTCCTGCGTCCGGCTCAGGCCGGGCTTGGAGCCCATCCAGCGGGTGCCGTTGATGTAGTTGAGCGCTTCCTGATAGTTCATGCCGCATCTCCTTTCCTGTATATTAGCACACTCTTTTCGCCCCTGCAAGGCTCTTTGACGAGACAGAGCGAGATTTCATCGGCCAATGCGTCCGTCCTTCGTCTGTCATCCAGAGGAGGCGGTACCGACGAAGGGGGCGAAGCCCACATCGCGCCGCCGATCACGCACGCGAGGGGCAACGGCGGGCGACCAAAGGTCGCCCCTTCGGGCGGGGGACGGGAGTCGGCGCATATCGCGGGAGGGGCTGCGCCCCCACGGCCGGGGACGGAGCGTCAGCGCAAGGGGGGGCAAGCACAATGCCCCGCGGACCGGCGGGGGAGCAAAGGTTGCCCCTTCGGGCGGGGGACGGCAGGAACGCGGAGGATATCCCCAGTCACGACGCCTGCGGGCGCGCATCGGCTCCCTCTTTGAGGGAGCTGCCCCAGTGCGCACACTGGGGCTGAGGGAGTCCAACCCGCGACACACCCAAGACCCACAAAGAGGGAGGCCAGGACACCGGGGTTTTGTGCCGTCGGGCGGGGGCGAACACCATATCTTGTTCGCCGCCTCCGGAGCGGGGAGAGGGAGCGCAAAAGGCCTGAAAAAAGCTGGATTTTCCCGCAAAAAAACACTTGACCCGGGAAAAACGCTGTGCTATAATCCGTTTTACCTGTCGGACGAGAGGTTTCTTTTTGCGCGCTTTTTTCCGCGCGCTCAGGGACCCCGGCGTCCAAACAGGGAGGCAATGCCCGCAGACAGCGGGTAAATAAAATAGGAGGTGCCGAAACAATGGCTGCAGGCGCAAGAGTAAAGATTACCCTTCGTTGCGACGAATGCAAGCAGAGAAACTACAACACGGTCAAGAACAAGAAGAACACGTCCGACCGTTTGGAGCGGAGCAAATACTGCCCCTTCTGCAGAAAGCATACCAAGCACGTAGAGACCAAGTGAGATCAGAAAGGACGCGTGAAAATGGCTGACGAAAAGAAAACGACTGAAGAGAAAAAGCTTCAGGGTGCACCCACCAAGGCCGTCACCGCCGTGAAGAAGGACGATTCCAAGCCCGGTTTCTTTAAGCGGATTGGAAAGTGGTTCCGGGAAATGAAGAGCGAGCTGAAGAAGGTCATTTGGCCCACGCCGAAGGTCCTGCTCAAGAACTCCGTCGTTTCCGTGGTCTTCATGCTGGTTTCTGCTCTGGTGCTCTTCTGCACCGATGAGATCGCATACCAGGCTGTACAGCTGCTGTTCAAGTTCGTGGGTTAAGCGATCATGGCTGAAGAAGCAAAGTGGTACGTGGTCCACACGTACTCCGGTTATGAAAACGCCGTTGCCGCGGCTGTGATGAAGGCCGCGGAAAACCGCAAAATGACCGACCTGATCCGGGAAGTGAACATCCCCATGGAAACTGTCACCGAGTTCACCGACAACGGCGAAAAGACGGTGGAGCGGAAGGTGTTCCCCGGTTACGTGCTGGTGAAGATGATCATGACGGACGACAGCTGGCACCTGGTCCACAATGTGCGCGGCGCAACGGGCTTCGTGGGCTCCGACGGCAAGGCCGTCCCCCTGACGGAGCAGGAGATCTACGATCTGGGCGTGGAGCGCCGGGAGATCGTGGTGGGTTATGCCGTGGGCGACGAGGTCAAGGTCATCGACGGGCCTCTGTCCGGCTTCCTCGGCACAGTGGACGAGCTGGAACCCGAGAAGAACCGGGTCCGCGTCGTCGTTTCCATGTTCGGCCGCGAGACTCCGGTGGATCTGGAGCTCGACCAGGTCGAAGTCATCAAAGAATAATAAGAAAGAGGTGCTACCATGGCACAGAAAGTAGTAGGATACGTTAGATTCCAGGTTCCTGCCGGCAAAGCGACTCCGGCGCCCCCCGTCGGCCCCGCTCTGGGCCAGTACGGCGTTAACATCGGTCTGTTCACCAAGGATTTCAACGAGCGCACCAAGGCCGACATGGGCCTGATGATCCCCGTTGTCATCACCGTGTATTCTGACCGCAGCTTCACCTTCGTCTGCAAGACTCCTCCTGCCGCCCTTCTCATCAAGAAGGCCTGCGGCATTGAGACCGCTTCCGGCGTGCCCCAGCGGGACAAGGTTGCCACCATCAGCATGGAAGACGTGCGCAAGATCGCCGAGCAGAAGATGCCCGACCTGAACTGCACCGATATCGAGTCTGCCATCAGCATGATCAAGGGCACCTGCCGCTCCATGGGCGTGCTCGTCGGCGAGTAAGACCGGTCGCCCTACGTGGGAGGATCTATCCATCCATTACACCACTATTTAGGAGGAAACAAAATTGTTTAGAGGTAAAAATTATAAAGAGAGCGCAAAGCTCATTGATAAGCAGGCCCTGTACGATCCCCAGGAGGCCCTGCAGCTGGTCATCAACGCCAGCAAGGCCAAGTTCGACGAGACCGTGGAGCTCCACGTGAAGCTGGGCGTTGACGGCCGTCACGCCGACCAGCAGGTCCGCGGCGCCATCGTGCTGCCCAACGGCACCGGCAAGACCGTCCGCGTGCTGGTGTTCTGCCCGCCCGAGCAGGTCGAAGAGGCCCTGGCTGCCGGCGCCGACTATGCCGGCGGCATGGATTACGTGGAAAAGATCCAGAAGGAAGCCTGGTTCGAGTTCGACACCGTCATCGCCAATCCCAAGATGATGGGCACCGTGGGCCGTCTGGGTAAGATCCTGGGCCCCAAGGGCCTGATGCCCTCCCCCAAGGCCGGCACCGTTACCCCCAACGTGTCCCAGGCCGTGAAGGAAGCCAAAGCCGGTAAGGTCGAGTACCGTCTGGACAAGACCAACATCATCCACTGCCCCATCGGCAAGGTCAGCTTCGGCGCCGAGAAGCTGTATGAGAACTATGTGGCTCTCATCAGCGCCATCATCAAGGCCAAGCCCGCCGCCGCCAAGGGCCAGTATATCCGTTCTTGCGTCACCGCCTCCACCATGGGCCCCGGCGTCAAGATCAACGCTCAGAAGCAGCTTTAATCCAAGCAGCCCAGGGCGCAGAAAAATCCCGTGCCGCCCGGTACGGGATTTTTTCATCGGGGCTCGTCTTCCCCGACCTCTTATTTTTCCTGAATTCCGTAACGAATTTGTAGACATTTTGAAATAGCTGTGTTATACTCTATCCATATCCTCGGAAAGGAGCCTTTTTGAGATGGAGACAAAGAAAAAGACGGAAAAAGATCGGATCTCTGCGGTCTTGTTCATCGTCGTATTCCTGCTGGTGGTCGTGATCGTCATCATGGTGCTGAAGACTGTGGACGACAAGCGCGCCGCCCAGCAGGCTCAGGAGCAGACCCCCAACACCCAGGCCTTTCAGCCTCTGGATCAGGACCCCAACGCCATTGTGACCGGGGACAGTTCTGAGCCCATCGAAGACTATGGCCCGGTAACTGTGCTGCCCAACTCCAACAGCGGCACCAGCTACATCGGCGGCAATAACGGCGGCAATAACGGCGGCAACAACGGCGGCAACAACGGCGGCAATAACGGCGGCCAGACCACCCAGCCCACTGCTGCCCCGGCCAACAACCAGCAGCCCGCCAACAATCAGCAGCCTGCCAACAACCAGCAGCCCGCCAACAACCAGCAGCCGGTCAACAACCAGCCGACCACGCCGGACAACACCCAGACCTACACCGCGCCCAGCGAGCTGCCCGCAACGGTGGAAACTCCGCCCGCCGCGCAGCCTTCCGGCGACTTTACCCCGTACCTCATGGGGAAAGACACGTTCTACAGCGACTCCGGCACCTTCCTGAATATCCACGCCGATTGGGAAGCCCGGGCCGTGAGCCCTGACCAGGTGGAGATCACCATCATCGTCTTCGCCGACCACCAGAGCCTGCAAACTCCCGGCCTGGACAATTCTGTCGGCATCCGGGTGGACGACATGTATGTGACCATGACCTCTCCCGACATCCATCAGGACAGCAACGACCAAACCAGCACCCAGATCGGCAAGCACACCTTTACCGTGAACCTGGGGGCGGGCGAGACCAAGACCGTCTCCGTCCAGGCAGCCTGGGGCTACGGCGGACAGTACGGCACCAACTACGGCGGCTATTACCACCGGGTCCAGATCGACTCGATCGAGTGCGGCGGCGGCATCAAGCTGAGCCGCTAAGGCTGCCGGATCCCTCCCGGGCGGGAACGCCGAAGGAGGAACTTGATTCCCGGCGATTGACGAATCGGCAAGCTCAGCGTACAATGAGCTTGCCGATTTTTTTGAAGAACGGGCAAGGGAAGCTCCTTTGCCCGGCTTGCTCACCCTTTCCGTGAGAGACAGACAGGAGGAAGCAACATGCGCACTCAGGAACAGGTCAATGAAATCGTCCGGCTGCTGCTGGCGGAATACCCGGAGGCCAGCTGCACCCTGGACTACGGCAAGGACTACGAGCTGCTCTTCTCCGTGCGTCTGGCCGCCCAGTGCACCGACGAACGGGTGAACCAGATCACCCCTGCCCTCTTCGCGCGTTTTCCCACCCTGGAGAGCTTCGCCGCCGCGGACGTGGAAGAGGTGGAGAAATACGTCCATTCCTGCGGGTTCTTCCGGGCCAAGGCCAGGGACATCGTCGCCTGCGCCCAGATGATCCTGGAAAAGCACGGCGGCAAGGTCCCCGCCACCATGGAGGAGCTGACCCGGCTTCCCGGCGTGGGCCGCAAGACCGCCAATCTCATCCTGGGGGACGTGTTCCGGGTCCCCGGCTCCGTGGTGGTGGACACCCACTGCATCCGCATCTCCAACCGGCTGGGCCTGGTGGACGATCTGAAGGACCCTCCGAAGATCGAGGCGGCCCTGCGGAAGCTCCTGCCGCCGGAGTCCTCCTCGGATTTCTGCCACTGCATCGTGCTCCACGGCCGGGCGGTGTGCGACGCGCGCAAGCCCCGCTGCGAGGCCTGCTGCGTCCGGCACCTGTGCCAGCATTTCTCCGGCTGAGGAGGCGCCATGAAACGAGACGCGAATCTGGACCTGATCCGCTGCGCTGCGGTGATCTTTGTGCTGTTTCTGCACTTCATCTACAACAGCGGCTGGTACCAAACGCCCAATGTGGATTTTCCCCACTGGATCATGAATCTGCTGCGGGCCCTGCTCCTCAGCTGTGTGCCGCTGTTTCTGATGCTCACCGGCTATCTGTGCTGCCGCAAGAAGCTGTCCGCCCGCTATTATCTGGGCCTGGTGCGGATCTATGTGATCTATCTGCTCTCCTGCGCAGCCAGTCTCCTGGTCCGCCGTTTCGCGCTGGGGGAAGCCATCAGCCTGCGCTCGGCGATCTACGGCGTCCTGAACCACAGAGCCAACACCTACAGCTGGTATATCGCCATGTACACCGGCCTGTTTCTGCTGATCCCCTTCCTGAATCTGACCTGGGAGGCCTTGAAAACCCGGCGGAAGCGGCTGGTGCTGCTGGGGACCATGATCTATCTGAGCTCGGTGCCCAGTCTGCTGAATCTGCGCTATCAGCTCTACATGATCTGGTGGAACTGTCTCTACCCCATCGCCTTCTTTTTCATCGGCGCCTATATCCGGGAGTATCGCCGCAAGCTCCGCCCCGGCCTTCTGGCCCTGGGCCTCCTGATCGCGCTGATCGTCTCCGCAAGCATCAATTTTGTCCTCAGCCGCCCCTATCCCTTCGTCTTCGTCGACGCCAACAATTATGACGGCTTTGAGGTCCTGATCTGTTCGGTGCTGCTCTTCCTGCTGCTGCTGAACCTGGATCTGAGCCGCTGCCCGAATTGGCTCGGCGCCGGGATCCGGAGGCTGTCCCTGCTGTCCCTCTCGATCTATCTGTTCTCCAACGCGACGGATCTGGTGATCTACACCATCGGCTGGCGCCTGATCCCCCATCGGGGGGCCTGGATCTTCCTCTATGCCCTCTGCGCCCTGGCGAGCCTGCTGGTCTGTATCCCCCTGGCCTGGCTGGCGGAAACGCTGGCCCGCCCGCTGACGGGCTGGATCTGCGAAGGTCTGAGCCGGCTGTACCGCCGCCTGGCGCCGAAGGGAACGGAATGATCCACACAAAAATTCTCCCCGCGCAAGGGGATGCCATAAGGAAAGGAGATTGGAAATGACCAACCGGCAGAAACTGAAAAAACTCTTCGCGATCCTGGACGAGATCGAGTCCTATTTCCACGCCATCGGCAAGATGAGCTTCGACATGGAGTGCTGCGCCCCGGAGGAGGGCATCGAGCCCGCCGGCAAGGACATGGCCGTCCTGGGCAAGCAGGTCCACAAGCTGACCCACAGCAAGACCTACGAGAGGCTGATCCGGGAGCTGCATGAGAACAACGAGGGCCTGAGCCCCGTGCAGAAGAAGACCGTTGAGCATCTCTATGACTACTGGAGCAAGACCAAGAACATTTCCGCCCAGCTCTCCTATGAGATGGATCTGGTCACCAACAAGGCCTATGGCGACTGGCTGAGCGCCAAAAAGGCCAGCGATTTCTCCCTGTTCCGCAAATCCCTGGCGGATCTGATCCACTACACCCGCCTGGCCATCGACCTGCGGGAAGAGAAGAAGGCCACGCCCTACGACAGCTGCCTGGACGACACCGAAAAGGGCGGCAGCATCGCGCAGCTGGACGGCTTCTTCGCCGCGCTGAAGGAGCGGATCGTGCCCCTGCTGCAGCGGATCGTGGCCGAGGGCAAGCCCATCCGGGAGGACTTCATGTCCCGCCCGGTGCCCATCCCCCGGCAGGAGGCCATGTCCAGGTATCTGCTGAAGCTGGAGGGCCTGCGGCAGTCTGCCCTGGTGCTGATGACCACCGAGCACCCCTTCACCACCAACTTCGGCCGGTACGACGTGCGCGTCACCACCCACTACCACGAGGACAGCTTCATCTCCAACGTGTTCACCACCCTCCACGAGGGCGGTCACGCGCTGTTCATGCAGAACGAGCCCCAGGAGCTGCACGACCAGCACTGCGCCGACAACATGACCAGCGCCATGCACGAGACCATCTCCCGCTTCTACGAGAACCTGATCGGCCGGAGCGAGGCCTTCATCAGCCTGGTGGCCCCCAAGATCCGGGAGCTCAGCGAGGGCGTCTTCGACGACATCAGCGACCGGGAGCTCTACGAGGCCGTGAACGTGGCCCGGCCCAGCCTGATCCGCACCGAGGCGGACGAGCTGAGCTACTGCCTGCACATCATGATCCGCTACGAGCTGGAGAAGGCCTTCATCAACGGCGAGATCACGGTGGACGAGATCCCTGCCCTCTGGAACGCCAAATACAAGGAGTATCTGGGCATCGAGGTGCCCGACGACGCCCAGGGCTGCCTGCAGGACGTGCACTGGTCCGGCTATTCTTTCGGCTATTTCCCCTCCTACGCCCTGGGCAACGCCTACGGGGTGCAGATCCTGCGGCGGATGGAGAAGGACTTCGACGTGGACGCCGCCGTCCGGGCCGGGGAGCTCACGAGGATCCGGGACTGGCTCACGGAGCATGTGTTCTCCATCGCCTCCCTGACCACGCCGGACGAGTGGATCCGCGCCGTCACCGGCGAGAGCCTGAACGTGAACTACTTCCTGGACTACCTGGAGGAGAAATTTACGAAGCTCTACGAGCTGAAGTGAGCGGGCAGTGCCGCGGGCGCGGGCAGTTCGCAGTTCGCAGTTCGTAGTTCGTAGAAGACGGGGGTGCGATTTTGCCTCCCCCGAGGGGGAAACGCAAGCCGCCGATCTCACGGGAGGCGGATGACGGAAGGGGTTCGGCGCGTTTTCGGCGTTCCGCTTTCAGAAAACAAGGGACGCTGCCGTCTGGCAGCGTCCCTCAAGCTGTCTGAGGACGCGGCGTTTTTGCCGCGTCCTTGCTGTTTATTCTGTATAATACCGATCTTCCGCCCACCTGGCGGGATTCGTGTCGACATAGTCCCAGATTTCCCGGTAGTCTGCCTCACTCCGGATCACGTGTTCGTAGTAGGAGCGCTGCCAAAGAGGCGAATCCCCCAAATGCTTTCGGGACAATCGCGTTGTCAGTGATTTCAAAACGCGCACCACATCATACAGCGTAGGGGAGGGGCTTGCCCCTCCCGGGTCTTCGCGGATCGTAACGATCAAGTGGATATGGTTGGGCATGATAACGTGTTTGTCAATCATTACCGAGGGATATCGCTGGGGAAGTGCGTGGATTTGTTCTTCCACACACTTCCCAATGACTGTTACCCGGGTTTCGGGAGGGGCAAGGTCGCCCCTACGGTGTGGACGGATGTTGACGCGGATCGGCGGGCGACCAAAGGTCGCCCCTACGGAGGAAGACGGAGCGTCGGCGCGAAACGGCGGACGGCCAATGGGCGGGGGCTGGGCTCAGCAAGCGATATCCACCCGGTAGACCTCGTAAAGACAGGTGTCGCTGTTGAGCGCGTAGAGACAGCCGTTGGCAAAGAGGAAGGGACTGTAATAAACGTCGCTGCAGTCCACCTTCATCAGCGCCTCGCCGTTGACCAGATTGACCAGCGTACAGATCCCGTTCTGCTCCCGGATCACCGCCAGGACCGGGGCGCCCCAGTCATAGGGGTCCAGCAGGCTGATCTGCGCCCCCTCCGGCAGGGTCAGGCTGAAGTCCTTGTCGTCCAGCACCAGCACGGAGGTCCGGCCGCCGGTCCTCCGGGTCACCAGAAGGTCGGTGATCGACACGTCCTCGCCAAAGCCGCGCAAAAGCGTACCGTCCGGACAGAGCAGGCCGCTCTCGTTCCAGCTGAAGCTCAGCACCACGAAGCCGCAGGGCGCCCAGTCGATGCCGGCCGCGTCGTCCGCGGCGGAGAGCACCGTTCGCCCGCTGTGATCCATGGCCAGGAAGCGGCCGGAATCATCCATGCCGACAAAGAAAGTGCCCCATTCCTCGGGCTCCATGAAGAAGCGCAGCTCGCCGAGCTGCCGCCCGCTCCGGTCCACGACCCGGTACCAGTTGTTCTCGCAGAGCTTGAAATAGGCGCTGTCGCCCCCAAAGGTGTTGGGCAGGTCCGGGAAGCGGGCCAGCTCCCGCAGGCCGCTGTCCAGCACGGAGTACCCGTCCCCGTTCGCCCGGACGAAAATGTCCCGCTCCGCCTTGAGGCTCGGGTCCGTCAGGATCGCGGCGCCGTTTTCGTCATAGACCGTGCCGCGGTTCCCGAAAAAGAGCTTGTCCCCCACGGCACTGACCGAATAGGGCGACTCGGAGGCGCTTTCCCGCCGGAGCTCGCCGACAAAGCGCTCCCGCAGCAGATCATAGTAGAGAGAATAGCCGGAATAGGGGGTATAACCCACATAGAGATACGCGCTATCGTCCCCGGAGAGCGCCTCCCCGGCATAGACGACCTCAATGTAGCGGAATCCGGCCTGCCAGCGATTGACATAGTCCGGCCCGTTCACCTCTTTGATGATCGCCGCGGAGACCGGGATCACAAGGGTCCCATCGTCCCGCATCAGGCCGCAGCAGTTGGCGCCGGCGCTGTACTGATACACCAGCCAATACCCGTCGCACAGGGGATCGATGAGGTCGTAGCTCCCGCTCACCGGAACGCCCCTCCAGTCGAGCAGCTGCTGCATGCCGCCGCGCTGCGCGATCAGGCCGGCAGCCTCGCAGTCTGCGTTTTCGATGGCCGCGCCCTCCGCCTCGCCCAGCCTGGTCAGCGTCACCGTGACGCCGATGCCGCTGCCGACACCGCTGGTGATCGTATCGCCGAAGGCGCAGGCGGGCCCCGCCAGGGAGAAAAGCAGCAGCAGTGCCAGGCACAGGGAAAGCCGTCTCTTCATTGCAGAATCCTTCTTTCTCATCTCGATCGTCCGCAGCGCGGCGGGCGAGACCGGCGGCAGAATCTGGTATCATTATAGAAGCGCGGCGCTTTGCTGTCAAGGCAAAGCCCGCCGACACGGCGCAAACAAGGGCGCGGCCCTTCTGCCGCGCCCTCACAGTTATTCACTTGTTTTCGCGCGAGGGATCGGTCTGATCGGCCTTCGGCCGCTTTCCCGGGCGGTGCGTGCCTCCACAGTCACAGCTCCGCCATCATCCGCTCCAGCTCCCGGGCGAATTGGCCGATGTGCGCCCCGTCGATGAAGCGGTGGTTCACCTCCACGGAGAGGCCCAGCATCAGGCGGCCGTTTTCCGGAACAAATTTGCCCCAGGCGATGCGGGGGATGGCGTCGTCCGGATCCAGGTCCCGCTCGTTGGTGAGGGCGGTGAGATCCAGCCAGGGCAGGCAGGAGAGGAAGATCATGTCGATCCCCTCGCCGGCAAAGTCGATGAAATAATCCTGCTTCTCCGCCTTTTCCCTCGCCGCGGCGCAGAATTCCTCCAGGCTCCCCTCGCAGGGCAGGGTGACGATCTGAAAGCTCTCGCTGCCCGGCTTCAGATGGGTGAAGCTGGGGCGGCGGCTCTCCAGGCGCACCAGCTCCCCCTCGCGGATCGCGTAGGAGAAGGCCTCCACCCGCGCCAGGGCCCGGGTGCACAGCCAGATCATGCTGTGGTAGAAGGACAGGCCCCGCTCTTTGGTATAACGCCGCAGCGCCGTCACGTCCAGGCGGAAGGTGACGGCGTAGAAGGGGTTGGAGATGCCGGAGAAGAATGCGAAGATCTCCCGCCGGGGCCAGGAAGACAGGTCAACGGGCTGCATCCTGCTGCTCCCGGATCTTCCGCTTCCAGCAGCTGTGGCACATGGCCACATAGCTGTCGTTGCCGCCCAGCATCACCTGGGCGCCCTCGGTGACGATGCGCCCGTTCCCGTCGATGCGGGCGTTCACCGTGGCCTTGCGGCCGCAGGTGCAGATGGTCTTGATCTCGGTGATGGAGTCCGCCAGCTCCATGAGGCGGCGGGCGCCGGGGAAGAAGTGGGTCAAAAAGTCCGTCCGCAGGCCGAAGCACAGTACCGGCAGGTCCTCCTCGTCCACCAGGGTCCGCAGCTGGTCGATCTGCTCCGGGGTGAAGAACTGGGCCTCGTCGGCGATGATCACGTCCCGCTTCCCCGCGGCCCGGTAGGCCAGGGTGATGTCCTGCTCGGGGGTGATGATCTGGGCGTGGTTGGCAAGCCCGATGCGGCTGCGGATCACGTCCGCCCCATCCCGGGTGTCGGTGCTGGGCTTGATGAGCCAGACGCTCATGCCCTGCTCCTCGTAGTTGAATTTGGTGATCAGCGCCTGGGCGGACTTGGAAGAGCCCATGGCGCCGTATTTGAAGTATAGCTTTGCCATTTCAATCTCCTTCCTTATAGGCTCCCTCTCCGAGGGTCTTGGGTCTGGCACGGCACGTCCCCCGCAAGCGCCGTGACTGAGGGAGCGTCCGTCCCGCGACAGCGGGCGTGGGTGGGGGACGGCGGGCGCGACCTGAAGCGCCCCTACGGGTGCGGACGGACGTGGGCGCGAGACGAGGGGGACCTCATCCGTCATCCGCCTCGCGGGGGATCGGCGGATGCCACCTTCCCCGTGCGCGGGGAAGGCAAATACTCCCTCCGTCATCCGGCTTGCGTGAGACGCCGGATGACACCTCCCTCAGAGAGGGAGGCAAGAGCCCCGCATCCCCGTCTTCTACGAACTGCGAACTCCGTACCGCCGCGTCCCCGTCTTCTACGAACTACGAACTACGAACTACTGCATCAGATGGGCCCGGACCCGCTCGATGACCATTTCCAGGGCCACCTGGTTGTGGCCGCCCTGGGGGATGATCACGTCCGCCCGGCGCTTGGAGGGCTCCACAAACTGCTCATGCATGGGCTTGACTGTGTTGAGGTACTGGTCGATGACTCCCTCCAGGCTCCGGCCGCGATCCCGCACGTCCCGCACGATGCGGCGCAGGATGCGCACGTCCGCGTCGGTGTCCACATAGATCTTGATGTCCATCTCCTTGCAGAGCTCCAGGCTCTCATAGATCAGGATGCCCTCCACGATGATGACCCGGGTGGGACGGATGAGGATGGTCTTGTCCGTCCGGTCGTGGATGGTATAGTCGTAGACCGGGCAGAGGATGCTCTTGCCCTGCTTGAGCTGGCGGATGTGCTCCAGCATCAGGTCCGTGTCAAAGGCGTTGGGATGGTCGTAGTTGAGCTTGGAGCGCTCCTCAAAGGGCATGTCGTGATGGGCCTTGTAGTAATTGTCGTGATGCACCACCGAGACCTCTTCTCCGAAGGCCTGGATCAGCTTGCGGGTAATGGTGGTCTTGCCGCTGCCGGTGCCGCCGGCAATGCCGATAACCATGATGTCTTGCATAGCCTTTCCTCCATCGTGTCATGTTTTGCCGTGTTTCGACTTATCATACCATAGTTCTTTCTCTCTTTCAATTTGACTTTTGCCTTTTTCTTCGCTATACTGAAAAAAAGCACATCGTGAAACCGGAATAAAAGGAGGAACCCATCATGCCGATCCCCACCCCCCATATCAACGCCAAAAAAGAAGACTTCGCCAAAACCGTTCTGATGCCCGGCGATCCCCTGCGGGCCAAGTTCATTGCCGAAACCTTCCTCACCGACCCGGTCCTGGTCAACAACGTCCGCGGCGTTCAGGGCCACACCGGCACCTGGAAGGGCGTGCCCGTCACGGTCATGGCCTCGGGCATGGGCATCCCCTCCATCGGGATTTACAGCTGGGAGCTGTTCCACTTCTATGATGTGGACAATATCATCCGCATCGGCTCCGCCGGCGCGCTGCAGGACGATATCAAGCTGCGGGACATCGTAATCGCCCAGGGCGCCTGCACCAATTCCAGCTATGTCAAGAGCTTCGGGCTCGGGGAGCTGGCCACTTACGCCCCCATCGCCGACTTCACCCTGCTCTCCAAGGCCGTGGAGGCCTGCAGGGAGCACGGGATCGAGGCCCACGTGGGCAACATCCTGTCCTCCGACCCCTTCTACACCCCCGAGGGCCACGGCAAAAACGACGAGTGGAAGCGCATGGGCGTGATGGCCGTGGAGATGGAGGCCGCCGGCCTCTATACCAACGCCGCCTATGCCCACAAGCGGGCCCTGTGCATCTGCACCATCTCCGACCACATCTACCGGCCCCAGGACAATCTGACCGCCGAGGAGCGGCAGATCGGCTTCACCCAGATGATGGAGGTCGCCCTGGACACCGCGGTGAAGATGGCACAGCTCTGATCCTCTCATCTCTCATCCAGCAAAAAACCGAAGCCTCGGCTTCGGTTTTTTGCTGGATGGGCTCGTGCCGCGAGCTCCTGAAAAAATGGTTAAAAATGCCCGAAAAGCGCCTGCGCAGATTGGCAGATTTTTAAGAATATTGTTCTTGATTTACTGCGGGTGCTCATGATATAATTCTGAAAGGAACTGAAAGAAGCGTTCCAAATCCACCATATATTATTTTTGGAGGGAAAAAAATGAAGAAGTATCTCGCACTGTTCCTGTGCCTGTGCATGATGGTCGCCCTGTGCTCCACCATGGCTCTGGCCGAAGAACCCGCTGAAGAGGCCGAGGAGGCCGCCCTGATCGCTGATGACATTCCCGACGAAATGACCTCTGCCGACGGCAAATATGAGCTCGCGTTCGTCACCGACGTTGGCCAGCTCAAGGACAAGTCCTTTAACCAGGGCACTTTTGACGGCGTGAAGCTTTTTGCTGCTGCCAATGACCTGAGCTACAAGTACTATCAGCCCGCCAACGGCGACCAGGCCACTGACGACGACCGTTACGACGCCATGAAGGCCGCTGCCGACAACGGCGCCAAGGTCATTGTCTGCGCCGGCTTCATGCAGGGCAACGCTCTTGCCAAGGCCGCTGCCGAGTTCACCGATGTTAAGTTCGTTTTCGTTGATGGCTGGTCCTTTGAGGGTCTGGACAACATTGCCGGTATCGCCTTCAAGGAAGAGCAGTGCGGCTACCTTGCCGGTTATGCTACCGTCAAGGAAGGCTTCACCAAGCTCGGCTTCTGCGGTGGCGGCGGCGGAACCAACCCCGCCTGCTGCCGTTACGGCTACGGCTTTGTTCAGGGCGCTGCTGCTGCCGCTGAGGAGATGGGCGTGCACGTCGAGATGAATTACTCTTGGCTGTACGGCTCCTCCTTCTCCGCTTCCCCCGAGCTGCAGACTCTGGCCAACGGCTGGTATGAGGACGGCACCGAGGCCATCTTCGCCTGCGGCGGCTCCATGTTTGCCTCCATCTCCGCTGCTGCCTCCGCCAACGACTGCGCCGTTATCGGTGTTGACGTTGACCAGTCCTTCGAGTCCGAGACCGTTATCACCTCCGCTATGAAGGGCCTGTCCGACTCCGTTATCTGGGCTCTGACCAAGGCCTACGACGGCACTTGGGACGAGATCGGCGGCAAGGACTCCAGCCTGGGCGCTGCTGAGAATGCTGTTGGTCTGCCTGTTGCCACCTGGTCCCTCACCGGTTGGACCGTTGAGGAGTATGAGGCCATGCTCGCCGCCATCATCGCCGGCGACATCGAGATCGACGACGACTACGCCAATCTGGCCAGCACCGATTTCCTCACTCTGAACATCGTCGAGTAATTGATTGCTTCTGGAAAAATAGGGAAAGTCTTCGGGCTTTCCCTATTTTTCTGTTCTGCTCGTAATTCTGTCGCAAAAATCTTGCAATTGTTTTGGGTTTCCAGTATAATTATTTCATTAGCCTACCGCATTGTGCGGAATATACGGAAAAGAAAGTAGGTGGCGCTTATGGATGATGCTCCGCAGTATGTGATCGAAATGCTTCACATTACGAAAGAGTTTCCCGGCATCAAAGCCAACGACGACATCACGCTGCAACTCAAACGAGGCGAGATTCACGCACTGCTCGGTGAGAACGGCGCAGGCAAATCCACTTTGATGAGCGTCCTGTTTGGTCTTTATCAGCCGGAAGCCGGCGAGATCCGCAAGGACGGAAAGCCCGTCAAAATCAACAACCCCAACGACGCAACCGCACTCCACATCGGTATGGTGCACCAGCACTTCAAGCTGGTCGAAGTGTTCACGGTTCTTGAGAACATCATTCTCGGCGCCGAGGATACGAAACTCGGATTCCTTCAGAAAAAACAAGCGCGTCAAAAAGTCGAGCAGCTCTCCGAGAAGTATGGCCTGCAGGTCGACTTGGACGCCAAGGTGGAGGACATCACCGTCGGCATGCAGCAGCGCACCGAAATCCTGAAGATGCTGTATCGCGACAACGAGATCCTTATCTTTGACGAGCCCACTGCCGTATTGACTCCGCAAGAGATCGAAGAGCTGATGTCGATCATGAAGAACCTGGTAAAAGAGGGGAAGTCCATCCTCTTTATCTCGCACAAGCTCAACGAGATCATGGCTGTGGCCGACCGCGTTTCTGTCCTCCGGAAAGGCCGCTACATCGGCACGGTCAACACCAAGGATACCAACAAGCAGGAACTGAGCAACATGATGGTCGGAAGACCGGTTCAGCTTGAGGTCGTTAAGGAACCCGCCAAGCCCAAGGACGTCGTTCTGCACATCGAGAACATGTCCGTGGCCTCCAAGCTGCACAAGCGCAACGCCGTGAACAATGTCTCTCTGGATGTTCGCGCCGGCGAGATCGTCTGTATCGCCGGTATCGACGGCAACGGTCAGACCGAGTTCGTTTTTGGCCTGACGGGCCTGGAGCCTCTTACTGGAGGAAAAATCGAGCTCTGCGGCGAAGACATTTCCAAGTATTCCATCAAGCATCGCGGCATGAATATGAGCCATATCCCCGAAGACCGGCACAAACACGGCCTGGTGCTCGACTTTACGCTTGAGCAGAATATGGTCCTTCAGCGTTATCAGGAGCCCGAGTTCCAGCACGGCGGCTTCATTCGGTTTGACAATGTCCGCTCCTATGCCCAGAGGCTGATCGATCGCTTTGACGTGCGCTCCGGCCAAGGTCCTATCACCATCGCCCGAAGCATGTCCGGCGGCAACCAGCAAAAGGCCATCATCGCTCGGGAGCTGGACAGGAACAAGCCTCTGGTCGTTGCCGTTCAGCCCACCCGCGGTCTGGACGTCGGCGCCATCGAGTTCATCCACAGCCAGCTCGTTGCACAGCGTGACGAAGGCAAGGCGATCCTCCTCGTCTCTCTGGAGCTGGAGGAGGTCTTGAGCCTGTCCGATCGAATCCTGGTGATGTATGAAGGCGAGATCGTCGGCGAACTGGATCCGAAAAAGACCTCCGCTCAGGAACTTGGTCTGTATATGTCTGGTGCAAAACGCTCCGGGAAGGAGGGTGAGACGGTATGACATTCTGGAAAAAAGAGGGGACGCAGAAGATCCTGTCTTCTCTCATCTCAATACTCTTTGGCCTCTTTGTCGGCGCGATCGTCGTTTTTATCGTGGGTCTCTGCAACGAGAGAATCTCTTTGAAGGGCGCTTGGGAAGGTATTCGACTGATCTTTATCGGCATCCTGAGCACCGGGCGAAATGCCTCCGGCTCATTGACCTGGGGCTTCAACTCCGCCAACATCGGCAACATGCTGTTCCGCGCCACTCCGCTCATCATGACCGGCCTTTCGGTCGCGCTTGCGTTTAAGACGGGTTTGTTCAACATCGGCGCCCCCGGCCAATATCTGATGGGCACCCTCGGAACCCTGTTCATCGCCCTGAGCATCCCCTCCGGCAGCATGCCCGGCTGGCTGATCTGGATACTGGCCTTCTTGGGCGGCGTTCTCGGCGGTATGCTTTGGGGCGCCATCCCCGGTCTTGTTAAGGCGTTTCTGAACATCAACGAGGTTCTGGCCTGTATCATGACCAACTGGATCGCCGCAAATCTGGTCACCTGGGCCTTTGACGAGAGCAATTTGAAAAACATGGTCGAGGGCACCAAGTCCGGTTACATCTACAAGACCACTTACGGCCTCGTGGACGGAACATATGTGGACGGCGCCGGCATTGCCACCACCAAGCTCGGTCTGAACAAGATCTTCCCCGGCTCTCAGATCAACGCCGGAATCCTGATTGCGATTCTGCTTGCAATTGCCGTTTACATCCTGATCAGCAAGACCACGCTTGGTTATGAGTTGAAGGCCTGCGGCGCAAATCGCCATGCCGCGCGTTACGCAGGTATTCACGACAAACGCAACATCGTCCTTTCCATGGCACTGGCCGGCGGTCTGGCCGCGGCCGGCGCTTCCCTGTACTTCCTGTCCGGCAACACGGAGTTTTTCTGGAGCACCTATCAGTCTCTCCCCTCCACAGGCTTCAACGGCATTCCTGTGGCACTGCTGGCGCTGAACAATCCCATCGGCGTCATCTTTGCCGCGATCTTTATGGCCATGCTGGACATCGTCGGTCTGCAGCTCACCAATTTGACCGCCTACAATGAGTATATCACCGACGTCATCATCGCCGTCATCGTTTATCTCTCCGCCTTCTCTCTGGCAATTCGTATGCTCATCGCAGGCAAGGCCAAGAAAAAGGCCTTGTCGAAGAGCGACGGGCCTGCTCCGGCCGCGCCGGCAGAGCCTGCTCCCGCAGTGGACCTGGCACCAGCCGCAGATGCTGCTGCAAACACGGAGAAAGGAGGCGATGAGGTATGACGTTCCTGATTCAGCAAACCTTAATCTACGCGGTTCCTCTGATGATCGTCGCTCTGGCGGGCGTATTCTCCGAGCGAAGCGGTATCATCAACCTTGCTCTGGAAGGTATCATGATCTTCGGCGCATTCATGGGCGTGCTGTTCGTCAACCTCGCGCAAACAGCCGGATGGTTCGTCGAGGCGAAAGCTGCCGGCAACTGGATGGCACTTCAGGGATTTGAACTGCTGGCCATGCTCGTCGCCGCGCTCATGGGAGCCATCTTCTCCCTGCTGCTGAGCTTTGCCTCTGTTAACCTTCGCGCGGACCAAACCATCGGCGGCACGGCGCTGAACCTGTTGGCTCCCGCTCTCGTGCTCTTCTTCATCCGTCTCATCGCCAATCAGAACACCCTGCAGATGGCGAAGGGCGACGCCGCCAGCTGGTTTATGATCAAAAAGACCACGCTTGGCTTTGAGAAGAACGCAGATCTGGGCTTCTTGGGCAACACGCTCCTTCACAAGGTTTACCTTGCCACATACGTCTGCATTTTGATCTTCATCGTTCTCTCGATCATCCTCTATAAGACCCGCTTTGGGCTTCGGCTCCGCTCCTGCGGCGAGAATCCTCAGGCAGCAGACTCCCTGGGCATCAACGTCCACAAGATGCGCTATGCCGGCGTTTCCATTTCCGGTGCTCTGGCCGGCATGGGCGGCTTTGTATACTCGCTGACTACTGCCAACTGCACTTCCAACGGCGATGTAGCGGGCTTCGGCTTCCTTGCTCTTGCGGTCATGATCTTCGGCAACTGGCGCCCCTTGAACATTGCAGGCGCTTCCCTGCTGTTCGGTCTCTTCAAGTGCGTCGCCGCAGCGTATTCCAGCCTGGATATCAACGGAGACGGCGTCAAGATGCTCGCAAAGATCGGGATCAGCTCCCATGTCTACAGAATGCTCCCCTACATCATCACGCTGCTCGTTCTGGCCTTTACATCGAAGGGCTCCCGGGCGCCCAAGGCGGAGGGCATCCCCTACGACAAGGGCATGCGCTGAACCAGCAACACTTTTCCGACAAAAAAACACGGGAGTTTTTCTCCCGTGTTTTTTTGCTCCCCGCGCCGACGACCCGCCGATCCGCGCCGCCCCGTTCTTATACTATTCTTCGATAAGGAAGCTTGAAAGATTTCTGAGGCGGATTTGCGTCAGGCAAGGCGGTGGCCGCAGAGCATAATGGAGATATATGGTCAAGGCCGCCAACGAAGCATGGCACAAATCCGGTCAGAAAGATTCAAGTTTTTCTATTGAAGAATAGTATTAAGGGCGATTCCTTTCGGTCGCCCGTGGAAGGCGGTACAACCCCTCTGTCACCCGGCTTGCGTGAGACGCCGGATGCCACCTCCCCTTGCACAGGGGAGGTAAGCCGCGCCGGTGTACGTCCCCCGCCGTAGGGGCGACCCTTGCGGTCGCCCGCCGATCCTCGCCGACGCCCGTCCTCCTCTGTAGGGGCTGGCGCCCTCGACAGCCCGCTGTCACTTCTTGCCACGGAACACGCACATAAGGCGGATCCGCATTCCGCAGGACACGGATTCGCCCTTCGTTTTCCTGGAAACAGCACTGTCCCGCCGGGCCGTCCAGGGGGCCGGCCCCTACACACGCCTTCCTCCGCCCCTCCCGTAGGGGCGACCTTCGGTCGCCCGCCGATCCGCGGGAACTCCCTCCGTCACGGCGCTTGCGGGGGACGCGCCGCGACACCTCCCTCTAGGAGGGAGGCAAGCCGTCGTCCCCCTCCGACGCCCCGTCCCACGCCGTAGGGGCGACCCTTGCGGTCGCCCGCCCCCCCGCGCTCTTGCCTCCCCCTCCGGGGGAGGTGGCATCCGGCGTCCCCCGCAAGCCGGATGACGGAAGGGGTCCTCCGTCCCCCTCCGACGCCCCGTCCTTCGCCGCAGGGGCGACCCTTGCGGTCGCCCGCCGATCCGCGCCAGCGCCCGTCGAGCCGCGTCGTCCCACGCGAGCTTCGCCGGGCAATGCCCGGCGCTACGGAAAAGATCCTTCGACTCGCTGACGCTCGCTCAGGATGACAACACCGGGCAGACGCCTGGGGTTTATCTTCACAAAGAAGGACCGGCCTTGCGGCCGGTCCTGAGACTGTAGACAAAGTCATGCGGGAAGACTTCGATGCGCATGGGGGGATTGTGAAGGGGGGAGGGTATGCCCCCCTTCACGTTCAATCTTGCAAAAATGGGAACTTTTTCGGAAGTTTCCATTTTTGCTTTCAAGCTGTCGACACTTTGCCGACAGCTTGAAGGACCGGCCTTGCGGCCGGTCCTTTCAAAACAGTATGGACGTTTCTCGTTTACTTCTTCTTCAGCTCTGCCAGGATCTCGGTGAGCAGCTCCTCGGTGCTGGGGCCGGCAGGCTCTTCGGGTTTCGCTTCCTCTTCCTCTTTCTTCTTGGTTTCGGCCAGCGCCTTGGCCTTGTTGAAGGCCTTGATGACGCAGAAGAGAACGAAGGCGACAATGATAAAGTTGAGGATGGCGTTGATGAAGACGCCGATTCCCAGAACGAGCGCTTCCTGGGTTACCTCACCGGCATCGTTCATCTCTGCGGGGCGAAGCATGATGTTCAGCTTGGTGAAGTCCGGAGCCTTGAACAGCCACGCCAGCAGGGGGTTGATGACATTGTTCACCAGAGCGTTCGTGATCGCGCCGAAAGCCGCGCCGATGATGACGCCGACCGCCATGTCGAGCACGTTGCCCTTAGTGATGAAGGTCTTGAATTCTCCAAAAAACTTTTTCATTTGTGATCCTCCTCTTTTTCAAAATATGCCAACCGCGTTTTGCGCGGATCAGCGCTTGGGAAGCAGGACGGTCTTGCCGCCCATGTAGGGGACCAGCACCGCCGGGATGGTGACGCTGCCGTCGGCCTGCAGGTGGTTCTCCAGGAAGGCGATGAGCATCCTGGGCGGAGCCACAACGGTGTTGTTGAGGGTGTGGGGCAGATACATCTTCCCGTCGGCGCCCTTGATGCGGATCTTGAGCCGACGGGCCTGGGCGTCGCCCAGGTTGGAGCAGGAGCAGACCTCAAAGTACTTCTGCTGCCTGGGAGACCAGGCCTCGATGTCGCAGCTCTTCACCTTCAGATCCGCCAGGTCGCCGGAGCAGCATTCCAGCTGCCGCACCGGGATCTCCAGGCTGCGGAAGAGCTCCACGGACCAACGCCACATCTTTTCATACCAGGCCATGGACTCCTCGGGCCTGCAGACCACGATCATCTCCTGCTTCTCGAACTGGTGGATGCGGTAAACGCCCCGCTCCTCGATGCCGTGGGCGCCCTTCTCCTTGCGGAAGCAGGGGGAATAGCTGGTCAGGGTCTGGGGCAGGCTCTCCTCCGGCAGGATCTGGTCGATGAACTTGCCGATCATGGAGTGCTCGCTGGTGCCGATCAGATACAGGTCCTCGCCCTCGATCTTGTACATCATGGCGTCCATATCCGTCTGGCTCATGACGCCCTCCACCACGTTGCCGTGGATCATGAAGGGCGGGATGCAGTAGATGAAGCCCTTGTCGATCATGAAATCCCGGGCGTAGGCCAGCACCGCCGAGTGGAGCCGGGCGATGTCGCCCATGAGATAGTAGAAGCCGTTGCCGGAGACCCGCCCGGCGGCGTCCATATCCACGCCGTCAAAACGCTCCATGATCTCCGTGTGGTAGGGGATGGGGAAATCCGGCACCAGAGGCTCGCCGAAGCGCTGGACCTCCACATTATAGCTGTCATCCGGGCCAATCGGCACGGAGGGATCGATGATATTGGGGATCTGCAGCAGGATGGCGTGGATCCGGGCCGCGTATTCCTCCTCCAGCTTCTCCAGCTCCTCCCGGCGGAGGTCGTTGGCCTTGACCTTGGCCATGTTTTCGTCGATCTGGGCCTGAATGGAAATTTTTTCCACTTCTGTGGCCTTCTTCAGCTTGCCGAAGAGAGGGCCGTTGGCCTTGCTCAGGGCGTTGCGCTGGGCGCGCAAGTCGCTGGCCTCGGTGATCGCGGCGCGGTTCTTCGCGTCCAGCTCCAGGACCTCGTCCACCAGGGGCAGCTTGGCATCCTGGAACTTTTTACGGATGTTTTCCCGGACGATCTCGGGTTTTTCACGAATAAAGCGTATATCCAGCATGGTTTAACCTTCCTTCTTCAGTCTGCGCAGCGCGGCGATCAGGTCCTCCCGATCCTCCTCGTTATAATAGTCCAATACGATTTTGCCGCCCCGTGCGCCCTCCACCAGCTGCACTCTGCGGCCCAGCCAGCGGGTCAGCTCCTCGCTGAGCTCGGCGGCGTAATTCACCGCCAGGGGATCCTCGCTCTTCGCTCTCTGCCGGGCGGCTCTGGCCAGACGGGTGGTAAGCTGCTCGGTCTGGCGCACGGACAGAGAACGCCTCAGCACTTCCTGGGCGGCTTCCCATTGGAGACGCTCCTCTCCCAGGCTCAGCAGGGTCCTGGCGTGGCCCGCGGAGAGCTCTTTCTTCTCCACCAGCGCCATCACCCGGGGACTCAGGCTCAGCAGGCGCAGCGCATTGGCCACGGCTGGCCGGGATCTCCCCACGCTGCGGGCCGTCTCCTCCTGGGTCAGGCCATAGTCCTCCATCAGGGTCCGGTAGCCCTTGGCCTCCTCGATGGGGTTCAGATCCTCTCTCTGGAGGTTCTCCACCAGAGCTAGCTCCGCGGTGCGGCGGTCGTCCGCCTCCAGGACCCGGACCGGGATCTCCTCCAGGCCCGCCATACGGGAGGCCCGCCAGCGGCGCTCGCCGGCGATGATCTGATAGTAGCCGCTGGGAAGCTTCCGGGCCACGATGGGTTGGATCAGGCCGTACTGGGCGATGGAGTCCGCCAGGGCCTGCAGGGCCTCCTCATCGAAGCTCTTGCGTGGCTGGGCCTCTCTTGGCTCCACCTTGGAGATGGGCAGCGTCAGCAGCTCGCCCTCCGGCTCGTCCAGCGCGTTGATGGCAAAAAGCGCGTCCAGGCCCTGTCCCAGGCCCTTTTTCTCTTTTACAGCCATGTCTTCTCCTATCTGCAGCGGGCGGCAAATTCCTCCGCCAGGGCCATATAGGCCTTGCTGCCTTTGTTTGACTTGTCGTAGGCCACCCCGGGGATCCCGTGGCTGGGCGCCTCGGACAGGCGGATGCTGCGGGGGATCACCGTCTGATAGACCTTGTCCCCCAGGTGCCTGCGCAGCTCCCCTGCCACCTGATTTGTCAGATTGGCCCGGGCATCGAACATGGTGAGGACGATGCCCTCCACCTTCAAGCGCCGGTTCAGGCGGCGGGAGCACATTTTGATGCTGGTCAGCAGATCGGCGATACCCTCCAGGGCGTAGTATTCACACTGCATGGGGATCAGCACGCTGTCCGCAGCTGCCAGGGCGTCCACCGTCAGCAGTTCCAGAGATGGCGGGCAGTCAATAAAGATAAAGTCATAGTCCGTATAGAGCTGCTGCAGGGCGCTTTTCAGGACGAATTCCCGATTCTCCCTGTGGATGAGCTCCACAGAGGCCGCCGCCAGCTCTTTCCCCGTGGGGATGATATCGCCGTAGCTTGTATGTACCACGCAATCCTCCGGGGCAACCTCGTTGATCAGCAGGTCGTAGGTATTGGGTCGGGTGGTCTTGCTCACGCCCATGCCGGAGCTGCCGTTGCCCTGGGGATCGGAATCCACCATCAGGACCCGATAGCCCAGGCTGTGCAGCGCCGCCGTCAGATTGACGCAGGTAGTGGTTTTTCCCACGCCGCCTTTTTGATTCGCAATCGCAATGATCTTGGCCATAGCGCATCTCCTGTCTGTCATAGGCGCATTATACCAGCATTGGTCTCGCTTTTCAATGTTTCACGTGAAACTTTTTCAGATTTCCAAAGGTGAAGTTGGATCAGGGTAATAGAAGAAAAGATCTTCAGATATTGCGAGTAAGAAGGCAACGACGCAGCATCTGAAAAACGGAAACGATTTCGACGGAAAAGTGGACGAAAGAAAAGAAAGTAAAACAAAAGCGGCGCATAAGAAAGTGAAAAAACAGAAGATAACCGGCGGGAATCAGTGAGGAATCAAAGGCAACAGATCCTTCGACTCCGCTGCGCTCCGCTCAGGATGACTGTGTGAGGTAACTCTGGATGTCAAATGAAAGACGTATCAGCAGCTCCATGGCCGCGAGGATGGGATCGGCGGAAGGGAAAACGACATCCCTGCGACAAAAAACAAGAGAGAAAAGATAGAGGGATTCTCTCAAAAGGGATTCGTTGTCACGAATTACTCCTCAGCTATTTTGAAAAACCAAATAGACCTCAGCCGTCATCCGCCTCGCGGGAGATCGGCGGATGCCACCTTCCCCGTGCGCGGGGAAGGCTTTTCGGAACGCAGAAAGCTCCACAAACAGAAAAAGACAGCACGGGCGCGCACAAGGAAGAAGATCCTCCGCCTCCGCTTCGCTTCGCTCAGCGAGACAGTTAGTGCTTTCCCAGGATGATGGGATAAAAGACGTGTCCGCACCTCTAACGCCGGGGAAAAAACATCTTCAAAACGCAGAGGATGAAAGTGCAGCAGTGACGAAGGACGCAAGAAATATTTGATAGAAGTATTTCAATGAAAAGGCGTTCATTCTCACGCGTTATTACACGGCTGTTTCGGCAAAGCCAGAAAGACCTCATCCGTCATCCGCCTCGCGGGAGAACGGCGGATGCCACCTTCCCCGTGCGCGGGGAAGGCTTTTCGGACCGCAGAAAGCTCCAAAAACAAAAAAGGCCGCACGGACGCGCACTTGGAAGAAGATCCTCCGCCTCCGCTTCGCTTCGCTCAGCGAGACAGTTAGTGCTTTCCCAGGATGATGGGATAAAAGACGTGTCCGCACCTCTAACGCCGGGAAAAAAACATCTTCAAAACGCAAAGGATGAAAGTGCAGCCGTGACGAAGGACGCAAGAAATATTTGATAGAAGTAATTCGATGAAAAGGCGTTCATTCTCACGCATTATTTCACGGCTGTTTCGGCGAAGCCAGAAAGACCTCATCCGTCATCCGCCTCGCGGGAAATCGGCGGATGCCAGTTTCCCCGTGCGCGGGGAAGGCTTTTCGAACGCAGAAAGCTCCAAAAACAAAAAAGACCGCACGGACGCGCACTTGGAAGAAGATCCTCCGCCTCCGCTTCGCTTCGCTCAGCGAGACAGTTAGTGCTTTCCCAGGATGATGGGATAAAAAACGTGTCCGCACCTCTAACGCCGGGAAAAAAACATCTTCAAAACGCAGAGGATGAAAGTGCAGCAGTGACGAAGGACGCAAGAAACATTTGATAGAAGTATTTCAATGAAAAGGCGTTCATTCTCACGCGTTATTTCACGGCTGTTTCGGCGAAGCCTGAAAGACCTCATCCGTCATCCGCCTCGCGGGAGATCGGCGGATGCCACCTTCCCCGTGCGCGGGGAAGGCTTTTCGGACCGCAGAAAGCTCCACAAGCAAAAAAGACCGCACGGACGCGCACTTGAAAATGCTCCTTCGACTCCGCGCGCTCCGCTCTCGATAACAAACATAAGACAGATGCTCTCTTTTCATGTTTTCAGCCTAAGCATTTTCCATTCAACATCTGCTGATAACATTTCGCTACGCTCAGTTCGCCATTCACCGATCAACGAACACCCTTAACCTTTCACAGTTCACTTATCTCTATTCCCAATTCACTATTCACTATTCACTAATCA
>JAFWQQ010000068.1 GCA_017545165.1 Oscillospiraceae bacterium
AAAGTCTTCCGGCCAGAATTGTGTCATACTTCGTTGCCTTCCTTGACCATATATCTCCATTATGCTCTGCGGAAGGCGCCTCGTCTGGCACAATTCTGCCTCGGAATCTTTTTAAAGCTTCTTATCAGAAATTAGTATAAGGTTTCTTGACAAGCTGAAAAGCCGCTGCATCCGGAGAGACACAGCGGCTTTTTGACAGTCTCGAAAGGTGGGGCAATGGGATCGGACGCAGCTCAGGCCCAGGTGCCCTCGCGGAAGACGGGGACCACGGTCCCGTCGGCCTTGACGCCGTCGATGGCCAGATCCTCGCTGCCCACCATGAAGTCCACATGGATGATGGAGTCATTGACGCCCCGCTCCTTGGCCTGGGCGGCGGTAAGATCGTTCCCGCCCGGCAGGACCTCCTTGAAGCCGTGACCCAGGGCCACATGGCAGCAGGCGTTCTCGTCGAAGAGCGTCTCATAGAACAGGAAGCCGCAGCGGTTCACCGGGCTCTCCTTGGGCACCATGGCCACCTCGCCCAGCATGTTGGCGCACTCGTCCATGGTGAGCATCTTTTCCAGCAGCTCCTGGCCCTTCTCCGCCTTACAGGACACGGCCCGGCCCTTCTCGAAGCGGAGGGAGAAGTTCTCGATCAGCTGGCCGTTCCAGCTCAGGGGTTTGGTGGAGACCAGGGTGCCCTCGCAGCTGCCCGCCAGGGGAGAGGTGAAGATCTCCTCCGTGGGCATGTTGGGGATGTAGAAGGCGCCGTTCAGGGCGTTCACCGCGCCGGCCCCCTCCCAGCGGGCCTCGGGGATCAGCTCCACGGTGAAGTCCGTCCCGTTGGCGCTCCGATAGCGCAGATGGCGGAAGCCCTGGGCGTTGAGCCAGTCGGCCTTGGCAGAGATGAACTCGGTGTGCTTCCGCCAGGCCTCCACCGGATCCTGCTCGCCGTCAATGCGCACGGTGGTCAGCACCGCATCCCAGAGCCGGGCCACGGCCTCCTCCGCCGGGAGTTCCGGGAAGCACTTCTTCGCCCACTTCTCCGAGGGGTAGGCGGCGATGACCCACTGGTGCCTGCCGTCGATGGCCTCCCGGTAGGGCCGGAGGACCTTGGCCCGGCTGCGGCCCACGTTGGACAGCTTCTCCGGCGAGATGCCCGCCAGGGCGTCCGGGTCCTCGGAGGCGATGTAGATGCGGCAGGGCAGGTCCTCCACCATCTGTTTGGCCTTGGCCTCTTCCCAGGGCAGCACCGCGGCAAGGGTCTCCTCCTCCGCGTACTGGAAGTGGAGCCGGGTGATCTCGTCGCTGCTCCATTCAACATTTACCTTTTTGGCCCCGGCCTGATAGCATTCCTCGGTGAGCATCCGGGCGAAGGGAGCCAGGTCCACCGAGATATGCAGCGAAACCGCCTGGCCCGGGCGCACATTGGCGCCGGAGCGCACGATCAGGCGCGCATAGCTCTGCAGGATCTCCTGTGTCAGCTTCATACTCTGTATTTCCTTTCTTTTTTCGATCATCAAGCTTCATGCCGGCCCTGGCCGGCATGAAGAGTCTTTTTGCGGTTTTTTCAATCAGTCCACGGTGACCAGGCCGCTCTCGGAGACGCTGATCTGCATCCCGTCCTTCACATAGGCCAGGAAGTCCTCGCCCAGGTTGTCCACCACGGGCATCTTCGCGTCCGTCCATACGTCGGCCAAAATCGCGCCGGAGGCGGCCAGGGAGTCGATGGGCTTGGAGAAGAGCATGCAGGCCGGCTGCTTGCCGTAGGAGCAGACGGTGAAGAGCACCATGCCCCCGGTGGTGGAGCCGATGGTCTGGGGCAGGCACAGGGCCTTGCCCAGCATGGATTTCTTATAGAGGTCGGGGTTGTTCTGGTCGCCGCATTTCACGGCCTTGTCCCCAAACATCAGGGCCATCTGGTAGCTGGCCAGGGTGTTGAAGCCGCCGTGGCTCACCAGAGCCTCGGCCCGGCATTCGCCGGGGACCACGACGCGTCCTTGAAACTCTCTCATTTGGCACCTCCCGTGAGGATGGCCAGGATCTCCGCCTCGGTGTAGTAACGGGCGCTGGTGTAGGTCCGCAGCTTGTTGGAGGAGGTGATGACGGCCTTTTTCTTGCAGAGGGGATTGTTCATATACATCAGCGGGCAGATGTAGCTGAGCACCACGCCGCTCTTCTGGAGATAGTAGGCCTCCATGGTCTGCTCGAACTCCTTCAGCACCGGCACGGGGGCGGTGAACACCGTGGGCACCGTGACCTTTTTGCGGCCGTTCTTTTCCAGACCCTCCTGGATGGCCTTGGCCCAGTCTTTCAGCTGCTGCAGGCTCATGTGAGGGCAGCCCACGAAGCAGAGCTCGGGCTTGGCCTCGGGCTTCTTCCAGATGACGGGATAGGCGTCCTTCACCCGCTGCAGCTCGGCGTCGTCAATCACGTAGACCTGGGCGTTTTCCGCGATCAGGCTCTCGCCCAGCTCCACGGCTTCGGGGGTCAGGCCCGCAATGTGGTAGAGGCCCACCGCGCCGTTGGAGGCGGTGGCCGCTCCGAAGTCCTTCAGATAGGCCCTGGCCTCGTCGTTCAGCTCGTTTCCGAGCCACTTGTCCAGGCCCTTGACGTAAGGGACCTCCTCCATCACCTTCATGCCGATGGCGGAGCCCAGCAGCTGGGCCTCGGGTTTCTTCTCGCACTTGACCTCGATGATCCAGGTGGCTTTGCGCCCCTCGTCGGTCAAGAGGCCGAACTCCGGCACGAAGCCGGCGATGCTGCCCATCAGCTCCAGCATGCCGGAGTTGCGGTTGCAGCGAGCGCCCAGGACGGAGTTGGCGTATACCACGGCGGAGGATTCGGCCCAGGAGAGGACCTCGCCCTTCTTGGGGGTGTTGCCCACCTGATCCAGATAGCAGGCGCAGGTATAGTCGTCGTCGCTGGTGATGCCCAGCTTGCGCACCTGCTCCTCATAGCGCTTCTGCTGAGTGTACATGATCTTCTTGAACACCAGATCGTCCAGCAGGGAAGAGGGGACCCTGGGATCCAGGGGCTTGGGGTCGGCGGTGAACTTCTGGCCCTCGGGGAGCCCGGCGGCGATCAGCTTGTCATAGAGATCGTACACCGGCTTCATAACCTCCAGACCGAAGGAGATCACCGTGTGGCCGTACTTGCTGGTGACAGGAACCATGCGCTTGGCGCCGAAGGCCTCGCCGTACATGACCAGGGTCTTGACGATCTTGGCCATGATCTCGCCCTCCTTGCCCTCCAGCAGGGCCTGCTGCTCAGGCGTGAGAATCATGGGGTACCACTTCCTTTTAAATAAGATTATCATCATTTTATCACCCGGAAGCGCACAAGTCAACGAGAGCGGGGCGCTTTGCGAGCCGATTTTGACGCTCTTCGAGGGGATCCGGCAGAGGAATGACCCCGGACCGGAGCGCGCTGCAAAAAATCTCTCCGGGCAGAAGGAAAAGCCTTGCTTTTTTCGTTCCGACATGGTATTTTTTATGTGGACTATTATGCCTGCTCAAGGGGCCTCTGCGCCCTGAACAGGCAAATCACCCGGAGAGACGGCTACTTCCGCAAGAGACGCCAGTCCCACCGGGGAAAATGAAGAAGGAGGACACATTATGCGGACAAAACGGATCCTGGCTTCCCTTTTGGCACTGTTGATGCTCTTCACTTTGATGCCGACCCTGGCCCTGGCGGAGGACGCTGAGGACGAGGCCGAGATCATCATCGTCGAAGAGGAACCGGAAATCCCCGAAGACGAGGAGCCGGTCGAAGGCGAAGAGCCCGAGGCTCTGCCCGAACCCGAGCCCGAGGCGGACGAGCCTGAGGCCGACCCTGTCGAGTACGACCTGTGGGTCTGCGGCGTACAGGTCACGGACAGCAACAAGAGCAACATCGTTGCCGGCGTTTCTTTTAACCCCACGACGGCTACGCTTTCCGTCAACGGCAACGCGGCGAATTCTTTCACAAACCCTGAGCTGACCAACGGCGCGGTGATTTACTCCGAGCTGCCTGAGCTGATCATCAACTCGACCACCGGAATAAACATGAAGTCTGACACGGCTGAGAAGCTGATCTACGTCAACGGCGGCGACCTGACCCTGAAGGCAGGCACCACCAGTGTTCAGGCCTTCAGCTCCGATTCCGCGTATTACGGCATTCTTGTCGAGGGCGGCAACCTGACCGTTGACTGCTATCTGCAGATCACGGCTCCTGAAGCCGAGTACGGCATCTTTGTCAATGGCGGCGATCTGCTCCTGGATAAGGTCACGATCAACTATTCCACCGGCCCGAAGGACATGGTGCCTGTGGTCCTCCTGTACGGGATGCAGAACGGCGTCGGCATCGCCAACGGAACCGTCGGCGGCACCACGGGCCTGCAGAGAAGCACCGTGAAAGTGAACGGAGTCAACACCTCCTTCTCTTCTCCGACGATCCAGGGCGATACCGTGGTGAACGCCATGGTTACCACCGAGGATGAGAGCCTGAGCTTCACCGGCAAGCTGCGGGTCTACACCAAGGCTGCCCTGTTTGGCGTCTATGTTCCCAACGGCAGCTTGAACAACCAGGCCGACCTGGACGTGTCCCTGAACGCTGTGGACGATGGCTGCGCCATCTATGCCGCGACCGGCCTGACTTCCAGCGGCCCGCTGAGCGCGGACAACTATGAGGGCGACGACGGCTACGGCATCAAGGTCATGGACGGCGACGTCAACGTCACCTGCAGTGTCCTCTATCTCGAGGCCCGGCACTGCGGCCTCTATGTCGGCAACGGCAACGTGAACATTTCCGGCGTCGCCTCCTTCGGCATCGGCATTGCGGGCGCGACGGACGGCCTCTGCCCCAGCTCCGGCCTCTTCGCGGGCAACGGCGAAGTGACCATCGGCGGCATCAGCATGTTCGGCGGCGCGAGCTACACTGTTTTTGCCAACGGTCCCGTCCATGTCACCGGCGACCTGGAGTTTGAGAATGTTGAGAACCTCCTGGGCGGCGCCGGCATCAAGAGCACCACGGGCGGCATCGTCATCGACGGCAGCGCCACCATTACGGCGACGGTCTGCCTGGATTCCGGCGACGGCACCGAGGGTATCCTGATCAAGGGCGACGCGACGCTCAATCCCACCGGCAGACACGCGGCCACCGCCCCCAACGGCCCCATCACCGTGCAGGGCAATCTGAATGCAAGAGACGCCATGCATTGCGCTGTCACCGCTAAGGGTGACATCAAGGTGGAAGGCAATGCTTACGTTACTGCCAGCTCCCACGGCTATGATGACTTCCCCGGCGTTCCCATGGAATCCACCGACGGTTCCATTACCATCACCGGCGATCTCAGCTGCTACGGCACAAAAAACCCCTGCTACGCCAAGAATGATATCCGCGTCGGCGGCAACGCGCTGTTCTCCGGCGCCGGCGATTACGGCGTCAAGGCTGAAAACGGCGAGATCACCGTCAGCGGCACGCTGACCTGCAAAGGCGACGCTGCCTATTCCGTCTGGGCCGGCACCTCCGTCACGGTTGAAAAGGATGTAACCATCACGAACGCTGCGGAAGACTCCGTCGGCATGTACGCCGCAGGCTTCCTCCAGTTTGTCAGCGGCAAGTGGGATGTGGACGCCGGCGCTGCCGCCCTGCAGGCCGGCAACGGCATCGAGATCCCCGAGGGCTACGGCGTGACCCTCCCCGAGGGTGGTAAGGTTGCCGTGGTCGACAGCCTGAACACCATCACCGAGGCTGACGGCACTACCGTCGCAGCCCATGCGATCATCGAAGAGAAGGAAGAAGCGCTCATTACCGTGACCTTTGACGCGGGTGAAGGCACCGTGGAGCCTGCGACCGTGGAGGTCAATGTCGGCGGCAGCATTGAGACCCTTCCTGAGCCTGTTCTGGAGGGCTGGAAGTTCCTGGGCTGGTTCACCGAGCCGATGGAGAGTTATCTGCTGGCCGGCCAGGGCACGCAGGTGACGGCCGAGACCAGCTTTGACGAGGACGCCACGGTGTACGCCCACTGGCGTCTGCCCGGCGACATCAACGGCGACGGCAAGGTGAACAACAAGGACGTGACCCGTCTGCAGAAGTATCTGAATGGCGACGAGGTGGAGGTTATGACCTTCAACCTGGACACCAACGGGGACGGCAGGGTCAGCAACAAGGACCTGACCCGTCTGCAGCGCTTCGTGAAGGGCGCAGCCGTGGAGGTTTTCTGAGTCCAGGTTTCTGATGTAATCCCAGCAAGTTTATCATATCGTAAAGAGAACAAACCACTGAGTAAAGGAGAATGGCAATGAAAAAGATTTTCTGTTTTGTCCTGGTGCTGACGATGCTGCTCGGCATGGGTGCAGTTGCCAGCGCCGAGGGGGACATGAGATTTATCGTCTCTTCCGCTGAGGCCGCACCCGGCGAAGAGGTCCAGATCACCATCAGCATTGAGAACAACCCCGGCATTGCGGCGGTGGAGCCCAATCTGGAGTATAACGAGGACGTTCTGGAGTGGACGGCTGCCACCCAGGGCGATTACACC
>JAFWQQ010000069.1 GCA_017545165.1 Oscillospiraceae bacterium
CATTTTTTACCGGCCAGAATCGCGCCATGCTTCGTTGGCGGCCTTGGCCATATATGTCCATTATGCCCTGCGGCCGCCGCCTCGCCTGACGCGATTCTGACTCGGTAAAATTCTAAAGCTTTTTATCGGTGAATAGTATAAGAAGGTTTGGAAGGGGGCGATCCGATGTCCAGAAGAGATATGGAGCGCAGCGCCTGGACAAGGGTGCTGGCCAAGAAGCAGATCATCCGCGACTTTGTCTGCGGAGAGCACAGGGGGAAGATCTCCCTGCTGAAGATCCTGAAGATCAGCGAGCCCTTCCGGCGCTGCTATGACGGGCGCCCGGTGGTCCTGGCCGACGCGGGCTTTTTCTGGCTGCAGCTGGCCCTGGACGGGGAGCGCGCCTGGTTCACGGTCATGTTCGACGAAACGGGGAAGCTCCTGCAGATCTATGCGGACGTGACGGACGGGAACGAGGCGCTCAGCGACAATCCGACCTTTGAGGACATGTACCTGGACTATGTGGTCCACGAGGGCAGCGTGTACGAGCTGGACCGGGACGAGCTGGAGGAGGCCTATGCTTCCGGCCGGATCTCCGGAGAGCAGTACAGGGAGAGCCTGGCCGCCGGAGCGCGGATCGATCGAAAGCTCGGGGAGGACAGGGAGGCGATCGAGGCCTTCTTCATGGAGCAGTTTGAAAAGCTGAGGCCGGAGCTGGAGAGAGAAGCATAGGACCGGGAACAGCCCAAAATCAAAAAACACCGAAGCTTTTGCTTCGGTGTTTTTTGGTGAAGAAAACTCACATGAGCCCCAGGCCGTGGGCCACGTTGCGGATGAAGTCCTGAACGTTGGTGACCATGGTGGTGGCGGAGAGGCTGCCCCGGTCCAGCAGCTTGTTGACCACGAACTCGTCCGCGTCCACGCAGTAGAGGTAGACGGGGCGGATGCTGCCGTCGGGGAGCACCCGGAAGGAGGGGGTCATGTTGCCGGTGGCGATGGTGTGCAGCATGGTGGCCAGGCAGATCACCGTGGTGGACTTCTTCACGAGCTCCCGCATGGCGGCGGCGGCCTTGTACACGTCCCCGATGACCTCGGGCAGGGGGCCGTCGTCCCGGATGGAGCCGGCCAGTACGAAGGGCACGTTGTTTTTCACGATGCTGTACATGATGCCGTTGTCGATGTGGTACTCGTCCACGAACTTGGCGATGGAGCCGCAGCGGCGGACCTTGTTGATGGTGTCCAGATGGTTGTAGTGGCCGTTGGGCATGGACTTCTGGGTATAGATGTCCTGGCCCAGGGCGGTGTGCAGCAGGCCGCCCTCCAGGTCGTGGGTGGCCAGGGCGTTGCCCGCCAGCAGGCCGTGGGCGTAGCCGTTCTCCACCAGCAGCTGCATGGCCTTGCGGGCGTCGGCGTCGAAGGCGAAGGCGGGGCCCATGACCCAGACGATGTTGCCGTGGTCCTTCTCATAGCGCAGCAGCTCCACCAGGTTGTCATAGTCCTTGGTGTAGGAGGTCTCGCGGCTGCGGCCGGTGCGGAAGACGAAGCGGTCCTCCAGCTCGCTGCCCGGCTCCTGGAAGCCGGTGCTGTGCATGTAGATGCCCACCTCGCCGTTCTCGGTGCGGCCCAGCATGACCCGGTCGCCCCGGCGGAGGTTCCGGGCCTCCACCACGTCCAGCCGTCCCTCGGGACGCCAGACCACGCAGGAGTCCATCCGGCTCTCGGGAGCCAGGGTCCAGACCCCGTCCAGCTTGAAGTACTCGGGGTACATGGAGGTGCTGTGGTAGCCCTCGGGGGCTACGCCGTCGGCCTCGCAGAAGGCCCAGGCGGCGTTGGGGGCGTTTTGAAAGCGCTCCTCGGTAAAGTCGGGAGCATGATAGGCGGGAAACTGGAATGCCATGGCGGTTCATCCTTTCTCTGCAAAAGCAGAACATCATAAATGAAATGAAGACGCTTCGCTAATGAAGAAATGAAGACGCTTCGCTAATGAAGAAATGATGGTATCGGCTTCGCCGATGCATTCAAATCCGTCCCGCCATGCGGGACACCGCAATTCCTTCATTGGCCGAAAGCCCTTCATTCCTTCATTTCTTCATTCCTCTTCGTCCAGGCGCATGGAACCGGTTCTTTTCAGCTGCTGGTGGAAGGAGAAGCAGCGGTCCAGCAGATGGGGGGTCTGGGCGCCCTTCGTGGCGGCGCAGGCGTCCTCGAAATAGGCCCGGAGCTGGGGCCGGTAGTCGGGATGGGCGCAGTTCTCGATGATGCGCACCGCCCGCTGCTTGGGGCTCAGGCCCCGCAGGTCCGCGTAGCCCTGCTCCGTGACCAGCACGTCCACGTCGTGCTCGCAGTGGTCCACATGGGTCACCATGGGCACGATGCTGGAGATCTTGCCGTTCTTGGCAACGCTGTTGGTCATGAAGATCGAGACGGCGGAGCTGCGGGCGTAGTCCCCGGAGCCGCCGATGCCGTTGTAAACGCTGGTGCCGTTCATCTGGGAGGAGTTCACGTTGCCGTAAATGTCCGCCTCCACGGCGGTGTTCATGGCGATGACGCCCAGGCGGCGGATGGTCTCGGCGTGGTTGGAGATCTCCGAATCCCGGAGGATCAGCTTGCCCCGGTAGGCCTCCAGGTTCCCCAGGAGCCGCCGCATCCCCTCCTCGGAGAGGGACAGGGAGGTGGCGGAGGCCATGTCTGCCTTGCCGGCGTCGATCAGATCCAGGATGCCGTCCTGCATGACCTCGGAGAAGAAGCGCAGGTGCTCGAAATCCGAGTCCTTCAGCCCCAGGAGCACGGCGTTGGCCACGGAGCCCACGCCGGACTGCAGGGGGCAGACGTCGGCGGAGAGCCGGCCCGCGGCCTTCTCGGCTTTCAGGAAGGAGACGATGTTTTGGGCGATCTTCTTGCTGACCTCGTCCTCCGGGGCCAGGGGCCGGGGCTTCTCCGGCAGGTCGGAGATCACCACCGCGGCGATCTTCTCCCGGGGGCATGTGAGATAGGGCACGCCGATGCGCTCTGCCGCGTCGGTGAGGGGGATGGGCTGCCTTGCCGGGGGATCGGCCACGCGATAGATGTCGTGGAAGCCCTCCAGCTCCGCGGGCTGCCGCAGGTTCAGCTCCACGATCACCTGTTCGGCCAGGTCGATCCAGGTCTGGGAGCAGCCCACCGCGGTGGTGGGGATCAGGTTCCCCTCCCCGGTGATGGCCGCGGCCTCGATGATGGCCGTGCGGATGGGGCCGTAGAAGCCATAGCGGGCGTTCTGGGCCACCATGCCCAGGTGGCAGTCGGTATAGGCGACGCCCGCGGGGCTGCCGCCGTTCACGGCAGTGCGCAGGGCCTTGCTGGTCATATAGGGCAGGCGGTAGGCGATCATGTCCTGCTCCGCCCAGGCGGAGTCCAGCTCCTCGCCGGTGGAGGCGCCGGAGAAGAGGCCCAGCCGCAGCTTCCGCTGGCCGGAGCGGACCTGCCCGGCCAGGGCCAGGGGCACGGCCTTGGGGCAGCCGGAGGGGGTGAAGCCGCTGACGGCCACGTTCTCCCCGTCCCGGATCAGCCGGGCGGCCTCCTCGGCGCTCATGACCCGTCCCTTCAGGGCCTCGCAGCGAAAACGCTTGTCCAGCTCCATGCCCTTACCCCAGTCTGTGGACGAAGGCGGCGGCAGCGGCGGGGTCGATCAGCTCTTTCCCGGCGGCCAGGGCCGTCTTGTTGATTTCCTCGGTGCCGGCGGGGATGTGCCGCTTCACGGCCTCCATCAGCTCCTCGTCGGTGAAGAGCTGCAGGGCGGCGTTGATGGCGCCCACGGCCACGATGTTGGCGGTGAAGGCCTTGCCCACCTTCTCCTTGGCGGTGCGCAGGATGGGGATGGAGATGACCCTGCTCCTGTCCAGATAGTCCGGGCAGTCCAGGCTGTCGTCCATCATGACCACGGCGCCCTCCGCCAGGGTCTTGGTGTAGGTGTTCAGAGAGGCCTGGGTCAGGGCCAGGAGGAAGTTCGGAGCCGTGACCTTGGAGTACCAGATCTTTTCCCGGCTCACCACGGTCTCGGCCTTGCTGACGCCGCCCCGGGCCTCGGGCCCGTAGGCCTGGGACTGGACGGTGTTGAGCCCGGCGATGACGGCGGCCTCCGCCATGATGACGCTGGCCAGGATCACGCCCTGGCCGCCGGAGCCGGCGAAACGCATTTCATAACGATTGCTCATGTTTTCTCCCCCTTACTTCCTGTTCTTGTTCCGGCAGCGCTCGATGAGCTTGGCATACTCCTCGGTGTACTCGGGGAAATCGTTCTCCGCCAGGATGCCGAGGGGCTTCTTGCCGGCCAGATCCTCCGGGGTCATCACGTTGAAGCGGGACATGGGGATCAGGTTCTCCTGCTGCCACTTGAGCATCTCCACGGCGTCGCCCTTCTTGTTCTTTCGGCCGTAGTAGGTGGGGCAGATGGAGTACACGTCCACCAGGGAAAAGCCCTTGTGGAGGATGGCCTTCTTGATGATCTCGGTGGTCTCCCGGGCGTGGAACACGTCGCCCCGGGCGGCGAAGGAGGCGCCGGCGCCGGCTGCCAGCAGGGCGATGTCAAAGGGCCGGTCCAGATTGCCGTAGGGGGCGGTGGTGGCCTTGTCCCCGGTGGGGGTGGTGGGGGAATACTGACCGCCGGTCATACCGTAAATGTCGTTGTTGAAGCAGATCACCGTGAGGCCCAGGTTCCGGCGGGCGGCGTGGATCAGGTGGTTGCCGCCGATGGCGGAGCAGTCCCCGTCGCCGGTGAGGACCACCACGTGCAGCTTGGGATTGGCCATCTTGATGCCGGTGGCAAAGGCGATGGCCCGGCCGTGGGTGGTGTGGATGGAGTTGAAGTCCAGATAGCCCGCCGCGCGGGAGGAGCAGCCGATGCCGGAGACGATGACGATATCGTCCCGATCGATATCGGTCTCGGGGTCGTTGATGATGTCGTCCAGGGCCACCGCCACATCCCGCATGATGACGCCGTTGCCGCAGCCGGGGCACCAGATGTGGGGCAGGTGGTCGATACGCATATACTGATGGATCAGATCACTGGGCATGATTTCAGACCTCCATTTCCTGCAGTTTGGCAAGGATCTCGGCGGGGGTGATGACGGTGCCGTCCACCTTCCCCAGGAAGGAGACGAGGGTGCCGTCGTTCACAACGCGCTGGACCTCCAGCAGCATCTGACCGTGGTTGTGCTCCACCATCAGGATGTTCTTCAGCTGGGGCAGGCGCGCCTTCAGCTGCTGCTCGGGGAAGGGCCACACGGTGATGGGCCGGAACATGCCCACCTTCTTCCCGGCCTCCCGGGCCTCCAGAATGGCGGACATGACGGCCCGGGTGGTGCCGCCGAAGCAGACCACGGCGGTCTCCGCGTCGTCCATGGCGTATTCCTCCACCCGCACGATGTCGTCCGTGTGCTCCTCCACCTTGGCAAGCAGGCGGCTGACCAGCTTGCCGGCCACCTCGGTGTTGTTGGTGGGGAAGCCGCTCTCGTCATGGGCAAGGCCGGTGATGTTGTAGCGCTCGCCCCGGCCGAAGGGCTTCATGGCCGGGACCAGCTGGCCCTCGGGGACGAAGTAGCACTGCTTGTTGGCCCCGTCGTGGAAGGAGGGGCGGCGGTGGTTGATAATGAGGCTGCTGGGATTGGGCAGCTCAACGCCCTCCCGCATGTGGCCCACGATCTCGTCCATCAGGAAAATCACCGGGGTGCGGTACTTCTCCGACAGGTTGAAGGCCCGGACCATCAGGTAATAGGTCTCCAGCACGGAGGAGGGGGACAGGGCGATCACCGGGTGATCCCCGTGGGTGCCCCACCTGGCCTGCATGTAGTCTCCCTGGGCGGGGCTGGTGGGCAGGCCCGTGGAGGGGCCGGCCCGCTGCACGTCCACGATCACGCAGGGGATCTCCGCCATGGCGCCGTAACCCAGATTCTCCTGCATCAGGGAGAAGCCCGGGCCGGAGGTGGCGGTCATGGCCTTGACGCCGGCCACGGAAGCGCCCAGAACGGCGGCGATGGAGGAGATCTCGTCCTCCATCTGGATGAATCTGCCCCCCACCTGGGGCAGGCGGAGCGCGCTCTGCTCCGCGATCTCGGTGGACGGGGTGATGGGGTAGCCCGCGAAGATGCGCATGCCGGCGGCGATGGCGCCCTCCACAGCGGCTTCGTTCCCCTGCATCAGGACAGCTTTCGACATAGTACCAACCTCCTCACTCTTCCAGATTCACAAGATAAATGGCGTAGTCCGGGCAGCGCATCTCACACATGCCGCAGAGGATGCAGGCCTCCGGATCCTTCACCGTGACTTTTTCCTTTTTGATTTCCAGCACCTGCTTGGGGCAGAAGGCGGCGCAGATCCCGCAGCCCTTGCACCAGGACGTCTCGATCACGAGCTTCTTTCTCCCGATCATGTTGTACTCTCCTTTTATTCGGGCCCGGAATCCGGACCATTATAACCATATTAAACACCAATTTCCAGAAAAAAGGAAACACTTCTTTCCTTGCTCTTGCCACAGGCTTTTCCCTGTGATATAGTAGGGGCGACCTTTGGTCGCCCGCATTTTCAGTTTCGAGTTTTGAGAGGATGAGAGAACGGCCATGAATTTCCGTAATCTGCAATATTTTCTGGCGGCGGCGGAGGAGAAGAACATCACCCACGCGGCCCGGAAGCTCTATATCTCCCAGCAGTCCCTCTCCGGGCACATCGCCAAGCTGGAGGAGGAGCTGGGGGTGGCCCTCTTCGAGCGGGGGCCGGAGCTGAAGCTCACCTACGCCGGGGAGCGCCTGGCCCTGCTGGCCCGGCAGATCTGCTCTCTGGAGCGGGAGATCCAGCGGGAGGCCGGGGAGATCAGCGACCGGCGCCGGGGCCGGCTCCGCCTGGGCGTGTCCTATACCTGCGGCCGGGCCCTGCTGCCGGTGCTGCTGCCCGCCTTCTGCCAGGCCCACCCCCTGGTGGAGATCAGCCTCATGGAGGGCAACTACCGCCAGCTCAACGAGTGGCTGCGCCGGGGCGAGATCGACGTGCTCATCGGCTACATGCCCATCGACGTGCCCGGGGCCCAGGTTTCCGTCATGCTGCGGGAGCGGCTGTTCCTGGCCTGTCCCCGGCGCTTTTCCGACACGGTCTTCGGCGGGGACGAGCAGGCCCTGCGCAAGGCCCGGGAGGAGGGGACCGACCTGCGGCTCTTCGCCGGGCAGCCCTTCATCCTGCTCAAAAGCGGCAACCGGATCCGGGCCATGCTGGACGCCTACGCCGGCACTCTGGGCTTTTTGCCCCAGGTGCTGCTGGAGACGGAGAATATCGAGACCGCCCTGGCCCTGGCGCAGCAGGGCATGGGCGTCACCGTGTACCCGGAGCTCTTCCTGCGGGCCCTCCACGCCGACGAGGGGGGCGAGGGCTCCAGCCTGGACTTCTTCCCCCTGCCCGGAGAGGGGAGCATGGGCGCCCTGGCGGTGGCCTTCATGGAGAGCGGCTACCGGGCCCCGGCGGTGCTGGACTTCATCGCCCTCTGCCGCCAGCGCAGCAGCCTGTGGGGACTTTGAAGGAATGAAGAAATGAAGGAATGAAGAAATGAAGAAATGAGGAGAGGCCCGGCGGCGCGAGAAAGCTCCCCTTAGGCAGGGGAGGCAAAGAGGAAAGGAAAGATGGAAATGAAAGAAGTTCTCATGTTTTATCTGGAAAGCTGCGGGTACTGCGACAAGGCCAGGCGGGCGCTGGACGAGCTCTTTGCGGAGGACCCGGCCTATCGGGAGATCCCTTTGACGCTTATTGAGGAGTCCGAGCAGCCGGAGCTGGCGGACCGCTACGACTACTACGCCGTGCCCAGCTTCTTCGTGGACGGCAAGAAGGTCTTCGAGGCCCGGCTCTTCATGAGCTATGAGGACATCAAGGCAGGGACCAGGGCGGCCCTGGACGCCGCTCTGGCGGATTGAGGCGGAGCCTGCGGGAGAAAACAGCCGCCCTTTGAAGGCAAGACGGAGGAACTCACTGAGGAACCCACTGAGGAACCCACTGGGGAACCCACTGAGGAGCCCACTGAGGAACCCCTTGCCGCCAGCACTCTGGTAGGCGTTGCGATGCCCACCAAGGACCTGCAGCGCTGGTATCAGGACGGCGAGAACATGAAAGCCATGCTGGAGGAGGCCGGCTATGAGGTCGACCTGCAGTACGGCGCCAATGACATCGCCACCCAGGTTTCCCAGATCGAGAACATGATCGCCAACGGCTGCAAGGTCCTGGTCATCG
>JAFWQQ010000070.1 GCA_017545165.1 Oscillospiraceae bacterium
CTTGAAAGATTTCTGAGGCGGATTTGCGTCAGGCAAGGCGGTGGCCGCAGAGCATAATGGAGATATATGGTCAAGGCCGCCAACGAAGCATGGCACAAATCCGGCCAGAAAGATTCAAGTTTTTCTATTGAAGAATAGTATAAGGCCGCCAAGGGATTCTTGTGCTTTTCGCCCAATCGTCTGATCCCGCAAAAAACGTGAGGCGAATCCGCCTCACGTTTTTCATTCAGATATTCGGTTCGATCTTCAGTTTCCGGCCAGGCTTTCCACCAGGGCCATGATGCTGTCGTCCTTCAGGGTGATGGAGATCTCGATGCGGCGGTTGGCGGCCTCGCTCACATCGTCGCCGGTGATGACCACCTGGCGCTTCTCGCCATAACCTGCGGCGCAGAAATACTCGGCGTATCGGTTCAGCTCGCCGTTCCTGCCCGCCAGCAGATAGTTCAGCACGGCGTTGGCGCGGTTGGTAGAGAGCTCCCGGTTGCTCTCGTCGGAGCCGACGGAGTCCGTGTGGCCGGAGATGATGATGCTCTCCACGTAATTGCGGTTGTTCTCATCGGAGAGGAAGCGGTAAAATACGTCGATCAGAAGATCCAGGGCAGGCTCGGCCTCGGGCGTGATGTCATATTTGCCGCTCTCGAACAAAATGCTCGCACTGAGGATAAGGTTGCCGCTTTCACCGACAGAAACCTTGGAGGGGTCTCTGATGGCGGCGGCCATGCTGTCCCGGATCTGCTCCACAATGGACAGGCGCAGCACGGCAAGGGCGTTCATCTGATTGCGCATGTTCTCCAGCTCCGCATACGCCGCCGCCAGAGAGGCGTCCTGGGTTGCGATCTTCGTGTTCTGACTGGAGATCATTTCGTTCTGACTGGAGATCTTCTCGTTTTGTTCGGCCAGCGTCTTCCGCTGGGCTGCAAGGGTCTGGTTTGCCTGCTTCAGCTCCCCGGAGACCTGGGAAAGCTCCGCCTGGGCGGAGGCGACCTGCTGGAGCGTCTCGTTCAGGCTGCTCTGGGTGTTCAGCAGCTCGGTCCGGGTAGCGGCCAGCTGGTTTTTGGTGGTCTCCAACTCGCTCTGGGTGGTCTGCAGCTCCAGCTCGGTCTCCTCCAGCAGAGTCTGGGTGGCTGTCAGCTTCTCTTCCGCGTCCGCAAGCGCGGCCTTGGTGTTCTCCAGCTTGTTGCCGGTGATCAGATTCTGGATGTAACTGAGCAGCATGACGAAGAACAGGATCAGCGCCACCGCAGCCATCATGTCCGCATAGGAGGGCCAGAAGCCCTGCTCCCCGTCGTTGGAGCGGACAAAGGCGTCAGAGCGGCCTCTAAACTGTCTTCTCATTCTTGGCGCCCTCCTTGCTGTTGTCCTTGCTGTTGTCCTTTCCGCTCTCCTTGCCGCCCTCCATCCGGCGGTTGATCTCCCGCATGGCGCCGGCCAGGTCGCGCACGGCCAGGTCCATACGCTCCACGCTGCCGCGCAGGTTGTAGTCCACCTCTGCAAAGTCGTGGACCCCTTCGTTGAATTTCTCCAGGCTCTTGTCCCAGGCGGCCAGGGAATCCCGGTTCTCCTTGGCGGCCTCCACCAAGGCCAGGGAGGCGCCCTTGGCGGAAGCGCCGAAGGCGTCGGAAGCGGACTTCAAAGCCGCGATCATGCGGCGGACCAGGTCGGAGTCGTTCTTGGCGGCCTCGGTGTAAAGCGCGGGAGCCACCTCGGTGTCCAGCCAGAGCTCCACGCGGGTCTCCATCTGTTCCCGGGCGGCCTGGGGATTGAACACGGTTTTCAGAATGGTCAGCAGAATGGAGCAGCCGGCGCCGACCAGAGAGGTGTAAAAGGCCACGCCCATGCCGGACAGGGCAGAGAGCAGGCCCTCGCCCACACTGTCCATCACCGACAGCCAGTTTTCTCCGTTGGAGTAGCTCAACAGCTCCGTCAGCGAGGCCACGGAAATGCTCAGGCCCATGAAGGTGCCAAAGAGGCCCAGGGTGACGAACAGGGAGACCGCATTGTTGAGAAAGCGCTCGCAAAACAGCAGTCCCGAGAGCTTGGAGGCAACCGTGTCCGTGATGATGGCCGGCGTATTGGTGTCCTGCCCGTACTTCAGATAGGCGTTGCGGTACTCCTTCAGGACCGCCGCCCGGAAGCCCCGGACCTTCTCCGGATCGCCCTTCGCCTTCCCTGCCAGAAGCTTGTATCGCAGAAATACATGAAACAGCATCATCAGAGACAGCGCAAAGAGCAGTCCGATCAAAATCATGACGACCAGACCGACGGTGGGCATGTTGGAAATGATGTTCATAGACGATCCCTCCCATCGAAAGTTTATTTATTTTACCAAAGATCGCGCAAATAGTCAAATCCGGTACTCTCCGCGGGGAGAATACCGGATGATAGACGATATTGACGAAAAAAAGTTCCAAAACAGAGGGGAGAAGACGCTGCGCGAACGAAGAAATGGGCACCCTGCGCGAATGAAGAAACGCTGAACTTTTCATGACGAAATGGTAAATTTTTGGAATCGCCTTCGGCGATGGATCGAGATCCCCCTATTCCCCAGTGTGCGCACCGGGGACTTCCCCCAAGGGGGGAATTGCGGGCTCGCGCTGCCGGTGGCAGATGAAGCGAGCCCGGAATTTCCGCAGCGGTCGAAAAATGCAAGGAAGAGCGTACGCCCGCAGCATTTTTCGGGCACCGCAAGGCGGACAGCTGCTGAGCCGCCTGCGGCGAGGCCGGAAGGGGTTTTCATTTCTTCATTTCTTCATTTCTTCATTTCTTCATTCCTTCATTCCTTCATTTCTTCATTTCTTCATTCCTTCATTTCTTCTAGACTCGCTTCCAGAGCCGGATCATGCCCCGGTCGTTGAGCTGCTGCAGCGTCACCAGCAGCACCGGGAACAGCAGCATCCCCCACACGCTCCAGACCCGCCAGCCCACATACATGGCCGTGAGAGAGGCCAGGGGGTGCAGGCCGATCTGGTCCCCCAGGAGCTTGGCCTCGATGCAGCTGCGCACCAGGCTCACCGCCGCCCAGGCGATCAGCAGGCCCAGGCCCCGGGAGAACTCCCCCAGAAGCAGGCAGAACATGCCCCAGGGGGCCAGGATGATCCCCGTGCCGAAGAGGGGAAGGGCGTCCACAAAGGCGGTGAGGGCCGCCAGGGCCACCGCGCTGCGGATCCCCAGCAGCAGAAACGCCGCCAGCAGTTCCGCGAAGGTGATGCCCATGAGGATCAGTTGGGCCCGGACCCAGCCGCTGAGACTGCCCTTCAGGTCCGCCCCCATGCCGGCGAAGCGGCGCTTCAGCTCCTCCGGGACCTGGGCGGACAGGAAGGCCAGCAGCTTGGGGAAGGAGGCCGAGCAGAAATAGCTGCCGATCCCCATGGTCACCAGAAACAGCAGCAGGTCCGGACTGCGCAGGGCCAGGGCCCGCACCGCGTCCAGCGCCCAGCGGCTCAGATCCGCCGGCAGGACGTACAGGCTCTGGCCCACGGCGTCCAGGGCCAGGCGCAGGGTGCTCTCCAGCTCCTCCGGGGCCTGGGAGATCATGGAGAGCATCCGCTCCTCCAGCCGCCCCAGGCTCGTGGCCAGACCCGTCATCAGCGCCGGGACCCGCTCGGCAAAGTCCGAGAGGGCGGCTATCCCCCGGGCGGTCAGGGCGCTGAGTCCCCAGATCAGCAGGGCAAGCAGCGCCAGGATCACCAGGCCCGCGGCCAGGCCCCGGCGCCAGCCCCGTCGGACCAGCGCCCGGACCAGGGGCTCCGTCAGCGCCGCCAGGCCGAAGGACAGCAGGAGCGGCGCCGTCCAGGGCAGGAGAAAGCGCAGCAGCAGCCAGGCGCCCCCCAGCGCCGCCGCGCCGTAGATCAGCCCGGTCCATACCCGCTGCGCCCCCTGCCGCATGCCGCCGCCCCCTTCGTTTGCATATCATCCTTATTGTTTCTGTTCCGGCGGAAATTATGCGGCGCACCTGCAGGGCTTTTTGCGCGTAGGATGGAATGGCCGGCAAACGGCCATTGGAGGAATACCCATGCTGATCGTACAAAAATTCGGGGGCAGCTCCCTGGCGGATCTTTCCCGGCTGCGCCGGGCCGCCGGGATCGCGGCGGAGGCCCGACGGCGGGGCAGTCAGGTGGCGCTGGTGGTCTCCGCCGCCGGGGACAGCACCGACGAGCTGCTCTCCCTGGCCAGGCAGATCCTGCCCCATCCCCCGGCCCGGGAGCTGGACGCGCTGCTGGGGACCGGGGAGCAGGTCTCCGCCGCCCTGATGACCATGATGCTCTGGAGCCTGGGCCAGCCGGCCCGCTCCTTCTCCGGCCCCCAGGCGGGGATCCGTACCGACGGCAGGCACGGCGAGGCGGCCATCCTCTCCGTGGAGCCGGAGCGGCTGCGCCGGAGCCTGGAGGCCGGGGAGATCGCCGTGGTGGCCGGGTTCCAGGGCCAAAGCCCCGCCGGGGACCTGAGCACCCTGGGCCGGGGCGGCTCCGACACCACCGCCGTGGCCCTGGCCGCGGCCCTGGGCGCGGGGCGCTGCGAGATCTATACCGACGTGGACGGGATCTATACCGCCGATCCCCGGCTGATCCCCTCGGCCCGGCTGCTGCCGGAGATCGACAGCCGGGATATGCTGCGCCTGGCGGAGGCCGGGTCCCAGGTGCTGCACCCGGGCTCGGTGCGCCTGGCCATGGAGAAGGCGGTGCCCCTGGTGCTGCTGTCCTCCTTCCGGGCCGGCCCGGGCTCCCGGGTGCTGCTGCTCCCGGAGGAGCGGCGGCCGCCTTTGGCCGGGGTCACCCGGGACCCGGAGAAAAACAGCGTCACCCTGGTGGGCCGGGCGGCGGACGGGGCCCTGCTGGAAGCGCTGCGGGAGCAGCTGGAGCGCAGCGGCATCCCCGTGCGGGAGACCAGAGCGGAGGAGGGCTGCGTGACCCTGACCGTCGCCCCGGCGCAGCTGCTGCCCGCCCTGGAGCTCTGCCACCGGGCGGTGATAATGTCCGCCGAATAGCGCCAAGCAGAAAAAAAGAGGCCGGTGCGTAAATCGCACCGGCCTCTCAGAAAACGCGCACAGCGCTGCTCAGTCACCGCCGACGGTTTCGATGGTCCCGCCGCCCAGGACCAGATCCCCGTCGTAGAGCACCACGGCCTGGCCGGGCGTGATCGCCCGCTGCGGCTGATCGAAAACGAGCCGCACCCTGCCGCCCTCCAGGGGCCGGACCTCGGCAGGACTTTCAGTCTGGCGGTAGCGGGTCCTGGCCGCGGCGCGGATCGGCCCCTCCGGCGCCGGGATCGAGAGCCAGTTGAAATCCGACGCGGTCAGCTCCCGGGCGTACAGCGCGCTCTCCGGCCCCACGGTCAGAGTGTTGCGGGCCATGTCCTTGGCAACGACATAGACCGGCTCCGCCGCCGCCACGCCCAGCCCCCGGCGCTGGCCCGGGGTGTAGCGGATCGCGCCCCGGTGCCTGCCGATGACGCGCCCCGCCGTATCCAGAATATCCCCCGCGGGGAAGCGCCTTCCGGTCCAGCGCTCCAGAAAAGCGCCGTAGTCCCCGTCGGGGACAAAGCAGATGTCCTGGCTCTCGCGCTTGCGGGCGTTGATCAGCCCGGCGGCCTCCGCCAGGGCCCGGGTCTCCTCCTTGCGGAGCTCCCCCAGGGGAAAGCGCAGAAAAGCCAGCTGCTCCTGCGTGAGCATGTACAGCACATAGCTCTGGTCCTTGCCCGCGTCCAGGGCCTTGCGGAGCTGCAGGCGTCCGGTGGACGGATCCCGGCCGATCCGGGCGTAGTGGCCGGTGGCCAGGCAGGTACAGCCTTTTTCCCTGGCGTAGTCCAGGAGGATGTCGAACTTGAGAAAGCGGTTGCAGGCGATGCAGGGGTTCGGGGTCCGCCCCGCCTCGTACTCTCGAAGAAAAGGCAGGATGACGGCCTGCTCAAAGGCTTTGGTGCAGCACAGATCTTCAAAGGGGATCCCCAGCTCCCAGCACACCGCGGCGGCGTCCTCCTCGTCCGCGTCGCTGCAGCAGCTCTTGGGGGAAGATCGTTCCATGCCCGGGTCCCGGTACAGCCGCATGGTGACGCCCAGACAGTCGTATCCCGCCCGCAGCAGCAAAAACGCGGCCACGGAGCTGTCCACCCCGCCGCTCATGGCGATCAGGGCTTTCCCCGGCGACGGCGGCCTCTTTTCAGTCCAGGACATCGACGGCGTCCCCGGCCTTGGCCTCGCCCTCTGTGAGGACGATGGCAAAGATCCCCTCCCGGGGCATGACGCAGTCCCCGGCCTGGCGGCGGATGGCGCAGTCTGCGTGGCACTCCTTGCCGATCTGCGTGACCTCGCACAGCGCCGTGCCGACGCGGAGCTTCGTCCCCACCGGGAGCTGATACAGCTCGATCCCCTCACAGAGGATGTTCTCCGCGAAGGCGCCGGGGAAGAGGGGGATGCTGATCTTCTCCTGCAGCCGGTCCACGCTCTCCTGCCCGAGCAGACTGACCTGCCGGTGCCAGTTTCCGGCGTGGGCGTCCCCGTCGATCCCATGCTCCGGGCGGAGATGAATGCACGCGACGGGGTGCTTCTGCTGCCCCTTCTTCTCGCTGATGCAGACGGCCCGGATGACGCCGTGTTGTTCATTCATGGCTGTTTCCTCCAAAAAACATACTTGTTTAATATGTTTATACACCGCTTTGCCCGCCTTGTCAATGCTCCGTCAATGCCAGAAAAAACGCTTCCGGGATCGAAGGTCCCGGAAGCGCGGTTTATACTAATTTCTGATAAGAAGCTTTAAAAAGATTCCGAGGCAGAATTGTGCCAGACGAGGCGCCTTCCGCAGAGCATAATGGAGATATATGGTCAAGGAAGGCAACGAAGTATGACACAATTCTGGCCGGAAGACTTTA
>JAFWQQ010000071.1 GCA_017545165.1 Oscillospiraceae bacterium
AAATGTTCGGCGAATTCGCAGATTGTACGAATTCGCCGAATATTTCTTTGCTATACGAGCTCTGGTCCGCCGGGAGGGCACAAGGCCCTCCCCTACGATACAACCAGGGTTTTCGCACTTGTTTCGCATTTTGCAACGCGCACTCTTTCAGTGTTTCTTTTTTCAATTATTTAGGAATATAGAATCCCCCATAATCTGTCATTGCGAGACAGTGCTCACACTGTCGTGGCAATCCGTTCTCTCCAATAGGGCTTTTCAGGTGTTGCCGGATCCTCATACTATTTTCTGATAGAAAGCTTGAATGAGCTTTGCGAGACGGATTTGTGAGGCTGACGAGATCCGAACACATGCCGCCTGTGAGCGTCCCTTTTCGGATCTTTTTGTCCCGCCTCCCTTGCTGGGCGCCAGCCCAGCTGCGCTCGTTGGGCGCAAAAATCTCTCGAAAATCGCCAGCTCAAAGGTGCTGCGCAGTTTGCACGGAGCAGATTTGGGCTGAGGCGAGGCGCAGGCCGCAGGAAATACTCCAGTATTTTCAAGGCCTGGAACGAAGCAACAGTCCAAATCTGCCCGTGCAAGCCGGCACGGGTTCGAATCCCGTCAGCCCAGGCGAGGCGCTTTCCGCAGAGCATAGTGGAGATAGATGGTCAAGGGAAGCAACGAAGTATGGCGCAAATCCGGCCGCAAAGATTTTAAGATTTCTATTTGAGGATAGTATCAGAGCGCGAAGTCCATCACGCTCTGCAGCTGCAGCGGGGCGAAGCGCTCGTAGAGATACAGCTTGTTGAAGTGCTCGAAGAGCCAGTCGAACTCCTCCTGGGAGATGGGGTTGTAGTTCTCGTGCTCCGGATTGAAGCCGTCCTCCAGGTTATACCAGGCTCCCTCCTCCGAGGAGATGCCGTTGACCATCTCCAGCGCGCCGTTTCGCAGGATGTAGGTGGCCACGTCGGTATAGGCCGCGCCGCTGGAGCCCGCGTAGTAGATCTGCCCGTCGCTGGTCATGCTGTAGCGATAGCGGTCGCCGCTGTTGACCACATAGACAGGCTCTCCGTCCGCCAGGGTGTAGAGGTCCAGGATCAGGTTGTGCCAGTAGAGGCCCATGCCCAGCTCGTCCTCCTCGGTCTCCTCGGGAGGCCAGATCACGCCTAGGATCAGCTCCGGGCTGCCGTCCCGATCCAGATCCCAGAACTGACAGCCGAAGTGCTCTGCGCCGTAGAGTCCGGCGTGGACGTAGCCCGGCTCGTCGGCGTACCAGTTCTCCAGCCCGCCCCCGGCGCGCTCAAACTCCTGATAAGCCTTCAGCACCGGCGCATAGAGGACCCGGTAGTCCGGCTCGCCGCTCCTCTGGGAGAAGCGCAGCACGGTCCCGGCAGGCAGCGCCAGATTGCTCTCCTCCAGGCTAAGTACAAAGGCGCCGTCTTCCATCCGCAGGTCCCCGGCCGCGCCGACGCCCTCCAGATAGGGGTCCTGATAGGAAAAGCTGCCCTCACCCAGGGACGCCGCCACGGCGTTGTTGATGGCCGCCGAGCCGGGAATCAGAAGGCTGAACAGCAGATCCCCGTCTCTGTCCTCCTGGATCCAGAGCTCGGCTCTGCCTTCATCCTCCGTCCAGCGTCCGCAGGGCGAGAGCTGCTCCCCGCCCGCGGCCGTCAGGATCATGGGCATGGGCATCCCGGAGCAGCCGGCCAGGCAGCCGCTCAGCAGCAGCGCCGCCAACAGCAGCGCCGCAGCGCGAAGGATAGGATTTCTGTGTTTTTTCATTTCGATTCTCCTTTCATGGGCCCTCACTCCGTCACCGGCAGTGAGCAGGCCCCGTTTTCACACACATAACAGGCCGGCTTCCCCTCCACAGGGCCGCAGCCGGCGGTAAAGGGCGCAAAACGGCTGAGCAACGCATCCCCCGGCCGCTTCACCAGCAGGCTCATCTGAGGGTCGAAGCGCGTGGTAATTTTTTCCAGCAGCCCGGACCGATCCCCCCCTATTTCGGTGCAGACCAGTTCTTTTGTCGGATAAAGCTGCCCTATCAAACCCAGCAATCCGAAGGCCCCGGCCATAGGCGCGCTCTGAACCGCGGCACAGAGAAAACCCGCCTGCTCCTCCGCCGCCTGCCGCCATTTCTCCTTCCCGCTGAGCCGCCGCAGAAGCTCAAATAGCAGCAGAGCAGCGGAGTTTCCGGAGGGAGCCGCTCCGTCAAATCTCTCCACGGGCCGCTTCAGCGGGGTCTGTGCCTCCTCCGATGTCCGATAAAAGCCGCCGCCCGGGGCCGCAAAGCGCAGCAGGATCTGCTCTGCCAAAGCCTCGGCCTGCAGCAGCAGGACCGTTTCATAGTCCAGGGGATAGAGCTCCAGGAGCCCCAGAGCGGCAAAAGCGTAGTCGTCCAGCTGTCCAGGGACAGGCGCCGCCCTGTCTCCGTAGCACAGAGCCGCCAGCCGCTCCGGCTCCCGGGCCCCTGCGGTGTCCAGCAGGAAGCCAGCCAGCTTTCTTGCCGCTTCCGCGTACTCTTCCCTTCCAAAGGCCTTGGCGGCCCGGGCCAGAGCCATCAGCAGCATGCCGTTGGATGCGGTGGGAAGCTTGTCGTCCATTCCCAGAGAAACCCGGCGCTCCCGATCCTCCCGCAGCCGCCGCCGATAGTCCCCGTAGCCCTCGGGCAGCAGGTTCCAGCGCTGGTTCAGCAGAAGGTTGGGGACGCTCTTGCCCCGGAAGTTCCCCTCCGGCGTGATGTCATAGCACTCGCAGAAGTGCCGCCCCTCGTCCTCGCCCAGCACATCCTTCACCAGCTCCGGCGTCCAGAGATAGAACTTGCCCTCCTCGCCCTCGCTGTCCGCGTCCTGGCCGCTGCAGAAGCTGCCGCCCTGAGTCGAAAGCTCCCGCAGGCAGTAGTCCAGAGTCTCCTCCGCCACCCGGCGGTACAGGGCGAAACGCCCTTCCTGCCAGGCCTCCGTATAGCACAGGGCCAGCAGGGCGTTGTCATATAGGGTCTTTTCAAAATGGGGGACCAGCCACTCCCGGTCCGTGGCATAGCGGCAGAAGCCCCCGCCGATCTGGTCATAAATCCCGCCCCGGGCCATCTGCTGCAGGCTCCGCTCGGCCATGCGCCGGGCCTCCTTTTCTCCGGAGACATGGGCATAGCGCAGCAGGAACAGCAGGTTCTGGGGGGCGGGGAACTTGGGCGCGGAGCCGAAGCCGCCGTATTCCCCGTCATAAACGGAGCGCAGCTGTTCGAAGGCTCTCCGGGGCAGCTCCGGGTCCAGGCGGCTCTCCCCCGCCGGTGCCTCCTGCCGCAGATAGGTCGTGAGATCCCCGGCGGTCTTTTTGAGACTTCCCGGGTCCCGCCGCCATTTGGCCTCCACCGCCTGCAGCAGGGGGATCAGCCCCAGCTGCCGCCCCCGGTTCTCCCGAGGCAGGTAGGTGCCGGCGAAGAAGGGCTCCCCCTCCGGGGTGAGGAGCAGGGTAAGGGGCCAGCCGCCGCTGCCGTTGAGCGCCACGCAGGCTTCCATATACACGGCGTCCACGTCCGGCCGCTCCTCCCGGTCCAGCTTCACGGAAACGAAGCTCCGGTTCAGAATCTCCGCAGCCGCCGGGCTCTCGAAGGACTCCCTGGCCATCACGTGGCACCAGTGGCAGGTGGCGTAACCGATGGAGAGGAATACGGGCTTGTTCTCCTTTTTGGCCTTGGCAAAAGCCTCCTCCCCCCAGGGATACCAGTCCACGGGGTTTTCCGCGTGCTGGCGCAGGTAGGCCGAGCGTTCCCCCGCAAGATGATTGGGCATGGCGATTCTCCTTATTTACAGCTTCTGCGAAATAGATTATAATACCGCTGTTATTATACTCCAAACAGGACGGCTCTATCAAGAGAAGCAAGTGAGGTTTTTATGGATTATATCGAACCGGCCTGCTGTTTTGACAGCAGCGTCTATCGGGGCATCCCGGACGCGGAGCCCTGCAGAGATCCCATCGACGTGCCCGGCGTGATCCGGGAGCTGGACGGGCTGTACAACGCCGGGCGGGAGAAGGAGGCCCTTCCCCTGCTGGAGCGCTGGCGGGACGAGGCCAGCGGCCGGGGAGACTGGCGGGGAGAGCTGAGCATGCTCAGCGAGCTGCTGGGCTACCACCGGCGGGATGGGGACCGGGACAAGGCCATGGCCGCCGTGAACGCCGCCCTGGACCTGATCCGCATCCACCGGATGGGGGCCACGGTCTCCGGCGCCACGGTGCTGCTGAACGCCGCCACCACGCTGAAGGCCTTCGGCCGGGCCAGGGAATCCCTGCCCGTTTTCGAGCACGTCGCCCGGGTCTACGGGGACAATCTGGACCCGGCGGACTACCGCTTCGGCGGGCTTTACAACAACTTGGGGCTCAGCTATGAGGACGTGGAGGACTGGACACAGGCGGAGCGCTGTTTTCTTCTGGCTATGAAGGTCATCGCACGCTGCCAAAATCCGGGCAACGAGCTGGCGGTGACCTGCTGCAACCTGGCGGAGCTTTACGACAGGCAGGACCCGGAGGATCCCCGGATCGGGGAGTACATGGAAAGGGCCTGGGCGAACCTAACCGAACCGAAATTGCCACAGGATGGTTACCATGCCTTTACCGTGTCAAAGTGCATCCCCAGTTTTGATTACTTTGGGTATTTTTTGTATTCCAAAGAGTTGAAAGAAAGGGCGGAGCGGATCTATGCGGGGACTTGAAGAGGCCCGGGCGCTCTACGAGGAATACGGCAGGCCCCTGCTGCGCCGGGATTTTCCGGAGCTGGAGGGGCGAGTGGCCGTGGGCCTGGCGGGTCACGGTTCGGAGTGCTACGGCTTTGACGACGAGATCTCCCGGGACCACGACTTTGCCCGGGGCTTCTGCCTGTGGCTGACGGATGAAGACGATCTGCTGTACGGCGTGGCCCTGAACCGCTGGTACCGGAGCCTCCCGCTGGGCGAGGGCGGAAAGCGCAGCGCCCTGGCGGAGGAAAACTGCGGCGTGCGCCGCACCGCTTTCTTTTACAGGCGCTACACCGGTTCTCCCGGCGCGCCGGAGAGCTGGCGGCAGTGGCTGAGCCTGCCCTCCCACGCCCTGGCCGAGGCCAGCAACGGAGAGGTATTCCGGGACGATTTAGGGGAGTTTTCCGCGATACGGGAGAAGATCCTTCACGGCATGCCCGAGGATGTGCGCAAAAAGAAGCTGGCCGCCCGGCTCATCGAGATGGCCCAGACCGGTCAGTACAACTATCCCCGCTGCCTCCGGCACGGGGAGGCGGGGGCCGCCGCCCTGGAGCTGGCGGACTTCGTGCGCGCCGCCTGCGGCGCGATCTACCTGCTGGAAAGGCGGCACATGCCCTATACCAAGTGGATGCTGCGGGGCATGGAGGGCCTGCCGAAGCTGGGACATCTGCGGCCGGCGCTGGAATTCCTGCTCACCGGTGAGAACGACGCCGCCCTGCGCCAGGGGGTCATCGAGGACCTCTGCGCCAACGTGGCGGCGGAGCTGCGCTCCCAGGGCCTCTCCGACGGGGACTGGGACTATCTGGAGCCCCACGCCTTCGCCGTCCAGGGCCGGATCGAGAATCCGGAGATCCGGGCCCTGCACGTGATGGAAGGCTAGGCGCCGGAGGCGATGAAGGAATGAAGGAATGAAGAAATGAAGAGCACGAGAGAAGAGGATCGGAGAGATGCTGAAATGAAAGAAAGCGACAGCTTGTCCGTCCAGTCTATGGATTTTGCGGTTGAAATCCTCGCGCTGGTCAAACGGCTTCAGGAGCAGCGTGAATTCATCGTTTCCTATCAGATTGGGAAAAGCGGTACTTCCATCGGCGCCAATATCCGGGAAGCGCAGTACGCCCACAGCAGAGCAGATTTTATCGCGAAGATGCAAATCGCATTGAAGGAGTCCAATGAAACCGACTATTGGCTCGAACTTCTGCACCGCGCCGGCTATCTCGACGAAGCGCAGTTTCATTCCTTGCATTCTCTATGCTCATCGATCCGGATCATGCTGATCCGTTCTCTCCAGACTGCAAAAAAGAACATGGAGACCGATCATTAGTCCCACATTTTTCTATTTTCCCCCCCAGAAGCACACTTCTTCATTCCTTCATTTCTTCATCAGCGAAGCGTCTTCATTCCGACTGCAAGGAGGATTACTATGACCATCCAATGGCTGGGGCATGCGTGTTTTGCCATTTCCCATCAGGGATATACCATCATCATCGACCCCTACAACAGCGACTATACCGCCGGGTATCCCAGGCTGCGGCTGCGGGCGGACATGGTGCTGGTGAGCCACGAGCACTTCGGACACAATTACCGGGAAGGCGTAGAGCTCAGCGGACGGCCCGAGAGCGACTGTCCCTTCACCGTCACGGCGCTGACCGCGCCCCACGAGTTCAAGATGGGCAACTGGCGGGGCTTCACCAAGATCCACATCCTGGAGGCGGAGGGGCTCAAGCTGGTGCACATGGGCGACCTGGGCACCCAGCTGGACGGTGGGCAGATCAGCCGGCTCTTTGGAGCGGACGTGTGCATGATCTGCGCCGGCTCCGCCACGGCCCTGCCCTCTCAGGAGGCCAAGCGGGCCACGGACGAGATCATGGCCAAGGTCATCGTCCCCATGCACTACCGGGACCAGGGCCGGGGCGCCCACCGGCTGGAGAGCGTGGAGGAGTTCTGCAAGTGGTTCGAGTCCCCGGAGTTCATTCACCGCTATGATACGGACACTCTCCAGGTCAGCGAGGATATGGAGCCCCAGGTGGCGGTGCTGCGGTATCAGGGGCCGGAGGGCTGGAAGGAGCTGCTGGCCCCGGAGAAGAAAGCAGAGAAAAAAAGCCTGCTGGCAAGGCTTTTGAATAAGAAATGAGGAGGCAGGCATGAAAGAACTGACCATCGGGCTGAAAGGCCATGCCGAAACCGTCGTGACCGAGCAGAACACCGCCGCCGCCATGGGAAGCGGCCTGCTGCCGGTCTTTGCCACCCCCGCCATGCTGGCGCTGATGGAAAACGCCGCGGCCAGCTCCGTCCAGCCCTATCTGGACGAGGGCCAGGGCAGCGTGGGCACCCGGCTGGAGGTCTCCCACCTGGCCGCCACGCCCATCGGGCTCCCGGTCCGGGCCGAGAGCGAGCTGATCGCCGTGGATCGGCGGAAGCTGCGTTTTGCCGTCCGGGCCTGGGGCGGCGAGGAGCTCATCGGCGAGGGGGAGCACGAGCGCTTTGTTATAGACAACCAGCGATTTTTGGAGAAGGCCCTGGCGAAGAAGCGCTGACGGGACGCTCCAGGGGCGAGACGTTCCGACGGCGGAAAACGGAGGCGGATCTGCAGCATTGCGCAGATCCGCCTCCGTTTTTTGCGGCAGGTTCGCAGAGGGCAGAACGGGCGCGCCCCTACGGCGGGGACGGGTATTGGCGCGGGGCGGCGGGCGGCCGCAAGGGCGGAGCGAAGCGGAGGGCGGCCCTACGGGCGCGAGGGAGGGGAGGGCGGGCTATGCTCCATGTTACAGAAGGACCAACCCACTGTTCTGGACCTCTGCCCGACAGCCCCTGTCCGATCATTCAGAAGGCGAATCCGATCATTCATAAGGTGAAGAATAGAACGCCGCCTCCGTCTCAGCCTGATATATCCCGCAAACAGGCAGCTGCAATTGTCCGTTTACAGACGCAAAGTCCACGAACTGACCGACCTGGCGCGTAAATCCTTGCGGGAGCTGGTCGATCAAAGCCCCTTTCTTGTAAAAGTAATATGTCGAGTCTTCTTCTATGCCGGGTGCGGATGTATATACCACAAGATAGCGCGACCCATCGTTATAAATGTCTGCCAGTTGTTCTGTGCCGATTTCCCGGGTATATGCAAGACCTACCATCCTGGCAGAATAGATATCGTCGCTTATCTTCTGTATATCGACAAATCTGCCGGAGAATTCTGCTGATGCAAGGATCCCTTCATAGCCCTTGCTGCCGTCCGCGAAGTCAAAATTATGATATTGTCCGTTAAATGATCCGTCGAAATTGATCGTTATATCTGTGCTCCATGAGCCTGCCCCGCTCCAGTAGATGTATTGAGACGGGATGTAAGGGAACAGCTCGAATGCAGGGCCGCTTTGATTGCCGGTTACCCGCAGCTCCGCTTCTTCCGGGCTGATGACGTTCGTGAATTTTCCGATGCGATCCCAAAAGCCGTAGGGGGAATAGTGCAGCACATCTCTCATCGACAGCATCGTTTCATAAGCGCTGAGAAAGATCCAATACTTCAGGATGCTTTCATTATCGTTCATTTCAAGAATGACATAGTTTGCATGAAGAGCATCGTCTTCTTTGGAAATGGTGATCCACATGAAGCTTTTACTGTATGGACTCCCAAGCACAACATTTACATCGCTTGTCCAGTCGGGTGGACAGGGAAAGAGCATACTGCCTGAAATACATGGCTCCAAAATGTCCCAGAGCTCAAAGCTGGAATCACTGTATGATCGCTTCGCTACGAAAAGATAACTGTAATAATTCAAAATGGAATCGATTCTGATCGGCCCAGTCCTGTCCGCAAAATCTGGCCCGCGTCCCATGAAGATCGCCGCGTGGGAGTATTCGCTGCATTGATCTGCATATTCATTCAGGATCCGCCGCAGATCATTTGCGGCTCCGCCGTCTCCGTAATCAGTCTTCGCGCCGACGCGGCGTACAAATTCGTCTATGCATCGAGAAGAGATATCCATGATGGAATCGTTGAGATAGGCGTTGGAGGCAGCTTCGGCGGGCTTCTCCGGGCGGTCGGGGGTGTGCTCGACCGGAATCTCCATGCCGTTCTCCAGCACCTCGGACAGAACCTTGCCCTCATCGTTCACGACGAAGAGCTTCATATCGGAGACTTCGATGCTGCCGCCGATTTGGCTGGTCATGATCTTCCCTTCCGTGAGCGCAACATTGGATATGGTTTTTACTTGCATTTCGCCAGTCAGACTTTGCGTGTAAAACACCATACAGCCTTCGTCAAAAGCAGTTATTCTCAAATCGTATTGTTTGCTATCGGGGAAAACGATGAATTTAACATCTTCATCCACCCATATTTTTATACTTGTTGCCGAGTCATCAACACAATTATTCACTACACGTCCGACCAGATCGCCATCGCAATACACATCAACATCTACCGGGCAGCCCACAACAGAGTAACTGTTTACCAGATCCAAGAATCCGGCATTGCCGGGGCGCAAAGGGGAATATTCAACCCGATGTGACTTTACGGCTTCCAGATAATTATGCATAGCATGGTTCACACCGGCAAGCACTTGATCCCCATTCGACTTTTCTTCCGGGGTCCGGTACTCATGTTCAAATGCTTCAATTACGCCAAATTTTCCATTCCTTAACATAATACCGTTTTTGCCAATAAAGCTTCTGCCGTATTGCGTAGGAGACAATGTATCCATTTCATTGTAGATATTATGGATGTTTTCATATCCCTCAACTATGGGAGAATCAACTTGGATGACATCGATTGCTCCAAATGTATAGCAAAACACATCTGATTGTCCGATAGCTTTCCCAATATGCCTTCTTGCAGTAAGCTGTGCCGCCAAAAGATTTGCTGCTGCTCCGCCGAGACTGTGACCGGTAACCAAAATTTTGTAGCGTGTACCCTGTTCGGTCAGACTGTAAAGGTTTATCGGATTTCTGTAGTCAAAACTAACGATCTGGGCATAAAAAGCCGAAACTACCTGATACGGTTCATATCCGCCGTAGAACTTCTTATTGTTCTCATCCAGCTCGCTGAGATAAACCTTTAGCTTTTCGCCCGGGGTAGTTGTTCCCTGCGCTACAATAACCAATATTTCATCTGCATCATCACCGGAGTATTCTTTTGTCGCAATTGTAAAAGCATAGTCACTGCCGTAGTTCCTGGAATGAATGTTGGATTTATCAAAACCCAAATTATATTGCAGATAGCCTTCCACGCTTTCGGCGTTTTTACTGTCATTATCATAGGTCTTCAGGGAAAGCCGCGCGGCGACCTCTGCCAACTCGTTATTGTATACCGCAGGATCTGTCCCCAGGAGTGCATCAAGGTCAACTACGGGTTCATCATCCCGCTCTGTGCTGATATAGTGGATTGTAGCATTGCTGAGGGGCTCGTTGCTCGAACCGATAGAAATCTTGTCCCATTCTTCTTCTGTTCCGCTGTAGTAAATATCTTTGAGATTCCTGCAATCACAAAACGCAAATTGCCCGATACTCGTCACGCTGTTGGGGAGTTCGATGCTTGAAAGAGCGGCGCAATAGGGAAACGCTCCCATTCCAATGCTTGTCACACCCTCCTTTACGACAAGCGCCTTGATTGATGAATTTGACCAAGGTGAATTTGACCCCAAATAATAAAAGAATTGATAATCCCTCATCTCCCCCGCTCCGCTTACGGTCAGTGTTCCCTCACTGGCCAGCGCCCAGGTAACATTGCCGCCGTTGGCGCCGCATTCCCCACTCAAAGCGATATTCTCCGCACTCGCCACCGTCGGTGTGACCGCCGCCAGCGCCACAGCCATGATGATCGCAAGGAGAAAGCTCAATAATCTGTTTATCTTCCGGTTCCTGATAGAAGGGGGGAAAAACCCATGGCGTATTCCCCTGCGGAGGGGAGCAATCAATCGGATCCTCATATCGTTCTTCTCCGTTTCACTTTCACATATTTCTTTCTTTTGTTTTTCCAATTCAGGACTGGGGGACGCGGGAACGATGGTCGGGGCTGGGAGGACGAGGGAAATGATGAAATAAATGAAAAATTATGGTGTCGGCTTCGCTGACGGATTGAAAGAGAGGAGCGGATTGCCACACCAGCCTGCGGGCTTACTTCGAAATGACAAGGGGGAAGAGGGGGCGTCGGGGAACATCGGCGGGCGACCGCAAGGGTCGCCCCTACGGGCGCGGGATGAGACATCGTCGCAAATCGCGGGAGGCGCAAGCCCCTCCCCTACGACGCAGGACGGAACGTTGGCGCGTCTTTGCCCCTGCTCTGAGGGTCTTGAGTTTGGCGCGGGTTAGACTCCCTCAGCCCCAGTGTGCGCACTGGGGCAGCTCCCTCGGAGAGGGAGCCAAGGCGCGTCAGCCGCAAGGACCGTGAGGTCGGGAGTTCCCGTGGTCGGCGGGCGACCAAAGGTCGCCCCTACGATGGGAATCTATTTACCGTTCACTGTTCACTGTTCACTGTTCACTGTTCACTTATAACCTTCATATATGCCTTCATGGCGGTGGGGACGGAGTAGCGGGCGCGGATGCTTTCCGCCGTCTCCCAGACGAAGCCGGGCAGCGCCTCGGGAAGCTCGAGCAGCCAGCCCCGCATATGCCACTCCACGTGGGTAAAGACGTGCTTTGCCTCGCCGCAGGGGGAGAGGGAAAGCGCCTGGGGATAGCGGGAACGGAGCGCTTCCTCGTCGGGGCGGCCCGGCTCGTTGGGAAACTCCCAGAGCCCTGCCAGCAGGCCTCTCTTTTCCCGCTGGCGGATGGCCCAGCGGTCTCCGCAGCGCAGGAGCAGCACCGTGCGCTCCTCGATCCGCCGGGGGCGGGGCGGGGACTTCACCGGGTAGCGGTCCGCCGTGCCGTGCTGACAGGCCCGGCAGAGGCTGCGCAGCGGACAGAGCTCGCACTTCGGCGCGCCGTTGGGGATGCAGACGGTCTCGCCCAGCTCCATGAGCCCCTCGGTGGTCAGAGCGGCGGCCTCTCCGGCGGGATAGTGTTCCCGCAGGACCTGGGTCATGGCCCTTTTGGTGCCGGGAGCGAGGATATCGTCCTCGCTCTCCAGCAGGCGGGAGAGGACCCGCAGCACGTTCCCGTCCACGGCGGGCTCGCCCTGACCGCAGGCGATGGAGGCGACGGCCCCGGCGGTGTAGTCCCCGATCCCGGGGAGGCGGCGCAGCTCTTCCGCTGTGCGGGGGACTTGGCCGCCATAGTCCCGCATCACCAGCTGAGCCGCCCGCTTCAGATTCCTGGCCCGGCTGTAGTAGCCCAGGCCCTCCCAGAGCTTCAGGAGCCGGTCCTCCTCCACGGCGGCCAGGGCCGCCACGTCGGGAAGCTCGGCCAAAAAGCGGGTATAGTAGGGGATCACGGCCTCGATCCGGGTCTGCTGGAGCATGATCTCCGAGATCCAGATCCGGTAGGGCGTGGGCTCCTCCCGCCAGGGCAGGACCCGGCGGCTGCAGGCGTACCAGTCCCCGATCCGGGGAAGTGCCTGTTCAATGATTTCCGAATCGTTCATGGCTGTTGACCGTTGTTCTGGGCCGTTTTCGCTTTGATCGCCCGGGTCAGGGTCCTGCAGCGGCGAAGCAGCAGCCAGGCGAAAAAGCAGAAGGTGAGGCCGGCGGGGATCGACGCTTCCGCGCCGAAGGCGTCTCCGAAGGCACAGAGAGCCAGCGTGATCAAATAGAGGACCAGGAGGACGTCCACAACGCGGCGGATCTTCAGAGACCGAAGGCTCTTGCGTGCCAGAGCGGAGGACGCCGCGGCGGGAGCGGCCGTGGGAGCGGCCGTGGGAGCGGCAGACCGCGCTCCGGTCCCGGCGGACCTGGGAGCCGCGCCGGCGGAGGAGCCATTTCCTGTCCCGGGCCTGTCATAGCGATCGGGCTCATAGGTCCGTCCCCGGGAATAGCGGCGGTCGTCCGCCCTGGCGGCGGTCTCCGCAGACTTCCGGGAAGGGTCATAGCGATCAGACGCATAGGAGCGGCCCCGGGAATAGGGGCGGCCGTCTGCCTGAGGATCCGGCGTTTCGGCATTGGCCTCCGGCCGGCTTTCGGCGGCATTGCTCCGGCTTCCGGCGGATCCGGAGGCGGCCGCGCCCCTGGCCGCGGAGGCGCTCGACGCAGACGCGCCCTGGCCTCCGGCGGATTTGGGCGGAGGAGAGGGCTTCTTCTCGCCCATGTCCGCCAGAAGCAGGGAAGCCTCCCGACTGCCGTGCTTCCCGGCCTCCTTCAGGAGCTCGGCGGCTTTTTCGGGCGAAGGAGGAGCAAAGGCTCCGTCCCGGTAGCACTTGGCCAGGTGGACCAGCCCGTCGGGCGAGCCGGCAAGGGCTGCCCGCCGATAGAGCTCCTCGGCCTTCGGAAGATCCCGGGGGAGCTCCTTGCCGACCAGCAGCTTGTCCGCCAGCTCCGTACAGGCTTTGATATGGCCCCGGGCGGCGGCCTGCCGAAGCCAGGAGAGGGCATGCTGATCAGAGCGCTGGACGCCCGTCCCGTCCCGATAGCAGCGGCTGAGCAGATAACAGGCGGAAGAATTGCCCTGCTGGGCAGAAGCGCGGAACAAAGTGACGGCAAGTTCCGTCTTTCCCTGCTGGAGATACTTCTCCCCCAAAAGGGCCTGAGCGGGGGGATGACCCAGAAAGGCCGCCCTGCTCAGCAGCTCCAGCTGCTCCGCGCCGCTGCCGGACTGGAGGGCCCGCTGAAACAGCAGGGCGGGATCCTGATCCGTCGGGACGGAGTCGCCCAGCCAGGCCGCGCGCAGAGCCGACAGAGGACGCTGCTGCTCGCCGGGCAGAAAAACCAGGGTGGGGTAACGCTCATACTGACAGCTCTCGTCATAACCGCAGCGGGGACACCGGGACGAGGAGAGCTCCTGCTGACAGACCGGGCAGGAAACAGGGGACATGCGCTCACCTTCTTCTCCAGAGACGTTTTTAAAAAGTCTAATACAATCCCGCGAAATTTGCAAGCGCATCTGCGCGCGCGTCGGTGTCAAGTTGTTGTAGGAAAAAGCAGGCGGGGTCAAAATGGTCTAAGAGCATTGAAGAGCGCGGTAACCTTGTTTTGCCGAGCGGGGAAAGATACGGCTCTGTCCGGATCAGCGAGACTGACAGTGTTGGGCAGGAAGTGCTTCTCAGCAGTTTTCAGGAAATCTGAGGCAGGCGGATAACGTAAGTTTTGC
>JAFWQQ010000020.1 GCA_017545165.1 Oscillospiraceae bacterium
GATTTGCGAGATGGATTTGTGTCAGGCGAGGCGCTTTTCGCAGCGAATAATGGAGATATATTTGCAAGGAAAGCAACGAAGCATGGCGCGAATCCAGCCGCAAAGATTGTCTGATTTCTATTAGGTTTTAGTATAAGGCAGGTGAGGATCGCACATGAAGATCGTCCTCGGTTTTTCCGGCGGAGTGGATTCTGCCGTTTCCGCCCGGCTGCTGCAGCAGGCGGGCCATGAGGTCTTCGGTCTCTATCTGGACAACGCCGGCGAGGCCGCCCGGCGGGAGGCGGAGAGCGCCGCGGAGCACATGGGCGTCCCCCTGCGGGTGGAGGACGTGAAGGCGGAGCTGGAGGAGAAGGTCTGCCGCCCCTTTACCGAGAGCTATCTCCGGGGGGAGACGCCGAATCCCTGCATCCTCTGCAATCCCGCCGTCAAATTCCGGCATCTGCTGCAGGAGGCGGAGCGCCTGGGAGCGGAGAAGATCGCCACCGGGCACTACGCCCGCGCCGAGGGCGGCGGGATCTTCAAAGGCCGGCCCTCCAACGACCAGAGCTACATGCTCTGCCGCCTGACAAGGGAACAGGCGTCCCGGCTGATCCTGCCCCTGGGGGAGCTGGAGAAGCGACAAACCCGGGCCCTGGCGGCGGACTGGGGCCTGGACGCGGCCCACAAGCCGGACAGCATGGAGATCTGCTTCATCCCGGACAAGGACTATGTCCGCTGGCTCTCGGAGCGTGCGGCCCTGCCCGGCCCGGGGGACTTCGTCTTCCACGGTCAGGTCGTCGGACGGCACGAGGGCGTCCACCGCTGGACCGTGGGCCAGCGCCGCCCCGGCCTGTACGAGGGGCGCAAGCTCTATGTTTCCCGCATCGACGCGAGGAGCAACACCGTGGAGTTGGCCCTTTGGGAGGAGCTCTTTCAAACCGAGCTCTTCGCCCGGGACTTCAACTGGCTCATCGACCCGCCCGCCGAGCCCCTCCGGGCCACGGTCCGGGTCCGGCACACCAAGTGGGAGGAGCCGCCCTGCGCCGTCACCCTGGAGGGCGACAAGGTGCGCATCGTCTGCGACACGCCGGTCCGCGCCCCGGCCCCGGGCCAGAGCGCCGTGCTTTACGCCGGCGACCGCCTTCTCGGCGGCGGCGTGATCGTGAGATAGAGGAAAGAGACAGAGGACGGCTCCCTGATCCAAGAAACCGTCCTCTGTTTCACCTGTCCTCTGCCAGGGAAGCGCTGGCCCGATATCGCTTCCGCGCTCAGCTGAATTTCCGCACGGCCTTGTCCAGAGTCTGTCTGGCCGTGTCCAGCGCCTTCTTCATATCCTTCTCCCGGGGCTTGAGCAGCATCGCCGCGGCGGCGCCTGCCGCCGTGCCGAGCCCTACCCCCAGATAAAACTGCGCTTTCATGGGCTGTCCTCCTTTTTTTGCGGTTCCTCTGTATTATGTCCAAGAAAGACCTTGCTGCAAACAGGAAATGTGTGGTACAATATAATGAAAAGCAAAAAAGAAGGAGTGGAAGCCTTATGAGCGTGAAGATCCTGGCCGTGGGCGACGTCTGCGGCGAGCCGGGTCTGGATTTTCTGGGCAAGCGGCTGAAGGATTACCGGAAAGAAAACGAGATCGACTTTGTGGTGGTCAACGGGGAGAACGCGAACGTGGTGGGCATCACCCCCCGCCAGGCGGATCTGATCTTCCGCGCCGGGGCGGACGTGATCACCCTGGGCAACCACACCTGGACCCGCACGGAGCTGCGCCCCTATCTGGACGAGCGCACGAAGATCCTGCGCCCCGCCAACTACGGGCCCCAGTGCCCGGGCCGGGGCATCACGGCGGTCCACGCCCCCTTTGGGGACGTGTGCGTGCTGAATCTCCTGGGCCGCTTCACCCTGGACAATAATACCGACAATCCCTTCGTCATTGCCGACGGCTATATGGCCGAGATCCGGGAGAAGGTGATCCTGGTGGACTTTCACGCCGAGGGCACCAGCGAGAAGCGGGCCATGGGCTTCCTGCTGGACGGGAAGGCCAGCGCGGTCTGGGGCACCCACACCCACGTCCAGACCTCGGACGCCTGCGTGCTGCCCAAGGGCACCGGCTACATCACCGATCTGGGCATGACCGGGCCGATCCACTCGGTGCTGGGCATCGACCCGGAGCAGAGCATCGGCAAATTCATGGGGGACCCGCCCCGGCGCTATGATTCCGCCAAGGGTCCCGTCAAGCTGGAGGGCTGCCTGTTTACCGTGGATCCGGAAACGGGCCGCTGTGAGAACGCGGAGGCGATACGACTGCTATGAGTGCGATCAAATTGCTGCACGCGGCGGATCTGCATCTGGATTCGCCCTTTGAGGCCCTGCCCACGGGGAAGGCCGCCATCCGGCGCCGGGAGCAGCGGGAGCTGCTGGACGCGCTGGCCAGGCTCGCCTCCTCGGAGGGGGTGGATCTGGTCCTGCTCAGCGGCGACCTGCTGGACAGCGGCAGTCCCTATTTTGAGACGGGGGAGGAGCTGGTGCAGGCTCTGCGCGGGATCCCGGCCGCGGTGTTCATCGCCCCCGGCAATCACGACTATTATTCCTCCAAATCCCCCTATGCCCGGCTGCAGCTGCCGGAGAACGTGCACGTCTTCACGGAGAGCTCCATGCGCTGCTTCGTGCTGCCGGCGCTGAACGCGAGAGTCTTCGGCGCCGCCTTCACGGAAAACCGCAGCGGCCCTCTGCTGCGGGGCTTCCGGGCGGAGCGGAAGGAGGGCTTCACCAACATCCTCTGCCTCCACGGGGACGTGGGGAGCCGGGAGAGCCCTTATGACCCCATCACCGAGGAGGAGCTGGCCCAAAGCGGCATGGACTATGCGGCCCTGGGCCACATCCACAAGGCCAGCGGCCTGCGTCAGGCGGGAAAGACCTGGTATTCCTGGCCCGGCTGCCCCGAGGGCCGGGGCTTTGACGAGACCGGGGAGAAATACGTGAATCTGGTGGAGCTGGAGGACGGCGAGTGCCGCCTTCGCCAGGTCTGCATTGCCGGCCGGCGCTACGAGCAGCTGCAGGTGGACGTCACCGGGGCCGACCCCCTGCTGGCCATCCATGCCGCCCTGCCGGACGATACGGTCTGTGACGTGTACCGCATCACCATGGTGGGGGAGACGGAGATCGCCCCCGATCTGAAGAAGCTCTACACCAACCTGTCGGAGCTGTTTTTCGAGCTCCAGCTGCGGGATGAGACCCGCCTGCGCAGCAGCGTATGGGACTGCGCGGGGGAGGACACGCTGCGCGGCCTTTTCCTGGCCCGTCTGAAGCAGCGCTTCGACGCCGCGGAGACGGAGGAGGAACGCCGCCGCATGGAGCAGGCCGCCCGCTGGGGTCTGGCCGCGCTGGACAATGCCGAGGAGGTGGTTCAGCATGAAAATCAATAGGCTGACGGCGTCCTTCGGGAAGCTCCAGAACGACACCCTCCGCTTCCACGAGGGGCTGAACATCATCTACGCGCCCAACGAGAGCGGCAAGTCCACCTGGTGCGCCTTTATCCGCGCCATGCTCTACGGGGTGGACAGTGCCGAGCGCAGCCGGGCCGGCTATCTGCCGGACAAGCTGAAGTACGTTCCCTGGTCCGGGGCGCCCATGGAAGGCACCATGGAGCTCACCGCCGACCACTGTGACATTACGCTGACCCGCAGCACCCACGCGAAGAACGCGCCCATGCGGGAGTTTTCCGCCACCTACACCGGCAGCAACGTCCCTGTGGAGAACATGAACGGCAGCAACGCCGGGGAGCTGCTCACCGGGGTGACGAAGGACGTGTTCCGCCGCAGCGCCTTCATCGAGCAGGGCAGCGTTGGCGTCAAGAACAGTCCGGAGCTGGAAAAGCGCATCGCCGCCATCGTCTCCTCCGGCGAGGAGGACACCTCTTTTTCCGAGGCGGACGAGCGCCTTCGGGCTTGGCAGCGGAAGCGCCGCTGGAACCGCCGGGGCTTTCTGCCGGACCTGGAGGGCCGGATGGACGGCGCCAAACGTCTCCTGCGGGAGATGGACGGCTCCGTTGCCCAGCTGGAGCGGCTGGACGCCGAGCTGCGCACGAACCAGCAGGAGGCCCAGCGGCTGGAGCAGGAGGTGATCGAGGCCCGCAAGCGCCAGCGCCGGGATGCGCTGAGCCGGCTCAGCCAGGGCCGCAGCGAGCTGCATGCCAGCAGCGAGGCCCACGACCAGGCCATGGAGCAGCTGTCCCTGCGCCGGCAGGAGCTGCGGGAGAGTAGCTTCGGCAACCGGAGCCTGCCGGAGCTGGAGCGGGAGGTCCGCAAAGACCTGGAGGAGCTCAAGGGGCTGGGAGAGCCGCAGCTGAACAGCCGCCGGCTGATCCCCGCGCTGATCTGCTTTGCGCTGGCCGTAGTCTGCGCGGCCTTTTATTCCGCGTATTCCATCCTGCCGCTCATTATCGGCGCCGGCGTCCTCTGCGTGGCGGCGGTGCTGCTCTTCATCAGCTATAACCACTCGCGCCAGAAGGTGCTGGCAGCCCAGGAGCGACGAAAACAGATCCTGAAAAAATACCGTGTCCACACGCCCAAAGAGATCGGCGGCGCGCTGGAGAAGCTCCGCCGGCTCCACGCCGCGGTCCAGGCCGCCGAGGAGCAGGAGGTGCAGGCAAGGAATCTGTATGAGAACGTCAGCCGCCAGCAGAACAATCTGGAGGAAAACGCCATTGCGGACCTGGATTTCAGCACCGGCAGCTCCGAGGCTGCCAGGCTCAGCCGGGAGCTGATGGCCCGCCGTGCCAAGGTGGAGCAGCTCTCCTCCCAGATGGCCGCCATCCGGGGCCGCCTCTCGGCCATCGGGGATCCGCTGGTGCTCTCCAGCTCCCTGACCTGCATGCAGGAGGATTATGAGCACATCCAGGCGGAGTATGACGCCATCACCGTGGCCCTGGAGGCCCTGCGGGACGCGGATCGGGAGATCCAGACCCGCTTCTCTCCGGAGCTGGGCAAGGTGGCCGCCCGCTACATGTCCGCCGTCACCGGCGGGCGCTATGAGGACGTGCTCATCAACCGGGACTTCTCGGCCCGCACCCGCACCAAGGGGGACGTGGTGGCCCGGGACGCAGAGTATCTCAGCGCCGGTACCCTGGACCTGATGTATCTGGCGGTGCGCCTGGCCGTCTGCGAGCTGGCCATGCCCGACGGGGAGCCCTGTCCGCTGATCCTGGACGACGCTCTGGTGAATCTGGACGATACCCGCTTCAAGCAGGCCATCGAGCTCTTGAAGCAGATCGCCCGGGATCGCCAGGTGATCCTCTTCACCTGCCGCCGGCAGGACAGCCCGCATCCTCAGCCCGCCGCCGAGACGGCCTGATCCCCGCCCTCCGGCCCGCCGTTTTCCCCGGCCCCGCCGCAGAGCTGACTGTCCTCCGCCGCAGCGGCGGAAGGACCGAACAGAATCGACAAGAGACGGATCCGCCGCAGCCATGCGCGGATCCGCCTCCTTTTTCTGCCCGCCGATCCGCACCAAGCCCCGCAGCGCCGAGCATCCCGACGCGCGGGAAGCATAGCGACGCGCGAGAAACGCGCGACGAACCAAGCTTGTCTGCGACGCTCCCAGCGCTGCTTGCCCGGCGTCGTCCCATCTCTGTAGGGGCCGTGGCTTGCCCGGCCCGTCAACCTCCCCTGTGCAAGGGGAGTGCTTGTTGGCCCGCGCCCCTGTCATCCTGAGCGAACCCGCAGGGCGAGTCGAAGGATCTTTTCTCTCGTCCTCCGTTGTAGGGGCCGCCGCCCCGGCGGCCCGCCTTGCCTCCCTCCCCGAGGGAGGTGTCGCCCGGCGTCTCACGCAAGCCGGGTGACGGAGGGAGTTTAAAGACGGCGCAGCGGATTGCCGCACCAGACTCGTCTGTCACCGCTTTGCAATGACACAGTCGACGCGTAGGGAGCGATCCCCTGATTGCTCCGCCGTCCCGCACCTCCCCCCCGTCCTGTCATTGCTCTCCGTTGACCGCTGTCACTGGTGAGGCAATCCTTTTTCCGTCCGCGCCTCCTCCCCGGCAAAAAGCAGTTGCAAGCCCAGACGAAACATGGTAAATTACAGTGTACTCGACCGCATGAATTCACTGCCCGGATCCTGACGCTGCTCTGCTGAGGCCGGGAGTTCTTTGCGCTGTGTCCGCGAGCGCTGAGCGGCGGGGAAACGGTCCCGCAAGGAGGATGGAGCATGGCTTTCCGTCTGGAAGCGGCCTGCCTGTGCAATACCGGCAAGGTCCGCAGGAATAATGAGGACAATTTCTTTTTTGACGGCCGCTGCCTTCCGGAGGAGAACAAGGGGCTTGCGCAGGCCCTGCTCTTCTCCGCGCCGCTGCAGAAGCGCTTTTATGTGGCCGTGTTTGACGGCATGGGCGGCGAAAACTTCGGGGAATGCGCGTCCTTCACCGCGGCGGAGCGCATGTGCGGGGACCAAAAGCTTCTCAACGGTCCCGGCGATCCTGACGCCGGGCTGCTGAAGGACCTGTGCCAGCGGCTCAATGAGGCGGTGGTGGCCCGGGCGCGGGAGCTCTGCACCCAGCACATGGGCACCACCCTTTCGTCCCTCTGTTTTTCGCCCAACACCGTCGCTGTCTGCAGCCTGGGAGACAGCCGGGCTTACCGCCTTCGGGGCGGGGAGCTGAAGCAGATCTCCAAGGACCATGTGGAGCAGCGGCAGGGCCGGCCGCAGCACAAGGCGCCGCTGACCCAGTATTTGGGCGTGGACCCGGAGGACTATCTGCTGGAGCCCCATCTGGCAAAAGGCGCCCTCGCGGAGGGGGATCAGTACCTCCTCTGCAGCGACGGGCTTACGGATATGCTGAGTGATGCGGAGATCGCCTCCGTCATGGACGCCGCCGATACGGCGGAGCACTGCGCCGAGCAGCTGGTTCAGGCGGCGCTGGACCATGGCGGACGGGATAATGTGACGGTCATCGTCTGCCGCATTGCGTAAAGGCCCCTTTCCCTGATCGATCGAAAGGAGAAGGCGTATGGACACGCTGGAGAAAAAAGCAGTCTGGCCCGGCTGGGAGACGGTGCGTCTCATCGGCCGGGGCAGCTACGGCACGGTCTACGAGATCCGGCGAACTGTATACGGCGCCGTTGAGCGGGCCGCGCTGAAGCTTGTCACCGTTCCGCAGAATGACAGTGATCTCAAAGCGCTGCGGGACAGCGGATATGACGAGGAGAGCATTATCGAGAGCTACCGGGAGTATCTGGAAAGCATCGTGAGCGAATACTCTCTGATGCGTCAGATGAGCGGCAGCGCCCATATTGTGAACTGCGAAGATATCCGTGCCTTCCCCCACGAGGACGGCGTCGGCTGGGATATCCTGATCAAGATGGAGCTGCTGACCCCTCTGGGGGACGCCATCGGAGGAAGAGCGCCGGAGGAGCTGGCGCTGCAGGTCGGCATCGACCTGAGCAAGGCCCTGGTGCTCTGCAAGAAGCACAATATCATCCACCGGGACATCAAGCCCGCCAACATCTTCGTTTCAGACCACGGAGATTACAAGCTGGGAGATTTCGGCATTGCCAAGACGGTGGAGAAGACCAGCGGCGGCACCAAGATCGGCACCTACAACTTCATGGCTCCCGAGGTCTATCATGACGAGCCCTACGGCCAGGGGGCGGACATCTATTCTCTGGGCCTGGTGCTCTACTGGCTGCTGAACGAGCGGCGCCTTCCCTTTCTGCCCCTGCCGCCTGAGAGGGTCCGGGTCGAGATGGAGGAGACGGCCCGTCGCCGCCGCCTGAGCGGCGAGGCGCTGCCCCCTCCCGCCCACGGCTCCGAGGCCCTTAAATGTGTGGTGCTCAAGGCCTGTGCCTTCGACCCCCGGCAGCGCTATCGGACGGCCGAGGAGCTGCTGGAAGCCCTGGAAGGTCTGGAACGACGGGACAAGAAGTCCGAGACCTCCGGGACTGACTCGAAAGAAAGCGGCTGGGTCCGGCCCGCTCTAATCCTCTTGCTTCTTGCGGCTCTCCTGGCTGTCGGCGGCATCCGCCTTTGGCCCGCCCTGTCAGGGAGAGGCTCTCTCCCTGCGCCGACGCCCACGCCCGATCCCGTCACCTCGACGGTGATCGAGATGAGGCCCACACCGACGCCGACGCCCTCGCCCACGCCCAAGCCCAGGCCGGAGAACGTGAAGGTCTTCTTCTTTGAGGACGAAAAGGAAGAGTTCGCCCAGGCTGTCGGCGAAGCCGTCAAGCTGAAGGCCGTGGCCTACCCCGTGGACCAGTTCGCCGACGCCAAGTTCAAGTGGAGCGTCGATGACGAGAGCGTCATCAAGCTCACCGTCAGCGATGACACCAAGGAGTGCGAGGTCCTGTGCCTGAAGCACCAGCCCGGCGGCGTCACGCTGATCGTGGAGTGCAACGGCGTTGCCAGACAGGTCAAGATCTACACCAAGAACTAACCACATACAGCGAACAAGGCAGCCCGCTCCGCGGGCTGCCTCAGACTGTCGACACTTTGTCGACAGCTTGACATCCTCGTTTTCGGACGGTTTTTCGCCCCCTGTGCCGGTGCCGGAACGGATCCCTCCAAAAAGCGGAGATTCCGATTGACAAAAGGTGTGAATCTGATACAATAGACTTTGGGCCTCCTGGGGGCCTTTCCTTTCGCACGCGATCCCGTTTCCTGCCGGCGCGCTTCCGCTTTTGCGGAGCGGCGCCGCTATCCCGCCCGAACCCGCATCGAAGCCGGTTCGGGTCTGTTTTCGGAGGACGCTGTCATGAACAAGAAATCCAAGGCCGGCGGAGCCGCCGCGCCGCAGAAGGCCCCCGCCTCCTCGCTGATCTTCAAAAAGGAGCTGGGGTTGGAGACCTTCCTGTTCCCGCTGTTCTTCTTTGGCGTGTTCACCCTCTTCGCCTGGAAAATGGGCACCACCAACGCCCTGAACACCATGATGCGCACCGCCCAGGACCTGCTGAAAAACACCGTGCTGGAGCTGACCGCCATCTGCGTCATCATGGGCGCCATCTCGGGCCTGCTGTCGGAGTTCGGCTTCGTGTCCCTGATGAACCGGGTGCTCCAGCCGCTGATGAAGCCGGTGTACGGCCTGCCCGGGGCTGCGTCCCTGGGCGTGGTGACCACCTTTTTGTCTGACAACCCCGCCATCCTGAGCCTGGCGGAGGACCAGAACTTCCGCCGTTATTTCAAGAAATACCAGTTCCCCGCCCTGACCAACCTGGGCACCGCCTTCGGCATGGGCCTGATCGTGTGCACCTACATGTACGGCTGCGGCACCGTGAAGCAGCCCCTGGGCACGGCGGTGCTGGTGGGCCTGCTGGGCGCCGTGGTGGGCAGCATCGTCAGCACCCGGCTGATGCTGCTCTTCACCAAAAAGCTCTACGGGACGGAGGCCCCCATGGAGACCTCCGGCAGCGTTTCCGAGGTGCCCGCAGGCATGCGTCAGATCCGGGACGGCGATGTGGGCAACCGCATCATGGGCGCCATTCTGGACGGCGGCCACAACGGCGTAAAGATGGGCGTGAGCATCATCCCCGGCGTGCTTGTGATCTGCACCCTGGTGATGATGCTGACCATGAAAATGCCCGAGGGCGGCTACACCGGCGGCGCCTACGAGGGCATCGCCCTGCTGCCCTGGCTGGCCAACAAGATCGAGTTTCTCTTGAAGCCCCTCTTCGGCTTCACCTCGCCGGACGCCATCAGCGTGCCCGTCACCGCCCTGGGCGCAGCCGGTGCCGCCATGACCCTGGTGCCGGAGCTCTTTGCCAACGGCCTCATCGGGCCCAACGACATCGCGGTGTTCACCGCCATGTGCATGTGCTGGAGCGGCTATCTGAGCACCCACACCTCCATGATGGACAGCCTGAACTGCAAGGAGCTGATCGGCAAGGCCATCCTCAGCCACACCCTCGGCGGCCTCTGCGCCGGCGTGGCGGCCCACTGGCTCTTCGCCCTGCTCAGCGCCATCTTCTGAGCCTAAGCCGCAAAAACCGCCCCGTTCCATCGGAACGGGGCGGTTTTTGCGTCGAAAGCGTAGATTATAGTTCGTAGAGCGTAGTTCGTAGTTCGTAGTAATACTAATTTCTGATAAGAAGCTTTAAAAAGATTCCGAGGCAGAATTGTGCCAGACGAGGCGCCTTCCGCAGAGCATAATGGAGATATATGGTCAAGGAAGGCAACGAAGTATGACACAATTCTGGCCGGAAGACTTTA
>JAFWQQ010000072.1 GCA_017545165.1 Oscillospiraceae bacterium
GGGGCGACCTTTGGTCGCCCGCCGTCCCGCACGTCCGTCCCCGCCGTAGGGGCGACCCTTGCGGTCGCCCGTGGATCTGCACCAACTCCCGTCCTCTGCCGTAGGGGAGGGGCTTGCCCCTCCCGCCGATCCGCGCCGACCTTTGGTCGCCCGCCGTCCCCCGCTCGCCCTCGTCCCCCGCCGTAGGGGCGATTCACGAATCGCCCGCAGCCCGCGCCTCCCCTCGCCCTCCGTCGTAGGGGCCGACGCCCTCGGCGGCCCGCCGCCCCTCCCCTGCGTCCCGTCCCGCGCCGCCTGGGAGGGCCCCCTTCACGTTCCATCTTGCAAAAATGAATCGTCCGGCGGGAAGAGCCGCCGGCCCCTGGGCCCGGCATTTCTCGAAATCTGCACTTGCCGATGGAATCATCGCTTCCCCAATCTTTACAATCCCGGGAAAAAATGATAAAATAAATTATTCGTTAGAAAATCGCACCCGAAGGGGGACGAGACTGTGAAAATCATCATTGCCGGCGCGGGAAAGGTGGGCAAATCCGTGGCCGCCCTTCTGGCGGAGGAAGGACACGACATCACCATCATCGACCAGGACCCGGATACCATCCAGACGCTCTCCAACGATCTGGACGTGATCTGCGTGGAGGGCAGCGCCACCAACCCCGAGATCCTGCGGGAGGCGGGGGCGGAGAAGGCGGACCTGCTGCTGGCAGCCACCCAGCAGGACGAGGTCAACATGGTCTGCGGCATCTCGGCCCGGAAGCTGGGCACCGCCCATGTGATCGCCCGGGTCCGGGACCCGGAGTATCTGCACCAGACCGAGTTCCTGCGGGAGGCGCTGGGCCTGTCCGTCATCGTGAACCCGGAGTATGAGTGCGCCAAGGAGATTTCCCGCACCCTGCGCTTCCCCGGCGCCTCCCGGGTGGACGCTTTTTCCAAGGGCAGTCTGGAGATCGTGGAGCACCGGATCCTCAGCGACGGCATGCTGGAGGGCGTGGCCCTGAAGGAGCTGGTGCAGCGCTTCGGCGCCAGGATCCTGGTGAGCCTGGTGGAGCGGGGCGGCGAGGCCGTGATCCCCAACGGCAATTTCGTCCTGAAGGCGGGGGATCGGATGAGCGTCACCGGCCAGTCCGGGGAGCTGCGGCGCTTCTTCACTGCCATTGGCAAATACAAGCGCCCGGTGCGCCGGGTGATGATCGTGGGCGGCGGCCGCAGCGCGGTTTATCTGACCCGGATGCTCCAGGAGAACGGCATGGAGGTCACCGTGGTGGAGAAGGACCGGGAGCGCTGCGACGCGCTCTGCGACCTGATCCCCCAGGCCAACATCGTCTGCGGGGACGCCACCCGGGGCGACGTGCTGCAGGAGGACGGCCTGCCCTCGGCGGACGCCTTTGTGGCCCTCACCGGCGACGATGAGGACAACATCATCACCTCTCTCTACGCCAGGACCCAGGGCGTGAACACCGTGATCGTCAAGGTCAATCGGGACTATCTGGACGAGATCCTGGAGGACGTGGGTCTGAGCAGCGTCGTCTCTCCCAAGGAGATCGTCTCCCAGCAGCTGACCCGCTATGTCCGGGCCATGAGCAATTCCATGGGCGGCAGCATGGAGACCCTTTACCGCCTGGCGGACGGGAAGGTGGAGGCTCTGGAGTTCAAGGTCAGCGCCGATTCCGCCTGTGTGAACATCCCCCTGAAGGAGCTGAAGCTGCGTCCCCAGGTCCTGATCTGCGCCATCATCCGGGGCAACAGGAGCATCATCCCCGACGGCAATACCCGCATCCTGCCCGGCGACCACGCGGTGATCGTCACGGCGGCGGGCAAGCTGCAGAATCTGGACGCCATTGTTGAGGAAAGCAAATGAACTACCGAATGATCGCCCGCGTGCTGGGCTGGATCCTGCTGATCTACGCGGGGCTGATGCTGCTGCCGCTGATCGCCGGGCTCTGGTATCGGCAGAGCGTGCTGAACTTTATCATCTCCATGGCGGTGACCGGGGCGCTGGGCGGCTTGCTGCTGATCCCCAAGCCCAAATCCAACTCCCTGGTGGCCAGGGACGGTTTTGTGATCGTGGGTATCGGCTGGATCGCCATTTCCCTGCTGGGCGCCCTGCCCTTTGTGCTCTCCGGCAGCATCCCCGGGTATGTGGACGCCGTGTTTGAAACCGCCTCGGGCCTCACCACCACCGGCGCCACCGTGGTGAAGGACATTGCCGCCATGACTGCGGAGCACCGGGGGGACATGTTCTGGCGCTGCTTCACCCACTGGATCGGCGGCATGGGCGTGCTGGTGTTCCTGATGGCGGTGCTGCCCATGAGCGGGGAGCACTCCATGCACATCATGCGGGCTGAGGTCCCCGGCCCCACCGTGGGCAAGCTGGTGCCCCGGGCCAGGAAGACCGCCCGGATGCTCTATCTCATCTACATCGGCCTGACCCTGACGGAGACGGTGCTGCTGCTCTGCGGCGGCATGAGCTTATACGACGCGCTGCTGCACGCCTGCTCCACCGCGGGCACCGGCGGCTTCTCCACCAATCCCAACAGCATCGGCGGCTTCGGCAGCGCCTATATCGAGACGGTTGCCACCGTGTTCATGTTCCTCTTCGGCGTGAACTTCAACCTCTACTTCCTGATCCTCATCGGGCACTGGAAGGAGGCGCTGAAGAGCGAGGAGCTGCACTGGTATCTGGGCATCATCTTCGCCAGCGTCCTGCTGCTGAGCCTGGGCATCCGCAAGCTTTACGGCAGCCTGGGGCAGACCCTGCACCAGGCCTTCTTCAACGTGGGCACTTTGATGAGCACCACCGGCTTCGGCACCGTGGACTTCACCGAGACCTGGCCGGAGTACTGCAAGTGGATCCTGATGCTGCTGATGCTCTGCGGCGCCTGCGCGGGCAGCACCGGCGGCGGCGTCAAGGTCTCCCGCATGATCATCCTGTGCCGGAGCGGCGTGTCGGAGCTGCGTCAGATGATCCGGCCCCGCAGCGTCACCCGGGTCCAGCTGGACGGCAAGCGGGTGGAGCGCAGCACCGTCAAGGCCGCGAGCACCTTCTTCGCGATGTATATCGCCCTGCTGCTGCTCTTCTCCTTCCTGGTTTCCCTGGACGGAGCGGATATCCCCACCAGCTTTTCCGCCGCCCTGAGCTGCCTTTCCAACATCGGTCCCGGCATGACCAGGGCCATCGGGCCGGCCGGCAGCTTCGCCTTTTTCTCTGACCGGACCAAGCTGCTGCTGAGCCTGGCCATGCTCATGGGCCGGCTGGAGATCTACCCCATCCTGGTGCTGCTGAGCCCCAGGACCTGGAAGAAATGAGCGGCCGGAGGGGCCTGACCGGCCCGCTGGCCCTGGGGCTGGCCGCCCTCCTGTGCCTGATCTTCGCGCTGGTCCTGCTGCTGCCCGGCGGCGCCCCCTCCGGGGAGGAACCGGCGATCCAGGCCCTGGCCGCCGTCCCGGAGCGCACCCTCCTGGGCGGGGACGATCCGACGAGGACCGCCGGCGAGCTGCTGCCGGGGGAGAAGCTGGATCTGAACCGCGCCACGGCGGAGGAGCTGCGGAAGCTCCCGGGGATCGGGGAAAAGCTCTCCGAGGCCATTGTGGCCTATCGGGAGGAGCAGGGTCCCTTCCAAAGCGCGGAGGAGCTGCTGCGGATCCCCGGCATCGGAGAAAAGCGCCTTTCCGCCATCCGGGATCTGGTGACGGCGGACGCCGGATAGAGGAGAGAGAATCGTGCAGGAAAATACCGTCAAAATCAGCGTGCTGGTCCCGGTCTGCAACGTGGCGCGTTTTCTGCCCCGCTGCCTGGACAGCCTAACAGCCCAAACCATGCAGGATATCGAGATCCTCATGATCGACGACGGCTCCACCGACGAAAGCGGAGAGATCTGCGCCGCGTATGCCGCCCGGGACGGGCGCTTTCGGCTGATCCGGCAGGAAAACCGGGGCCTGTTCGGGGCCTGGAATCGGGGCCTGGACGAGGCCGGAGGCGAATACCTGATGTTTGTCGACGGGGACGACTGGGTGGAGCCGGACTTCTGCGAGACGCCCTGGCGCTGCGCGTCGGAGCAGGACGCGGACCTGGTGCTGTTTCGCTATCGGCGCGCGAGCGAGGAGGGGGAGCCCTTCCCCGCGGCCCCCGTCTCCGTACCGGTGGGGCGGATCGACCGGGACGCTGCGCTGGACCTGCTCTTCGGCGCTGCGCGCTCCTATGTCTGGAACAAGCTGTGGAGAAAGCGCCTCTTCGAGGGCGTCCGCTTTCCGGCGGTCATCGCTTTTGAGGATGTGGGCACCACCTACCGCCTTGTCCTGCGGGCGGAGCGGATCCTGTCCCTGGACCGGGTGCTCTACTACTACAGAAAACGCAGAGGGAGCAATGTCACCCTGCGCACGGACAGAGCCATGAGGGATTACTACGCCATGCACACCGCGCGCTATGAGGCGCTGCGGGAGCTGGGCTACAATCCCCGGCTTCTGCGGGAGCGCCGGGCCGCCGTGTGCCTGACCTATGCCATGCGCAGAAGGGAGGATCCCGCCGACCCGGCGTCGCTCCGGGTCCGGCAGACCTTGCGGGAGCTGCCCGCCGTTCCGAAGCGGCTCCGCCGCTCCCAGCGCCTCCTGATCTTCCTGCTGCGCCGCTGCCCGCCGCTCTTCGAACTGAGCTGCAGGCTGCTGAAACGACGGACGAAGGGGAAATAGGGAGAAAGGCGCGCAGGCCCTGCGGCAGACCGGGACTGTCCCCCCAAGGGACTTTTTGACAAGCTGTGCAAAAACGAACAGGGCGCGTTGCAAAATGCGAAACAAGTGCGAAAACCCTGGTTGTATCGTAGGGGAGGGCCTTGTGCCCTCCCGGCGGACCAGAGCTCGTATAGCAAAGAAATATTCGGCGAATTCGTACAATCTGCGAATTCGCCGAA
>JAFWQQ010000021.1 GCA_017545165.1 Oscillospiraceae bacterium
TGAAGTATCGAAATCTCCTTGATGCGATAGAAAACCTCAACAATTACAAATAATGCATAGGCCTTGATGAGAAAGACATTTGCTCTGCGTTACGAAATTTAACGATAACCCCGATTTTGCTGAAATAGCAATCTTTAGCCAGAAAAAACCGTTCCGAAAGGAACGGTTTTTTCAACGATATAAATCCACTTGCGTGGATTTGTGATATGCGCTTCGCGCGTGATATTCGCCTGCGGCGAGTGATATGCCTGCGGGCGAGGGTGGATTTATAACTTTGCGGCATCGCCGCAAAATATCACTGTCCCGCAGGGACAATATCACTGCCGTCGCAGACGGCAATAACACGCAAAACTTCCGCGAGTTCGAATCCATCTGTAAAAAACGATAATCCATCATTTTCGTACACAGCTGAATCATACTTGCGAAATCGGACGTTTCCCAATATAATGATCCCAGCGACCCGGATCCCCGGCGCAAGAGAGCGACTACGCAGACTGACAACGGGAGAGGCCCTCCCCACGACCGAACACCGCTATGGATCAGAACATCACAGAACTGCAAAAAAGGCGCGCGGACAATATCATATGGACCTGCGCGGAGGACTACGGCTTTGCGCCGGACTTCAAGGCCTACGCTCCCGACGGCGCCGCGGATCTCTACTGGAACATCATCTTCGGCTCCGCCAGACGTCATTATGACTATGCAGAGCTGGAAAAGCTCTTCGCCATGCTGGACAAGTATCGGGACGCCGCCGTTTATCAGCGCATTTTCTGGAACGCGCTGGAGCCGGTGCTGTACCGGAAGGAGCTGCCGGGCCGCCCGGCCCTGAAGAGGCTCCGGCCTGAGCCGGCGGAACCGGAGCTGAAACTCGACGCCGCCATGAGCACGGAGGAGCTCGTGGAGGCGGCCAGAGGCTTCTTTTATGAGCGTTACGGACTGTACGGCGACGGGAAGATCCGCTTCCAATACCGGCTGCCCAGGCTGAGAAGGATGTCGGTAGACAGCTTCCTGCAGCGGGGCCCCGTCTTTGCCCATGACGGATATCAGTATCACGGAGACGTTCCCGGCTGGAACGGGGATTTTGCGCTCAGCTCCAAGCTGAGCACATCAGAGCTGCGCGCCTTCCTGGAGACGAAGTTCGGCAAGTCCATCCTCCCCATCGAGCAGGTCGCCCGGCTGGAACAGCGGCTGTGCACCGGCAACCACAGATTCACCCACCTCTTTTACACCAAGGGGGAGGTGGCGGAGCTCCGCGGGATCTACAGCACCTTCGAGATGCACCAGAGAAAGCGCCAGGCGGAAGTGATCGCCAACAACCGGGCCGTGTATCAGAAAAACCTGCCGCAGAACCGGCTGCTGATCGAAAAGCTGAGCACCAGGATCATGAACTCCGTCCTGCTGCACATGCAGCCCGCGCCGGTAAAGGCCAACGCGGGCGCCCTCAACCCGGCCCTGGCCTGGAGAGCGGCAAAACTGAACGACGAAAAGGTGTTTACCAGGATCGAGAACGAGAACGCCGGGGATATGAGCGTGGACATCCTGCTGGACGCGTCCCACTCTCAGATCGGCCGGGCACACAAGATCGCCTCCCAGGCCTACATCATCGCCGAGGCCCTGGCGCGCTGCCGCGTCCCCTGCAGGGTGATGAGCTTCTGCTCCATGAGCGGCTTCACGATCCTGCGCCTGTTCAGCGATTACGCCTCTCCCGGAGAAAACAGCAGCATCTTCGACTATTACGCCGAGGGCTGCAACCGGGACGGCCTGGCCGTGCGGGCGGCGGGCGAGCTGATGGCGCGGACGCCCTACGAGCACAAGATGCTGATCATCCTCTCAGACGTGAAGCCGCTGGACCCGGCGGCCAAGATCCGGAAGGACGAGCGGGACGTGGGGCAAAGCTATGACGCCGTCCGGGCCTTGACCGACACGGCCCATGAGGTCCGCCGCCTGCGGACGGAGGGCATTGCGGTGCTCTGCGTTTTCACCGGGGAGGACGAAAACCTGCCCGCTGCCAGGATGGTCTACGGTCAGGACTTCGTCCGGGTGCGGGATTTCTCCCTCTTCGCGGACGCCGTGGGGAAACTGATCATTGACCAGATCAAGAGCTATTCGGTATAATTCAAATCATAAGAAAACGTATTTCGGAGGCACGACATGAAAAAGCTCTTCGGAGGCCTGAACATCACCTGGCCCAAGCTCATCCTTTTTGCCGTGATCTGCGGCGTGTACACCGGCGTTGTTGCGGCGATCCCCGCGCTGCGGGATACCTCCTTTCAGGATATCAGCATCAGCTTCGAATGGTGGATCTTCTTTGCCCTCATCATCATTGTCAACAGCAAGAGCGCTCTGGATTCGGCCTGCAAGGTCATCGTCTTCTTCCTCATCAGCCAGCCCTTGGTCTATCTGGTGCAGGTGCCCTTCAACGTGCAGGGCTTCGGCATCTTCCAGTATTATCCGGCCTGGTTCCGCTGGACCCTGCTGACCTTCCCCATGGCCTTCGTGGGCTGGTATATGAAGAAGGACAAGTGGTGGGGCCTGCTGATCCTGGCGCCCATGCTGGTCTTCCTGGGCTATCACTACTACGGCTTTTTGGGCGAGGCGGTGTCCTTCTTCCCGAACCACCTGCTCAGCGCAATCTTCTGCGCGGCGACGCTGATCCTCTATCCTCTGGCCATCTTTCAGGACAAAAAGCTCCGCATCGCTGGTCTGGCCGTCAGCCTGGTGATCCTGGCGGGCATGAGCTTTTTCGCCCTGCGGGAGGAGAGAAGCTTTTACGATACCTATCTGCTCTCCAGCGGCAGCGAGATCTGCGGCGTCGAATACGACGAGAGCTGGAGCGCCTCCCTGGCGGACGAGAGCTTTGGAGAGGTCGAGATCGAGTATATGGAGAGCATCGAATGCTGCATTATCCATGCAAAGTTCGCCAGGACCGGGCATACGGAGCTGATCCTCGGCTCACCGGACGGGGAAGAGTACGTGTACGAGCTGGAGGTCGAGCGATACAGCTACGATGTGAAAAGAAAACCATGAGGAGGCGGAGACATGGCAAGCAGCAGAGAATATCTGGACTTTGTGCTGGAGCAGCTTTCCAGCTTGGACGGCGTCACGACCCGCGGCATGATGGGGGAGTACATCCTCTACTATCAGGGGAAGGTGGTCGGAGGGATCTATGACGACCGCTTTTTGGTGAAGGACACGGCGGCCGCCCGGCTTCTGATGCCGGAGGCACCCAGGGAGACGCCCTACGAGGGGGCGAAGGACATGCTCCTGGCGGACGTGGACGACCGGGAGCTGCTGCAGCGCCTGATCCCCGCCATCGCGGAGGAGCTGCCCGCGCCGAAGAAAAGAAAAGCTTGATACGCATAGAAAAAGCAGCCCGGAAAGGGCTGCTTTTTCTATGTTGTAAGAGATTTTACTTCTGCTGCTCCTTCAGCTTGCGTACGGCGATGCGGCGCTTGCGGTTGCGCTCGAACTCCGGCAGGACCTTGGGCCGGTCGGTGTACTCGATGCTCTCCTGGAAGGTACGCTTCTTCAGGTGGATGGCGTCGAACTTGCAGCGGGTGGTGCACACGCCGCAGCCAAGGCACTTGTTGGGATCCACGAAGCTGGCGCCGCAGCCCAGGCAGCGGGCGGTCTCGAGCTTGACCTGATCCTCGGTGAAGGTCTTCCGGTCGTCCTTGAAGGTCTTGGCCTTTCCTTCGTCCTTGCCGGGGACCTGGCGGCCGACGGGGTTATAGTCCCGCTTGACCGTGTCGAAGTCCACGTTCTCCTTGTCGAAGGCGCGGTAAGTCAGCCGGTCGCGGCCGATGACCAGGCTCTGGCCCGGATGGACATAGCGGTGGATGGAGATGGCAGCCTGCTTGCCCTGGGCAATGGCGTCGATGGCAAACTTGGGGCCGGTGAGGGCGTCGCCGCCCACGAACACGTCAGGCTGAGCGGTCTGATAGGTGACGGCGTCGGCCTGGACGCGGCCCTTCTCGTCGCAAGTGAGCTGGCCAAGATCCAGGGCGCCCAGGTCGATGCGCTGCCCGATGGCGGCCAGGATGGCGCTGCACTTGATCTTCTTGCCGCCCTCGCAGACCAGGGCCTCCGCCTTGCCGTTCTTGCCCTCGATCTCCACGGGCTTGTGCTCGAAGAGGAACTTCACGCCCTCTTCCTTCGCTTCTGCCACCTCGGCGGGATCGGCGGGCATGTCGCTCTCCTTGCGGCGGTAGGCCACGGTGACCTCCGCCCCCAGGCGCACGGCGGTGCGGGCCACGTCCATGGCCACGTTGCCGCCGCCGACCACGACCACCTTCTTGCCGATGGCCGGGAGACGGCCGGCGTTGACCTCCCGCAGGAAGTCGATGCCGCCCCAGACGCCCTTCAGGTCCTCGCCGGGAATGCCCAGCGCGGCGGACTTCTGGGCGCCGACGGCCAGATAGAAGGCGTCAAAGCCCTGCTTGCGCAGCTCGTCGAGCGTCACGTCTTTGCCGACCTCCACGCCGCAGCGGAAGATCACGCCCAGCTCCTTGAGCACGTCGATCTCAGCGTCCAGCACGGTTTTCTCCAGCCGGAAGCTGGGGATACCATAGCGCAGCATGCCGCCGGGCTGCTCGTTCTTGTCGAAGACGGTGACCTTGTAGTTGTCGGCCGCCAGGAAGTAGGCGCAACTCAGGCCCGCGGGGCCGGCGCCGATGACCGCCACCTTCTTGTCGCTGTAATCATAGAGCTTCTTGGGCACGAAGCGGGTGTCCCGGCTCAGCTCCTTGTCGGCGATGAACTTCTTGACCTCGTCGATGGCAACGGCCCGGTCCACGTCGCCCCGGGTGCAGGCCTCCTCGCACTTGCGGTTGCAGATGCGGCCGCAGACGGCGGGCAGGGGGTTTTCCTTCTTGATGAGCTCCAGAGCCTCCAGGTAACGGCCCTGAGCGGCCAGCTTCAGATAGCCCTGGACGGCGATGTGGGCGGGGCAGGCGGTCTTGCAGGGTGCGGTGCCCTCGGGAGCCACGTACTCCCGATTGGTGCGGTGCTCCGGATTCCAGTGCTCCGGCGTCCACTCGATATCGTCGGGCAGCTCGTGGGGCTTGTGCTCGATGGGGGTCTTGGCGCAGAGCTTCTGGCCCATCTGGATGGCGTTGTTGGCGCAGCGGTCGGTGCACTGGCCGCAGGCCACGCACTTCTCCGGATCGATCTCTGCCACATAGTTGCTCTTGGAGGTGGCGGGCGTGTTGAAATACTGGCTGACGCCCAGGGCCAGGCAGCTCTCGGGCATGCAGTTGCAGATGGCAAAGGTCTCGCCGGAGTGGAGCGTGGTGATCTGGTGGACGCAGCCCCGCTCCTCACAGAGCTTGATGAGCTCCTTGGCCTCGGCCACGCCGATGGGCCGGCCCTTGCCGGTGTTGTTGAACATGTCGCCCACGTGGCCCATGAAGATGCACAGACCCTCGTCCAGATCGCCGCTGCCCTCGCCCATCATGCGGCGGACCCGGCGGCACTGGCAGGGCGTCACGCTCATGTGGCCCTCGTTGTCCTCGATATACTTGTTGCAGCGCTCGTTGTCGATGGCGATGGCGTCCGCGGGGATGGCGCTCTCCACCGGGATGACGCGCATGATGCCGGCGCCCATGGGGGTGTTGGGCGCGTGGTCGATCTGGCTGTCGGTGGCGTGCTGGTGGAAGGCGTAGGCGATCTCGGGATGGGCGATGCAGAATTTTTCGTTGATCAGCAGGAACTCAAAAATGCCGGGGGTATAGGGCGGCAGCAGATAGATCTCCAGCCCCACCTTGGGCACGATGACCTGAACCACCAGGCCGATCTCGGTGATTTCGTGCAGCACCTCCCTGGTGCGCTTGACGCTGAGCCCGGCCTTGCGGGCAATGATGGGGACGAACGCGGGCTTCATACTGGTCAGGGCCAGCATGACGGCGATCTGCTCGTCGGTGATCCACTTCTCGAACACGCGGTACTCCGCGCAGTCCGGCGTGATCTTATAGTGATGGTCCTGGATCTTCTCACACAGCTGGATCAGATTCTCTCTCACTTGCAAAGAAAAACCCTCCTTATACTCTGAACTGAAACGGTCGTTTTCAGTCTGCTGCCCTATAGTGTATCTGTTTCGGGGAGAAAAGTCAAACTCTTTCTTCGCGCGGCCGGTCTTGACAAAAAGAGGCGCTGCCGATATAATAATCCCGTTATAAGAGAAAAGCTCTGGCGGGGTTTGGCTCTGCCCGGACGCAGTATTCTTGGAGGATTTTTTCATGGAGAAGTATGAAAAGCCTCGGCTGGAAGTGGACTATTTCCTGACGGACGTGATTACGGAGAGCGGGCCTCCTGTTGCCTGCGGAGCAGAGGACGATGAGCTTCCCATCATCCCATTTAACGACGAGGGAGACTTCTGATCCAGCTATTTGGCTGAGTTCTGCAATCCAGCTAAGGCGCGAGCGGGCGACACCTGCATCGCGCCTTTGGCATTTCTGCGCCGTCTTGCCCGGTTGGGGACGGCGGAAAGGAGCGGCCCGTGATCCAGGAAATCTTTGCCCCGGACCCGGCAGCGGCGGGGATCCTGCGAAAGCAGAGCGCTGCGGAGAACGCCGAGCTTCGCCCGTCGATCTTTCAGTTCCCCTTTGAGCACCGGGGCGGCTGTTATCTCTACCAGAGCCTGACCAAGCAGTGCCTGCAGGTGGACCCGGCGCTGTTTCAGGCTGCCCGGGAGCCGGAAGCGCTCCTCTCGCCGGAGGACCGACGCTTTCTCACAGAGCACTGGTTCCTGGTCCCGGCGGAGAAGGATGAGACGGCGCTGTTCGAGGGACTGCAGCGGCTGCTGCGCCTGCGCACGGCCCGGAGCCGGCCCTCGGGCTTCACGATCCTGACCACCACCGCCTGCAACGCCCGCTGCTTCTACTGCGTGGAGCGGGGGATGCCCGCTGTTACCATGAGCCCGGAGACCGTGGAGGCCACCGTGGCCCACATCCTGCGCAGCCGGGATCGTGCACACAAGGTCCATCTGCGCTGGTTCGGCGGGGAGCCCCTGGCGGCTCCGCAGGTCATTGACCGGATCAGCGAAGCCCTGACCGGGGCGGAGGTGGATTTTGACGCCGCCATGATCAGCAACGGCATCCTGATCGATGAGAAGACCATGGAGAAGATGCGCGGCCCCTGGCGCATCCGCCGGCTCCAGATCACGCTGGACGGCCCGGAGGAGGAGTATAACCGCCGCAAAAACTACCGCGCCGCCTACCCCTCCGCCTGGCGGGAGCTGCTGGCCGTGCTGCGCCGCCTGTCGGAAACCCCCATCGCCGTGGTGCTGCGCTGCAACGTGGATCGGGACAACGCGGACGGCCTGGGGCGGATGCTGGAGGAGCTGGCCGCGGCCCTGCCGAAAAAAGATCGATTCTACCTCTATTTCACTCCCCTCTATGCCCAGAAGGAGAGCACGGAGCACGCAGCGCTCTTCCGCCGCTGCCTGGAGGCGAAGGTCCTGGCCCGAGACCTGGGCTTCCCCTATGCGCCCACCGCGCCGCTGCACCGCTTCCGGCATACGCTGTGTATGGCGGAAAACCCCTTCGGCAGCCAGGTCATCAGCCCGGAGGGGCTGCTGTTCAACTGTGATATGATGCCCGCCGGGTCCAGCTGCGGAAGCGTTCGGGAGGGGATCGCCAGGCCCGAGCTGCTGCAGCGCTTCGCCCGACCGGAGCCGGTGGCGGCGCGCTGCCGGGACTGCCCGTATCTCACCAGCTGCACCAGCTTCACCGGCTGCCCCGTGAAGCCCCTCCAGTGCCGTCAGGTGCGCAAGCTGGAGCTGCTGTACGACCTGCGCTGCGAGCTGGACAAGGGGGAAAAGAAGGGCGAGGCGCCGGAGGAGACGCCGGAGCTCATCTGCTGAGAGGAGAAAGTCCATGCGCCTGAGAGAGAATTTTGCTGCCCAGAGGATCGACGGCACCCTGTTTCTGGTGGCCGTGGGCGGGGAGGGCTTCGGCGGGCTGGTCCGCTGCAATGCCACCGCCGCCGCCATCGTGGATCTGCTGGGGGAGGAGCGCTCTCAGGAGCAGATCGTGGACGCCATGTGCGCCCGCTATGATGCCCCCCGGGAGGAGATCGCGGCCGATGTGGAGGAGGTTTTGAACAGCCTGCGCCGGATCGGGGCTCTGGAGGAGTGACAAAGAAAAGCCTGCGGATGGAACGGCAGACGATAAAGCAGCACCGGCACGGAGTTCAACCGTGCCGGTGCTGCTATTTCGTTATAAGGCTTCCGGGAACAGGGTCCAGGGCCAGGTTTCCGGCGGCGGGAGCCGGCAGGAGATCCGCTGGCCCGTGACGGGGTGAGGGAAGGCGAGTGAGGTGGACCAAAGGGCCAGAGAGCAGTCCCGGCAGGCGCTGCCGTATTTCCGGTCCCCGGCCAGAGGCATGCCCCGGGAGGCAAACTGTACCCGGATCTGGTGGCTGCGCCCGGTTTTCAGCGAGATGCGCAGCAGGCTCCAGCCCTCCCGACAGTCGAGCCGCCGGTAGCGCAGCTCCGCCTCCCGGACCCCGCGGCGCATCCGATCGACCACATAGGACTTGTTTTTCGCCGCATCCCGGAAGAGCAGATCCCGCAGAACGCCGCTCTCCTCCGGCCGACCCGGCACTACGGCCAGATATTCCTTTTCCAGCTCTCCTGCGGCGATGCAGGCGGAGAGCCCCGCGGCGGCCCGCTTTGTCCTGGCGTAGACCATGAGCCCGCCGGTCTCCCGGTCCAGACGATGGACGCAGTAGAACTCCGGCGAAGCCGCCGCCTCCCGCAGGAGGCGGAGCATCGCTTCCTCGGAGTCGACGCCGACAGGCTTTTCACAGAGGACCAGGTCCCGATCTTCATACAGGATGCGCATATCTCCTCACCTCCTCTGTATTGTAGCGCAGAACAGCCCAAAAAGCGAGGGCGAATTTGCGGGCGCGTCAAGGGCTTTTCATCTTGCACGGAAAGCTTCCGTGTGCTATAGTTAAAATGTTAAAATGTGCGCAAGGGGGAGATCGCTTCATGAGCTTTTCCAATATTCTGGCGCTTCTGGGCGGCGTTGCGCTGTTCCTCTTCGGCATGAGCCTGATGGGAGACGGCTTGAAGCGCGTCGCGGGCAACAAGATGGAAATGGTGCTCTATCGCCTGGCCGGAACGCCCCTGCGCGGGGCTCTGCTGGGCACCGGCGTGACCGCTATGATCCAGTCCTCCTCCGCCACCTCCGTGATGGTGGTGGGCTTTGTGAACTCCGGCATGATGAAGCTGAAGCAGGCGGTCCCCGTGATCCAGGGCGCTCTCATCGGCACCAGCATCACCGGCTGGATCATCGCCCTCTCCAGCGTGTCCGGCTCCAGTTGGGCAACGCTATTTTCCACATCCACCCTGGCGGCCCTGATGGCGGTGACGGGCATCATTTTGCGGATGTTTTCCAAGAAGCAGCTCCACCACCATGTGGGGGACATCCTCCTGGGCTTCGCGGTGCTGATGTTCGGCATGCAGGATATGAGCGGGGCCGTGGAGCCGCTGAAGACCAACGAGAGCTTCCTCCAGATCATGACGGCCTTTTCCAATCCGCTGCTGGGCGTTCTGGTGGGCGCTGCCTTTACCGCCGTGCTGCAGAGCGCGTCAGCAGCAGTCGGTATTCTGCAGGCCCTGTCCATGACCGGGGCCATTACCTTCGACACGGCCTTCCCACTGATCCTGGGAATTGCCATCGGCTCCTCGGTCCCGGTGCTGCTGGCTGCCCTTGGCGCCAAGGCGGACGGCCGGCGGGCCTCCATGTCCTATCTGGTCATCGAGATCATCGGCGCTGTGATCTTCGGCGCCCTCTACTATATCCTGAACGCGTTCCTGGATCTGGGCCTGCATCAGATGCAGATGAACCCGGTGAACATCGCCCTGGTCAACACCCTCTTCCGCGTGGCGACGGCCATGGTCCTGCTCCCGCTGGACGGCCTGATCGTCCGCCTGGTGCAGCGGCTCATAAAGCAGCGGGAGGACGAGAAGATGGCGGAGGGCGAGCTGGACCGTCTGGACGAGCGCTTCCTGCGGCATCCCGCTCTGGCCATCGAGCAGAGCCGCCTGACGGTCAACGCCATGGCGAGGACCTCGCTGGAGAACATCCGGCTGGCTATCGGCCTGCTGGACACCTTCTCGGAGGACGGCATGCGCAAGGTGGAGCAGCTGGAGGACCTGGTGGACCGCTACGAGGACAAGCTGGGCACCTATCTGGTCAAGCTGAACACCAACGAGCTGAACAAGAAGCAGAACGAGAGCGTTTCCAAGTATCTGCACACCCTCAGTGATTTCGAGCGTATCAGCGACCATTCCATGAATATCGGCGCGCTGGGCCGGGAGATCAAGGAGAAGCACATCCGCTTTTCCGACCAGGCCAAGAGGGAGATGGAGGTGCTCACGGCTGCCCTGCAGGAGATCCTGGAGCTGTCCTTCAGCGCCTTTATGGAGGGCGATGTGCAGCGCGCCCACCAGGTGGAGCCCCTGGAGGAGCAGATCGACGTGCTGTGCGACGAGATGAAGCTGCGGCATGTGGAGCGTCTGCAGCATGGCACCTGCTCGCTGTCTGTGGGCTTCGTGTTCAACGACATCCTGACCAACTTCGAGCGTGTGGCGGACCACTGCTCCAACCTGGCGGTGGCCATGATCGAGCTGGAGGAGGACGTCTTCGATACCCACGATTATATCAACAACCTCAAAGAGCTGCATTCCCAGCAGTTTGAGAAGATGGTGGACCAGTACGCCGAAAAATACAAGATCTGATCCAAACAAAAACCGTCCGGCTCATCCGGACGGTTTTGCTATCGAGGGATCCCGGGAAGGGCGCCGGGGAAACAGGCGTCGGCGTCGAAGCGTCCCGAAGAGAAGAGGGCGGAAACCGAGGCCCGGTACTCTCCGGCGCTGCGGGCCTTGTTGATGCGCTTGAGCTCCCGGCCCGCACCGGGGAACATGTGGTTTACATAATACCAGAGCTCTTTCATGCGGCCCAGGCTGTGGTACTCTCCGAGCCCGGAGGCGAGATAGGAGGAGAAGAGCTCCTCCAAAAAGCCGAAAAGCTCTGCGGCGTCCAGCTTTTCCCCACCTCGGAGCTGACGGAAGAGGGCCGGATTCGCGATGGCGCCACGGCCGATCATGATGCGGTCCAGCTTTGGAATAGTTGACATAACAACAGAGTAGTGGGCCGGAGAGAGGATATTTCCGTTGTAGGCCAGCGGAGCGGCGCTGGAAGCAAAGGCCAGGGTGAAGGCGTCCAGGTCCGGGGTGCTTTGATACAGGCCCTTCCGGTCTCGGGCGTGGAGGATCAGCTCCGAGAGAGGATAGGCGTTAAGGAGCTTCAGCACCGCAGGAAACTCCTCCGCGCTCTCCAGCCCCAGGCGGCATTTGACGGACACGCGCAGGGGCGTCTCGGAAAAGACCCTGTCCAAAAAAGCGTCCAGCGACTGCAGGTCCAGGAGCATCCCCGCGCCCTTGTGCTTGGGCACCACGGTGGCAGAGGGGCAGCCCATATTGAGATTGAGCTCTCCGTAGCCCATGGCGGCCAGCTCCCGACTCAGAGCCAGGAAGGCCTCGGCGCTGTTGCACAGGACCTGGGGGACCAGGTGCAGATCCCGGTTATGCTCCGGCGCCAGCTCTCTCAGCGCGCTGTCCTTGACACGACCCTGGCCGTCAGGAGCCAGAAAAGGCGCATAATAGCGGTCCGCGCCGGGAAAGGACCGGGCGTGGAGTCGGCGGAACAGGCTGGTGGTCAGCCCCTCCATGGGCGCAAAGTACAGGAGCATGTGGTCTCACCTCGCATTCTGGGTAAAGAATAACAGATTAGTACGGAAAGGTCAAAACACTTTTTTGATCGGAAAGAACTTCACAAAACGAAAAGAGTATAGTATAATTATTCAGATATCAAGCGATTGCCTGAGGATGCTGCAAAAGGGAGGTATGAGCATGCGGTTCCCGGCGTTGACAAGAATCTTCTCACTGGTCCTTGCGATCCTGTGCCTGACGATGCTCCTGGCCGGCCTGGGCAGCATCGGCGCTGCGATGAAGGAGAGATCCAAGGGCCTGGCGGAGCATGATCGCCTGACGGAGAAGATCGAGGACTATCGGCAGGTCTCGCAGACGCTGCAGGGCAGCGCCGGCTATGAGGCTGCAAACCAGACTTTGGCGGAAGAGCAGCAGAAGCACAATGAGGAGGCGTCCCAGCACCGGATGGACCTGGCGGTGTATACCGCTACCCGCGGCGGCCTGAAGACGGGAGAGGACGCCATGGCCGAGGCGGAGAGTACTTTCCTGGAAGGAAAAGCGCAGTATGAAGCGGGCTTGAAGGAGCTTGAGGACCAGGAATCGGCGTTCTGGTCCGGCTACTTCCAGTTTCAGGAGGGCAAACAACAGCTGGCAGCGGGACGGCAGCAGCTGGAGCTGGCGGAGTCTACCCTGGGAGGCGTACGCAGCCAGCTGCAGGCGAGCAGAAACATGGCCTCGCTTCTGGACAGCGACGATGAAAACGCCCGCCAGGCGCTGACCGTTGCCGCATACGACAGCGTGCTGGCTTCTCTGGATGGAGCGGTGTCTGTCTATGAACAGGTGAAAGCCCAGGGCGGGATCAGCCCAGAGCAAATGCAGATGCTGGCCACTCTGCTGGCGGAACAGACAGGAGTGGACGCGAGCCAATTTCTGGGAAATGTGACCTGGCAGGGGATCAGCGCCGATGCGATGCAGGACATGGAGAACCAGGTGCAGGCCAGCACCGGGATGAGCGTGGCGGATATCCGCTCGGTGATCCAGCAGCGTCGGGATGAGGCTGCCGCCATGGATGCGGGCAGTCCCATCTCTGAGGAGCAGTTCGAAGCGATGAAAGCGATCTATTCGCAGAACAAGGGTCTGGCGGATATGGTCTTCACCGCCATGGACAGCAAGCTCGGCCAGTATGAGGCAGAGCTGGCGTCGAAGCGGGCCGAGCTGGATGCGGCGCAGGCGCAGATCGACGCCATGGAGCCGGTTTTTGAACTGGGAAAAACCGCCCTTGAACAGGCACATGAAACGCTGGATCTGGCTGGAGAACAGATCCAGGAAGGCGAAAAGAGCCTGGCGGAGGGCCGCGCTCAGCTGGAAAAGGAGCAGGCCGAGCTGAAGAAAAAGGAAGAGGCCCTTCGAAAGGAAAAGATAGAGCTGGATCAACAGGCTGCAGAACTGACGGAGAAGAGCACCGAGGTGACAAGCCTTAAGGAGCTGGAGCGCCGGGAAACGAGCCTGCGGGTGAGCCTTCTGGATCGACAGGAGATCCAGGAGCGTACGAAACAGGGAATGGAGCTGCTGCCCGCCGCGGATCTTGCAGCCGAAGAGCTGCTGCGGCAGGTGGAAGGGAACTACGTCGGCCGGGTCTGGATCGGCGCGCTGCTGATCGGCGGGGCGTTGGCGGGCTTCATCGGTATTCCGGCGGCATTTGAAAAGACCAAACGCCGTTTCTGGCTGATCGCGCCGATGCTGCTGTGCCTGGGGCTCGCCCTGGCCGCAGAGATCCTTTGCCGTGCCCTCGGCAGGGGGGACAGTTATTCGGCCCTGGCCGCAGCGGCTTTTGCCCTGATCCAGTTGATCCTGATCATCCCCAAAAAGAAAAAAGCATAGATATGGGAGGAAGACAGATGAGCAGTCAGAAGGCATTGGAGTTCCTGCAGAGGCACGGAATGAGCCCTGCCGGGATCGACCCGCTGCGGGAGGCGGAGAAAATGGCCGCGGAGATGGCCCTCGGCTTGGAGGGCGGAAGATCCTCTCTTCCGATGATCCCCACCTATCTCAGCGACGCGGGACAGATCCCCAAGGGGGAGACGGTGGCCGTGATCGACGCCGGCGGCACCAATTTCCGCTGCGCGCTGGTATCCTTCGACGACGAGGGATGCCATGCGGAGCAGATGCGGAAGTGGAAAATGCCGGGGATCGCGAAGCCCGCCACCTGGGAGGACTTTATCCGCTTTACTGCCGACGCCATCGAGCCATTGATGGCGAAAACGGACAAGATCGGCTTCTGCTTCTCCTATTCGGCGGATATCACCCCGGAGATGGACGCCAGAGTCCAGCGGATCGACAAGGAAGTGGTCATCAAGGGCTGCGAGGGGCAGCTGGTGGGCGCGTCTCTGCTGGCCGAGCTTGCCCGCCGGGGCATCACCGGGAAGAGGATCGTCATCCTCAACGATACGGTGGCTGTGCTGCTGGGCGGCCTGGCCTCCGGGAGAGACAACAGCGGCTGCGCCATCGGCCAGGTCAGCGGCACCGGGACCAATACCTGCTGCTCCCTGCCGGAGCACCGGATCACGAAGCTGGGCCGCAGCGGGGACAAGCGCATGATCGTGAACCTGGAGTCCGGCATGTACGACGGGATGCCAAGGGGCGATTTCGACCGGGAGCTGGACGAGGAGAGCCACAACCCGGGCCTGAAGCACTTTGAGAAGATGACCGCCGGGGTCTATCTGGGCGAGCTCTGCCACCGGATGCTGCTGGCCGCCGCGAAGGAAGGCCTGCTGGGGCCGGAGAGCGGGGAAAAGGCCAGAGCGCTTGGCTGGATCGACTCGTCGGTCATCGACGCCTGGGCCATGGGCGAGCGGTTGGAGGAGATCAGCCGGGGGCAGGAGGAGGCCGATTTTGTGCAGACCCTCTGCGCCGCCATGTTTGAGCGCTCTGCCCGCTGCATGTGCACGAATCTTACTGCGATCGTGCTTCTCAGCGGAGAGAACAGCGCGAGCATCTGCGCCGAGGGCTCCCTGGTACAGAAGGGGAGAGCCTATCGCCCGGTGCTGGAGAAGCTGATCCGGGAGATCCTACGGGAGAAGCTGGGCCGGAATGTGAGCTTCTCCGTGGGCTATGAGACCACCCTGGCCGGCTCCGCCGCCGCGGCGCTGCTGAATCTGTGATACAAAGCTTCCCTTTGGATCGAAGGGCGCGTTGCAAAATGCGAAACAAGTGCGAAAACCCTGGTTGTATCGTAGGGGAGGGCCTTGTGCCCTCCCGGCGGACCAGAGCTCGTATAGCAAAGAAATATTCGGCGAATTCGTACAATCTGCGAATTCGCCGAA
>JAFWQQ010000022.1 GCA_017545165.1 Oscillospiraceae bacterium
AGAAAGACTCGCACAGGCCGGATACTACAGCATCCTTGACCGGTACGAGTCTCTGCACTTATGCGATTGAACCGCCATGTACGGAACCGTACGCACGGTGGTGTGAGAGGTCGGGGCTTATTCAGCCCCTCCTACTCGATTTTTTGAGGCGAATATCCCAATTTTTCCTGAAATTTCAACGAAAAGTTACTCCCGCACGGTCAAAAAGATCGCGCGGGAGTTCTTTTTATGGGCGAATAGTTAAGATATTATAGGCACCTTTTAGTTCATAATAGCTCTGCTGTAGTCTCGCTTAAAGTAAGGGGTAGAAGGCTTCGAACCATATTTGACGTTAGGCGAAACAACATTATAGCTAAATGCTCGTTCGAAAGTAGGCTAAATTACTTATCCTAGAAGATACTTTGCAGTTATAACGGGAAGGCCACCGCTTCCCGGTAAAGGCCCTTCAGAATATCGATAAACGATGTCACGCTTGGCCTCTTATCCGTTTTGTGGGTGCACAGCACGCAGGAAAAGCTCTCCTCGCAGTCAAAGGGGATCCAGGCAAACTGGCCGCTGTGGTCGTTTAGGAAACCCGGGGCGAGGCATACGCCCCTCCCGGCGGCAACGTTCGTGAGGGTCGTGTCATGATCCGGACTGTTGAAATACCGGATCTTCCCGGTGTTGATCAATCGGTTTTGGACCGCCTTCAGCGCGGGCGGAGAACCGCCGCCCACCATCAGGGTGCGTCCGTAGAGATCCTCTTCCCGGATGATATTCTTTCCGGCGAGAGGATCGTTTTTGCCCGCGATCAGATAGACGCGGCTTTCAAACAGCTCATGGACGGCGATCCCGGGGATCTGCTTCGTCTGCTCCTTCAGCGCAAACAGGATATCGACCTCATTGCGCAGAAAGGACTCGACGCCGTTTTCATACCGGAATACGGGCGTGATTTGAACGTCGCTGTTTGTCTCCGCAAAAAGCCGTATGGCTTCCGGGAGAAAATATACGGCCTGCCGGACCATGAGGCCGATGGAGATGCTGTCCCGGTATGTTGCGCTGAAATTTTGCCCCTGTTCGATGGCGCGTTTCAGATCCTCCCGCATGCCGGCGAGGAAGGAGACGAACTGCGCTCCCGCAGGCGTCAGCGCCGCGCCCTTCCCGCTGCGTTCAAAGATCGTGAAGCCGACCTCTTCTTCCAGCAGCTTGATTTGATAGGTCAGGGTCGGCTGGCTGACAAACAGTTTCTCCGCCGCCCGGCTGAAGTTCAGGGTATGGGCAAGCTCTACACAACAATCGATCTGTTTCGTGGTCATGGCGCGCACCTGTTATTTAAGAATTCAATTGATTATACAGTATTTCGATTAGACATTGCAATAGTTAATGCGTATAATGGAACCAGAACTTAAAGAGGAGGAAATAGCAATGGCCAAAACTTTGATTGCGTATTATTCAAGAGCGGATGAAAATTACTTCGGCGGCGCGATGCGCTATGTGAAAGTGGGCAACACGGAAATCGTCTGCAACATCATGAAAGAGCTGCTTCCGGCGGACAGCTTCAAAATCGAGATGAGAAATCCTTACTCGCCGGTCTATATGACCTGCATCGAAGAGGCAAAGAAGGATCTGCGGGCGAAAGCGAGGCCGGAGCTTGTTTCCCTGCCGGACTCCATCGACGGGTATGATACCATCGTGCTTGCCTATCCGAACTACTGGGGCACCATGCCGATGGCTGTTTTCACCTTCCTGGAGCATTACGATTTCACCGGCAAAACCATCCTGCCGCTCTGCACCAACGAGGGCAGCGGCATGGGCGGCAGCGAGCGGGACATCAAACGCGCCTGCCCCGGCGCGGTCGTGAAGAGCGGCCTGCCCATCACGGGCAGCGGCGCGGCGAATTCCAAAGAAGCCGTCAGGCGCTGGCTGTCTGCAAACGGTCTGCTGTGAGGAGAAGACAGATGGATTACGAAAAAGGCTATGTGTACGAGCTGATGGACCGGGGCGGGCCGACGGATACCCGGGAGCCCTATTTCCGGGAGGCCGCGGAGGAAATGATGCGCGCCAGAACGCTCTGCGCCAAGGCTAACGCCGCGATGCCCGACGATCCCGCCTATGTGGGCTATCTGGAAGAGCTGTTCGGGCGGAAGCTGAACGACGTGCGGATCCTCACCCCGTTCATCTGCGATTTCGGGAATCGGGTCAAGTTCGGAAAGGGCGTTTTCATCAATCACTCCGCCATTCTGTCGGCGTCCGGCGAGATCGAGTTCGAGGACGGCTCCATGGCCGCGCCGGGACTGCGGATCGCCACGATCAACCATGACATGAACGAGCGGCACACCCGTTACACCTACGGAAAAGTGCTGGTCAAGAAGAACGCCTGGCTGGGCATGAACGTCACGATCTGCCCGGGCGTCACGATCGGGGCCTATGCGGTCGTTGCGGCCGGCGCGGTGGTCACGAAGGACGTGCCGGACTATGCCGTCGTGGGCGGCGTCCCGGCGAAGGTCATCCGTATGCTTGACCCGGCGGAACAGAAGGAATAAAATGGAAGATATAGAACAGATCCGCGGCCTGTACCGGGAATACTGGCGCTGTATGATCGCAAAGGACGCGGACGGCCTGCGCGGCATGATGACGGAGGACTATACGCTGCTGCACATGACCGGCGTGAGGCAGTCTGCCGGGACATTTTTGAAGGGCCTGATGGACGGAACCTTCAACTACTATTCAGCAGACCATGACAGCATCGAGGTCACCGTGTCCGGCGATCGGGCAAGCATGATCGGCAAGAGCCGGGTGCTGGCCGCCGTGTATGGCGGCGGGAAGCACAGCTGGCGTCTGCGGGGAGAGTTTAGCCTGAGAAAAGAAGAAGGGCGCTGGAAGCTCAGCAGCTCCCGCGCTTCCACGTATTGAGACTTTACAGGAGGAGATCGACATGAAGAACCTGGGCTTTGGCATGATGCGGCTTCCGGTGCTCTCCGGGCCCACCGATTTCGATTACGCGCAGCTCAACCGGATGGTAGATGCTTTTCTGGACGCCGGGTACACCTACTTTGACACAAGCTTTGTCTATCACAACGGCAAAAGCGAGGAAGCGACCCGGAAGGCGCTGGTGGAGCGGCATCCGAGGGAGAGCTTTACGGTCGCGACAAAGTTCCCGACCTTTCTGCTGATCCCGGAAGAGAAGATCGAAGAGACCTTCCGGCGTCAGCTGGACAATCTGGGCGTGGACTATATCGATTACTATCTGCTCCACAACATTCAGAACGTCTACTACGACGGTTATGACGGCAAGGGCGGTATCGTGAAGACGACGCACCTGTTCGATCACGCGAAAAAGTGGAAGGAAGACGGAAAGATCCGCCACCTGGGCATCTCCTTCCATTCCTCCGCCAAGCTGCTGGACCGCGTGCTGACGGATCATCCGGAGATCGAGTTTGTCCAGATCGCGCTCAACCCCATCGACTGGGACAGCGAGCTGGTGCAGGCCGGCCCCTGCTATGAGGTGATCCGCAGGCACGGGCGGAAGGTCGTCATCATGGAGGCCGTCAAGGGCGGCGGGCTTGCCAAACTGCCGGAAAACGCGGAAGCCGTGCTGAGGGTCGTTCACCCCGAGTGGAGCATCGCGTCCTGGGCCGTGCGTTTCTGCCTGGAGAAGGAGGACGTCATCGCCGTCCTCTCCGGCATGAGCACGCCGGAGCAGGTTCTCGACAACACGAAAACCGCCAATGAAGCGCAGCCGCTGACCGAAGAAGAGAAGAAGGCGCTTGCGGAGGCCATGCGGCTCTATCGGGAAAGCGCGCCCATCAAGCAGAGCGAAATCGAGCGGTACAAGGGCCTCGTGTATCACGGCGTCCCTGTCAGCGCGATCCTGCAGGCCTGGAGCATCTGCCAGATCCAGCCGGATCCCGGCTTTTCGGACGACAACAACTATCTGAAGAACGCCATTGCGGAGGCCGAGCATATTGATTTCCGCAAGGGTCTGGAGAAGCAGACCGTCGTCACGGCCGACGGCACGGATATCACCGAGCTGGTCGAAAAGGCCGTGGCCTGGCTCACGGCGCACAGCTTTTGACAGACTGAATTGAAGTATCTTATACCCTGTTACGTCCCCCTTGAAGCGCAGGACGCAATAGGGTATAATCATATCAGGATATAGAGCGGAGACTGAGACAAGCAGTATGGGGGAGAACCTTCTATGCGCTACGGCAACATCACCAGAGCGGTTTTCATCGACCGGCCGAACCGCTTCGTAGCCCATGTCGAGATAGACGGACGGGAAAACACGGTGCATGTAAAAAACACCGGACGCTGCCGGGAACTGCTGACCCCCGGCGCGGAAGTGTGGCTGACCGGATCGGACAATCCCGCCAGAAAGACGGCGTACGACCTGATCGCGGTGAGAAAGCCGAGCGGCCTGCTTGTCAACATAGACAGTCAGGCCCCGAATGCCGTGGCGCGGGAATGGCTGGACGCGCAGGGCTTTGACCGGATACGGCCGGAATTCCGATACGGTCAGTCCCGCCTGGACTTCATGATAGAGAAGGGAGACGAACGCTTCCTGATGGAAGTCAAGGGATGCACCCTTGAGCGGGACGGGATCGGTTACTTCCCGGACGCGCCGACCCAGCGGGGCGCAAAGCACCTGCGGGAGCTGGCAAAAGCGGAGGGGTATCAGGCGGTTCTGCTGTTTGTGATCCAGATGGACGGCGTCACAGAGGTGCGGGGGAACCGGGATACAGACCCTGCCTTCTGTCAGACGCTGGAAGAGGCAAAGGAAGCCGGTGTGAAGGCGATCTTTCTGCCCTGCCATGTGGAACCGGATGGGCTGTCCTTCGCGGCGAATGAGAAAACGCCGCGGCTTTGAGAGAGGACGGAGCTGAGAACTGCCGCCGGAAGGGAGACGAACAGAAAATGAGAGTGCCGGACGACGATATCCTGCTGTTTTTTGACGCGCACCGCGCAGCGCTCACGCTGTTCGCCGCGCTCGAAGAATGGATCTTTGAGCGCTTTCCCGAAGCGAAAAAAAGAGTGCAGAAGACGCAGATCACCTTCTATAACAGCCATGTCTTCGCCTGCGTCTCCTTCGCGCGGGTAAAGCGCAAGGCCGATCTGCCGGAGGGCTGGCTCACGCTGACGCTGGGGCTGCCTTACCCCCTCGAATCGGAGCGGGTCGCTGTGAAGACGGAGGTCTATCCGGGCCGATGGACGACGCATTTCGTGATCGGCTCACAGGAGGAGCTGGACGGAGAACTGCTGGAATGGCTGGAACAGGCCTACGCTTTTTCCGAGAGCAAGGGAGGGGTTCGCACATGAAACAAGCCCATTGGACGCGGCGAATGCACCTTTTCCGGGCGGATGAGTACATCTGCTCCGCGTGCGGGGCTTCCTGCCAGAAGCCGACCCCAAGCTGCCCGGCCTGCGGCGCAACCATGAAGAAGACAAAATACGATCCCTCCTGGGTGGATGAGGCCGAAGGCCTCTCGGCCATCCTGGATGACGATTGGTAACGGGGGAAGAGTATGCTGCTGCGATATCAAGACAAGGAAGTACAGATCACGACGGTGGACGGGGCCGTGTTCACAGGGATCGCGGAGGTCTTGCCCTCCGGTTACGGCCTCCATGAGTTTGACCGGGAAGAAGAAAGCATCCAGCTGGATGACGTGATCCTGTTCAAATCCGATATCCGCACCATCGAAGAGCTGTCAAAGACCGCGCTCGAGACCGCAGACCCGCGCCGGTTTGACGACATGATGGGAGAACTTCTGGAGGGGCCGTACTGGATCGTGGATATCCTGCCCGAGCAGGTTCCCGCTGATGCCGCGGGGCAGTACTTTGCTGTGGAACGCTACTTCCTGCGGCCGGGGCGGATCGTCCCCCTGCGCCGCAAATACGCCGGGATCCTTCTGCGGCTGAACTGCTATGTCGACATGGCGGTGTCCTTCGACGCCTGCGCGACCTGGGAGACGAATCCCGACCCGGAGACCTTCGCGGAGCGCCTGGCCGGGCTTTCCGGAAACGAGTTCCTCCGGGCTGTGTTCGCCGGGCAGAACGCGATGATTGATTACGACCACAACGACACGTATCTGACGGTCTATGATCCGGGTGAGGCGCTGCTGGACAAGGTCAGGGCGCTGGCCGCCGCCGAGGGGCTTTTCGTTTGGAGAGCGCCGCAGGAAGACGTATAAGGGAGAAGAGAGCGCATGAAAAAGAGAACACAAAGGGAAGAGAGACAAAAACGCCAAGGCCTGCCCTATGGCCTGCTCATTCTGACCATGCTGATTTTCGGCACCAACGGACTTCTTGTATCCCGCATATCCGTCCAGAGCAGTCAGATCGTTCTCCTGCGTAGCTGATCGGCGGAGCGCTTATCAGCGTGATCGTCCTGCTGCGTGGATCCCGGTCGCCGCATCGGCTGCGGCATCTGCACGACCCGCTGCTTCTTTGTTGCTGTCCGATCGCCGACGAAACGGACGGAATCAAGCTTCACGGGTGAACAGTTCCGGGGAAAACAACGAGAAAGATCTCGACAGATCAAGATTTATAGGGGGTAGCATCATGATAGAATTACTGAAAGCGAGATTTTCAGAACACAAGGGGCTTCATCCGGATTTGGAATGGTCCGAGGTTGAGCACAGGCTGCGCGCCTTTCCCGCCGCCATCGCGGTTTTGCAAAAGATGGAGGAAAGCGGTGGCGAGCCGGACACCATCGGCTATGACGAAAAAACGGGAAAGCTGATTTTCTGCGACTGCGCAAAGGAGTCTCCTTCCGGGCGCAGAAGCCTGTGCTATGACGAAAAGGCTTTGCAAGGGCGCGTCAAAAACCCGCCGTCAGGCAGCGCAGAACGGAAAGCGAAAGAGATCGGCGTTTCGTTGATGACGGAGGAACTCTATCGCAGACTGCAAAGTCTCGGGTCATTCGATCTGAAAACATCAAGCTGGATCGCTACGCCGGATGATATCCGCAGTAAGGGCGGCGCGCTGTTCTGCGAACGGCGCTATGATACCGTGTTCACTTTTCACAACGGCGCAGATTCCTACTATTCTGTGCGCGGGTTCAGAGGATATACGCTTATATAAATTCCAGCTTACAGAGCAGAAAAAAGATCCCGACAATGCGGGACCGTGGGGGAATGAGTATGTGGACCTGCCCGAAATGCGGAAGGGAACTGGCGCAAAAAGACCAGCAGCATTACTGCCTCAAGCCGCAGTCGATCGATGCGTATATCAGCCTGCAGGACACCTCTGTCCGGCCGCGGCTGGAGGTGATCCGAAAGACCATCCGCGCGGCCATCCCGGAGGCGCAGGAGAAGATCAGCTGGTCCATGCCCACCTACTGGAAGGGGCGGAACATCATCCATTTTGCCGCGTCGAAGAAACACATCGGCCTCTATCCCGGCGACGAAGCCGTCGAGGCCTTTGCGGACAGGCTCTCCGATTATGACACCAGCAAGGGCACGATCCGCCTGCCGCATGACAGGGAGCTGCCGCTGGAGCTGATCCGGGACATCGCCCGATGGTGCTATGAGAAATACGCGAAGAGGTAAAAGGAGAGTAAACCCTTGAGACCGATCATCGTAAAACTGGCGAGGATGCTGACCGACTGCATGGACGCCAAGATGGGCCTTGTCCGCATGGACGAGAGCCGTTGGGAATACAAAATGCTCGACGCGCTGCTTACCGACGAGCAGGCGGAGCTGATGCTGAAAATGGGGCGGCGCAAGCCGACCACCGCGGCGGAGCTTGCCAAAAAGACCGGCGGGGAGGAAGCGAAGATCCAGGCCCTGCTGGACGAGCTCGCGGACATCGGCCTCGTGGAGTATAACCGCCACAACGCGGACCGGCACAGGCAGTACGTGGTGCCGATCTTCGTCGTGGGCAGCGCGGAGAACCTGGTGCTGAACAAGAAGCTTTTGGAAAAGCACCCGGAGATCGCGGAATTCTTCTACCAGATGGCCGAGGAGCCGCTGAAGCTGATCTCCCACATGGTGCCCCCGGGCGGCGCGGGGCTGGGCTTCCACGCGGTCCCCATCGAGCGGGCGATCCCGAAGGAGAGCCGGTCGCTGTCTATCGAGCGGCTTTCCTACTGGCTCGAAAAGTACCGCGATCAGCTGTCGATCAGCGATTGCGTCTGCCGGACGAGCATGATCCTGCGCGGCGAGGGCTGCGGCGAGCTGCCGGACAAGGGCTGCATCCAGGTGGGCGATTACGCCGACTACCTGGTGGAGACCGGCAAGGCCGAGCGGGCGACGTATGACGAGGTGATCGCGCTGCTGAAGCGCTCCGAGGAAAACGGCTTCATGCACCAGGTCACCAACGGCGACGGGGGAGAGGACATCTTCGCCATCTGCAACTGCTCGGTGGGCAACTGCTTCGCCCTTCGCTGCTCGCAGCTGTTCAACAATCAGAACGGCTCGGCCTCCGCCTACCGCGCGGTCGTGGACCGGGACAGGTGCGTCGCCTGTGGCAAGTGCGAGGAGGTCTGCCCCGCGGGCGCGGTGCGCCTCGGCCGGAAGCTGGACAGCAAGGACGGCCCCGTCGTCTATGAAAACGAGAAGCTCGCCTCCGAAACAAGGGGCTGGAGCAAAAAGGACTGGCGGGAGGACTACCGCGACCGCAACCAGATCAACTGCTACCCCTCCGGGACCGCGCCCTGCAAGTGCGCCTGCCCGACGCACAGCTCCATCCAGGGCGTTCTGCGGCTGGTCAAAGAAGGCCGCGAGCTCGACGCGCTGAAGCTGCTGCGGCAGGACAATCCCTTCCCCTCCGTCTGCGCCAGCGCCTGCGACCGCCGCTGCGAGAAGGTCTGCATGCGGGGCACGGTGGACCGCCCCATGGAGATCGGCGGGACGATGGAGCGCCTGGCCGAGCTGGAAGCGCGGTACATAGACGAGCTGATCCCGCGCAAGGTGCGTCTCAAGGGCGAGGACAAAGACTATGAGCTGCCCGCGGCGATCGTCGGTTCCGGCTGGGCGCAGTTGAGCTGCGCGTATTTCCTCGCGCAGATGAGCTATCCCGTGACCGTGTTCGGCACGGCGGAGCCATGCAGCGAGGCGGAACGGAGGATCCTCGAAAAGCTGGGCGTGCGCTTTGCCGAGGGCGAGCCGGACCGGGATGCTTTCGCGACGGTCTATCCGGAGTGTTTCCCCATCAAAAAGAAAGACCCCGCCTCGCAGATCGAGGAGGGGCACGAGGCGGCCAAAAGCATCCATCGCAGTCTGCACCCCGGCCACAGCCTGACCCTGGCCCGCGACCCGCGTTCCTTCCGCGCCTTTCGCCGGGACGACGTGGTGCTGCCGATCGAGAAGCTGAAAACGCACGATTGCCTCTCCTGCGGCGTGAGCTATGTGGATCCCAACCGCTGCATCGGCTGCGGCATCTGCACGACCCGCTGCTTCTTCGACGCGATCCGCCTCGAGCGCAGTCATCCGGAATTCGCAGATTACTGCAGCGCGGACGACACGGTGAAGAAGGTCGTCCTCAACGGCGCGCGCCGCGCGGGCCGGATCGCGATCAAATCCCTGACGAAACGAACGGAATAGATCTTCTTTGAATGGAAATGAGATTGATGGAGAGTGCAACATGATAAAACCATCTGTTTTTCAATGGACAAGAGAACCTTCCGAATACAGCGTCGGCGAGGATCGGATCACCGTCACGACCGAGCCGCATACCGACCTGTGGCAGCGGACCTATTATCATTTTCGCAACGACAACGCGCCCGTTCTGCAGATGGAGACGGAGGACAAGTATTTTTCCTTTGTTGTGAAAACGGACTTCTCCGGCAGTCACCACCGCTTTGACCAATGCGGCGTCGTGATGTACCTGGACAGCGAAAACTGGCTCAAAGGCTCTGTCGAGTACGAGAATGAGCGGTTTCAGCATCTCGGCTCCGTGGTCACCAATCACGGCTGGTCCGACTGGGCAACCACGGCAATCCCGGCCGACGTGAAGCACATGTGGTATCGCTTCAGCCGCCGGGAGGATGACTATTGCCTCGAGTGCTCGCAGAATGGGCAGACCTTTTCTCAGATGCGTGTCTGCCACATGTGGGAAGGCGCGGGGAAGATCCGCTTCGGGATCTATGCCTGCAGCCCGGAAGATTCGAGCTTTACGGCCGTGTTCACGGACTTGCAGATCACGGAATGTGCCTGGAGAGCGCACGACGGACAGCAGCCGGACATGTAAAGAAAGGCAGGAGTGATCCATGATCTTTTATTTCACCGGAACAGGCAATTCCCTGTACGCCGCGCAAAAGCTGGCGGACGAGGGCGAGGAGATCGTTTCCATTGTCGAGGCCCTGCGCAGCAAGGCTTTTCATTACACACTGAATGAGGGCGAAAAGCTCGGCTTTGTGTTTCCCGTCTATTTCTACACGGTGAGCGATCCCGTGCTGGAGCTTGTCCGCCATCTGACCGTGGAGAACGCGGGCTTCGTCTATGCCGTCATCCCCTGCGGGGCGAGCATCGGCGCGGCGGGCGGCTTTCTGAAAAGCGAGCTGAAAAAGCGCGGCCTGGAGCTGCAGCGCCTCGACGCCTTGGTCGTCCCGGACGGCGCGCTGATCTTCTACGACATCGACGCCCCGGAGAAAATGGAGCAGCAGCTGGCCGCGGCGACAAAAGAGCTGGCGTCCATCAAGCAGGCCGTCGACCGGCGCGAGGGCAACCGCATCACGGGCAGCCCCATAGCCGGGAAAATCGGCTTGGCCGCCTACCACGCCTGCATGAGCACGAAAGCCTTTTACGCAGACGAGAAATGCATCGGCTGCGGGAAGTGCGCTTCCATCTGCCCGGCCGGGGCGATCGAAATGGTCAGCGGCCGTCCGGCCTGGACAAAGAGCAAATGCCTCAAATGCTGCGGCTGCCTCAATCGCTGTCCGGTCTCCGCGATCCTGTACGGCAAGAAGACGGCCTCCCGCGGGCGCTATGTGAATCCGGTTTTGAAATGAGGCCGGGGAATACCCGGAAGAGAAAAAGACAAACAGGGAGATAAGGATCATGATTCGTAAGATCATCCATATTGATGAGGAAAAGTGCAATGGCTGCGGCCTGTGTGCCAGCGCATGCCACGAAGGCGCGATCGAACTCGTGGACGGCAAGGCGAAGCTGGTGAGGGAGAATTTCTGCGACGGCTTCGGCGACTGCCTGCCGAACTGCCCCGCCGGCGCGATCAGCTTTGAAGAGAGAGAAGCCCCAGCTTATGACGAGGCGGCCGTGAAGATGGCGCAGAAGAAGAAAGCCATGGAGAAGCTCATGCGCGAGGTACAGGCCGGAGGCGGCTGCCCCGGCTCGCGGACGATGGAGCTGCACAAGGAAGCCGCGTCGGAACGGGAGACCGCGCCGGGCAGCGTCCGCCCCGTCTCCCGCCTGAATTAATGGCCCTGCCAGATTAAGCTCCTGCCGACGCAGGCGCCTTTCTTTGACGGCGCGAAGCTGCTGATCGCGGCGGACTGCACGGCCTACGCCTATGCCAACATGCACGAGGACTTTATGAGGGGCAAGATCACCGCAATCGGCTGCCCGAAGCTGGACGCGGTGGACTATTCCGAGAAGCTGACGGCGATCATCCGCGACAACGACGTCAAGAGCGTGACCATCGTGCGCATGGACGTGCCCTGCTGCGGCGGGCTGCAGCGCGCCGCGGAGACAGCCCTCAAGGGCAGCGGCAAATTCATCCCCTGGCAGGTCGTGACGATCTCCCGGGACGGAAGGATATTGGAGTAAAAGACGGCATTCACGGCCGTTCCTGCTCGTTATTCTGTTTCCGAAAGACAAGCAATAACCTCGTGATAACCGACAGACCGGTGCGGTGCTGGTTATCGCGAGGTTTTCAAACTTGGCCGCGTAAACCGCGGCCTTGACAAGACGGACCTCGACCGACTATAGTATCCTCGATCATACGACAGAAGGAGGTACCCGCAATGGAGAAGTTTATCCCGTATGAGAAGCTCTCGAAAAAGAAGAAGCGGGAGCTGGACGCCGGCAGGCGGACGGCCTGGGCCATCAGCCCGGTGACCCGCAAAAGCGAAAACCCGAAAGCCTATAACAGAAAGAAAGCACAGAAACGGATGGATGATTCCGGTTCTGTGCTTTTTTTCGGGATCAGACTTCCGAAAGGCTGGGAGCTGTGGTAAAATCAAATGGGCAAAGAGCTGGTTCAGCTGGCAGACGCCGAATAAACGAGAATCCCCCGCAACGGCAAATCTTTCGCCGCAGCGGGGGATATCCTGCTCAGAATCTGTCCGCCAGCGCGGCGGCCTGCGCGATTCCGTCGGTCTTGTCGATATCACCGACGGAGAACACACCGGGAACAAGGACTTCGCCCGCGACCGTCCACTTGTTCAGAGCGGCGGTGCGCTCAAAGGGAATACGGACGCCGTCGAGAATGGCGGGATCCTCTTCCTCACAGCAGCAGATCAGCGCGCACTCCTTGCCGAAAAACTGATCCTCTTTGCCGCCGATCACGAAGCTGAACATCTTATCGATCACAGCCTTGATCTGCGACGGAACGGAATACCAGTAAACCGGACAGGAGAACACGAGGGCGTCCGCAGCGAGGATATCGTCGGCGATGGCGTTGAAATCATCGTCAAAGGAACAGGGCTTCCCGGTCTTGTAGCAGGTCTGGCAGGCATGGCAGAAATTCAGCTTCAGCTTGGTGGTGTCAATGACCTTCACTTCATTTCCCTTTGCCGCCGCGGCCTCGGCGAAGGCCTGAGCCATCCGGTTGCTGTTGCCGCCTTTCCGGGCGCTTCCGGTAAGAACAAGGATCTTTTTAGACATGGGATCGTTCCTCCTATGATAACAGGGTTAAATTGACTTCTCACGCAGCACATGGTATCATAACAGCAGAGAGTAAACAAGTACTGACAAATTTGTTAGATACTTACTTTGGAGTAAGCATATGAAAGAACGAAAAATCTCCGAGGCCAATTTCTGCGATACCGGCTACAGCTATACGCTGTCGCTGATTGCCGGGAAATACAAGCCCATCGTGCTGTACTGTCTGATGGAGTACGAGCCGGTGCGCTTCAATGAGATGCGCCGTTATGTGGGAAGCGCGGCGGATAAAACCCTGAGCCAGACGCTGAAAGAGCTGGAGCGGGACGGACTGATCCACCGGGAGATGTACCCGGAGATCCCGCCGAAGGTCGAATACAGCCTGACGGAGCGCGGCCAGTCTCTGGTGCGGGTCTTGGATCAGCTTTGCGTCTGGGGCGAGGAAAACAGACCGAAAGAGCCGCAGACGGCGGCAAAAGAAATCCGGACAGGGAAAGAATAAAAACCTTTCATGGAAAGAAAACACAGGGGAGAACACAATCATGAAACAGTATGTTGTCGACGCATTTACCGACCGGGTGTTCCACGGCAATCAGGCTGCGGTCTGCGTGCTGGACGCCTGGCTTCCGGAAGAGCTGATGATGAACATCACGCGGGAGAACAACTTCTCCGAGACGGCCTTCACCGTCAAGGAAGGGGAGAAGTGGCACCTGCGCTGGTTCACGCCGGGCGGGGAGATCGACCTCTGCGGTCACGCCACCCTTGGCACAGCCTTCGTGCTGCTCAACTACTATGAGAAGGACGCGCAGCAGGTGGTGTTCACCACCCTGAGCGGGGATCTGATCGTCACACGCAAGGGTAAGCTGTATGAGATGGAGTTCCCTGCGTACGATCTGAAGAAGGTGGACGTGACCGCCGCCATGGAGGATGCGCTGGGCACTTCCGTAAAAGAGGCTTACATCGCCCGCGATCTGCTGTGCGTGCTGGACGACGAACAAACCGTGCGGGATTTGAAGCCCGATCTGGAAAAAATCAAACAGATAGACGGCCTGTTGGTACACGTGACCGCCAGAGGCAGGGACGAGGACTGCGTCTCCCGCAGTTTCGCGCCGAAGCTCTCCGTGGCGGAGGACCCGGTCTGCGGCTCCGGGCACTGCCACATCATCCCTTACTGGGCGGATCGGCTGGGCAAGGACGAGCTGGTGGCCTATCAGGCGTCCAAACGCGGCGGCACGCTCTACTGCCGCCGGGAGGGAAGCAAAATCTTCGTGGCTGGGAAGGCAGCCCTGTATTCCATTGATGAGCTGTTCGTTTGAGATAAAGCCAGCGGAAAGAAAGGGGCTGTCTCAAAAGTCAGCCCCGAAAAAAGAGTAAAATAACGGCAGCCGTCCCTTGAAAAAGGGGCGGCTGTCGGCTTAATATTAGGTTGTGAAGCAAAATAAAAAGCAGGTAGATTATACCCTGTATGAGGCAG
>JAFWQQ010000023.1 GCA_017545165.1 Oscillospiraceae bacterium
ATACTATTATCTAATAGAAACTAGACAATCTTTGCGGCTGGATTTGCGCCATGCTTCGTTATCGTCCTTGGCAATACACAAAGTATTCCCTGCGGACGATGCCTCGCCTGACACAAATCCATCTCGCAAATATCTGTCTACTTCTTATCAGATAATAGTATAAACAAGGAAAACGCTCGACCAGGAAAGCCTTTCCTTCATTCCTTCATTCCTTCATTCCTTCATTCCTTCATTCCTTCATTTCCCAACAAAAAAGCTGCCTTTTCGGGCAGCTTTTTTGTTGGAATGAAGGCTTTACAGCAGCAGGTTCTTCTCGGTCTCGGGATCGAAGAAGTGCATGACCTTGCCCTCGAAGGTGACGGCCACCTTCTTGCCGTTGACCAGGGACTCCCGGTCCTCATGCTCCAGGCCGATGGTGGGTACGCGGACGATGAGGCGGGTGCCGTCCTCGGTGTAGACGTGCAGATGCAGCTCGCTGCCCATCATCTCGTTGACCTCCAGGGTGGCGGGGATGACGTTGGCGTCCTTCTCATTGGCCAGCACCATATGCTCGGGACGCACGCCCAGGATGATCTCCCCGGCGGGGACGTTCTTCTCGGCCAGCTTCTGGCCCTTCAAGCCGGTGACCTCGATCTTGGAGCCGAAGGGCGTTACATAGTACTTGCCGTTCTCCCGCAGCAGCTGGGTCTTCATGATGTTCATCTTCGGGGCGCCGATGAACTCAGCCACGAAGAGGTTGGCGGGCATATCGAAGCATTCCTCGGGGGTGCCGACCTGCATGATATAGCCGTCCTTCATGATGACGATCCGGTCGGCCAGGGTCATGGCCTCGGTCTGGTCGTGAGTGACGTAAATGAAGGTGGTGTCCAGCTTCTGGCGCAGCAGGATGATCTCCGCGCGCATCTGGTTGCGGAGCTTGGCGTCCAGGTTGGACAGCGGCTCGTCCATCAGGAAGACCTTGGAGTCCCGGACCATGGCGCGGCCGATGGCCACACGCTGCCGCTGGCCGCCGGACAGAGCTCTGGGCTTGCGCAGCAGGTAATCGGTGATGCCCAGGATGTTGGCCGCGTTGGTGACCTTCTCATAGATCTGGTCCTCGGGCATCTTCTGCAGGCGCAGGGAGAAGGCGATGTTGTCGTACACCGTCATGTGGGGGTACAGGGCGTAGTTCTGGAAGACCATGGCGATGTTGCGGTCCTTGGGCTGCAGGTCGTTGACCACCTCGCCGTCGATCTCCACGGTGCCGCCGCTGATCTCCTCCAGACCCGCGATCATGCGCAGGGTGGTGGACTTGCCGCAGCCGGAGGGGCCGACGAAGACTACGAATTCCTTATCCTTGATGTCCAGATCAAAGTCATGGACGGCAACAACATTGTTGTCATATACTTTTTTGACTTTCGTCAGTTTCACACTTGCCATTTCGTTTCTGCTCCTTTCTGCTCTTAGCCCTTGACAGCGCCGCCTGTGACGCCTTCCACATAGTACCTCTGCAGGCACATGAACAGGATTGCTACGGGAATTGCGACCACCACGCCGCCGGCGCAGAACAGCGTATAGTTGTCATGAACCATGGTGGTCGTAGCCAGCCAGGACTGCAGGCCGACAGCCACGTTCATCGCCTGGGGATACATCTGGGAGACGTAGCGGGCAAACACGAAGTCGCCCCAGGGGCCCATGAAGGCGGTCAGGACGGTGTAGATGACGATGGGCTTGGCCAGGGGAAGGATGATCTTATTCAGGACTTGGGCGCGGTTGGCGCCGTCCACCCGGGCCGCCTCGTCCAGGGACTTGGGGATGGTGTCAAAGAAGCCCTTGGACACATAGTAGCCCATGCCGGAGGAGGCCACATAGACCAGGATCAGGCCGGGAACGGCATTGCCGTACTGGCCGGTGAGATGCAGGTCGTCCAGCACGCGGTACAGGATGATCATGGCCAGCATGCCGGGGAACATGCCCAGGATCAGCATGAACTGCATCAGGCCCTTGCGCATCTTGAAGCGGAAGCGGGAGAGGGTGTAGCTCATGCACAGCACAATGATCGTCTGCACCGCCGAAACCACCAGGGCGATGATGAAGGTGTTCAGATACCATCTGGGAAAATCGGAATTCCAAAGGGCTTTATAGTTGTCAAAGCCCCATTTCTGAGGAATAACATAGGATTCGATCCAGGTGGACTCGCAGCGGAAGGACTGCAGCACAATGCACACAAAGGGGATCAGCCAGATGATACTCATGATCACCAGAATGATGTAGATGATCGTGTTGCTGATGCGGGCGCTGGCCTTCAGGCCCAGGCCCCGCTTCTGCTTTTCAATGGCGGCAGTATTGTTCGTATTCATCACTGGAAATCCTCCTCATTCTTCACAGAGGGCAGCAGGTTGTAGACCACCAGGGAGATGATCGCCACCACCAGGAAGACCAGGATACCGACCACGGAAGCCAGGTAATACTTGGTACCGCTGCCGGTGGTAATCTTGAATAGCCAGGTGATCAGCAGGTCCGTGTAACCCACGCTGCCCGCTGCGCCGGAGGCCGCCGGGTTGGTTGGCGCGCCGCCCGTCAGCAGGTAGATGACGTTGAAGTTGTTCATGTTGCCGGTGAAGCTGGTGAGCAGATAGGGGCCGGTGATGAAGAGCATGTAGGGCAGGGTGATCTTGCTGAACTGCTTCCAGCCGCTGGCGCCGTCGATACGGGAGCTCTCGTACAGGTCCGCGGGGATGTTCATCAGAATGCCGGTGGCGATCAGCATCAGATAGGGGATGCCGATCCAGATGTTGATCAGGATGACCATCACGCGGGGCAGCAGCGCGTTATGCGCTGTGGAGCCCCAGAAGTCGATGTTCTCCTTGATGAGGCCCAGGGACTTCAGAGCGCCGTTGACAATGCCGTTGAGGGAGAACATCTTGGAAACGTACAGCAGGGAGATGAACTGGGGGATGGCGATGGTGAGGATCAGAATGGTACGCCAGACCTTCTTGAACTGGATCCCTTTCTTGTTGATCATCATGGCCACGAAGATGCCCAGGAAGTAGTTGGTAAAGGTGGCGAAGAAGGCCCAGATCAGCGTCCAGGTCAAAATCTCGCCGAAGGTGGCCGCATAGTTGACGCCGCCCACGTCCCAGGAGAACATGGTCTTGAAGTTGTCCCAGCCGACCCAGCCGAACAGGGCGTTGGTGTAGCCGTTGTTGTTTGCGCCGTTGTAGTTGGTGAAGGCCACCAGGATCATGAAGACGATGGGCATCACCGTAAAGAGCAGAATGCCGGTCAGCGGCAGCGCCAGCAGGGTCTTGTGGAAGTTGTCGTCCACCATGGAGCGCAGGTCGTCCTTGCCGCTCTTGAGCGGTTTGCCGGAGCGAAGGATCTGCTCGGCGATCTTGTTCTGCTTCACATTGGCCCGCCAGGTATAGATGAACGCAATGATGAAGAAGAGGGTCAGCACGCCGTAGAGCAGGATACGGAAAGAGTTGTCATGAGGGACCTGGATGAAGGTATCCAGGATCTCATCATAGCCCTTGGAGGGCCCCTCCGTACCAATGGTGACACAGTTGAGCGCCTCGTCTCTCCCCTGGCCGAAGGGCATCAGCTGCTTCAGCCAGAAGGCGCCGCCGGAGGGGATCAGCATAAACCAGATGAAGACGACCTCAAAAATCAGGAACAGCAGGCCGCGCAGGACCTGTCCCCTGGCGATGCTGCCGAAGCCCATCACCAGGAAGGAAAGCCTGGTCTTCCAGTCGCCGTTTTTGAAGGTCAGGAAAACGTCCGTGCATTCCCGGGCGATGCCTGTCCCGATATTCTTGAAGAAGCGTCCGATCGCCAGGACAAGTCCCCACAGCTTCCGGGGGATCGCAGCAAAGAAGCTGGTCAGCTTGTATTGGAACTTTTCCCCCTTTGACAGGCGCAAGTATTCCAAATCGCTGTATCTTTTCATAGAATTGCCCCTTTTTCAAAAATCCGGTTACCGGCGGCAAGCGACGCCGGTAATACAAGAATGGTTGGAGTCAAGGGATTGACTCCAACCATTCCGTGGTCAGGTTTCAGCCAAAGTCTTGTTGTTTACTTTGGTGGTGAAAAGAATATGTTTTCAGGATCAGGCAGCTTCCAGAGTGATGGTGCCTGCATTCAGATCGAAGACCACCACGAAGGTGCCGGTCTCCGCCACAACCACGTTCGCGCCGTTCGGGCCGTCAGAACCGTAGTTCACGTCCCAGCTGGCGCCCTGACGCACCTTGAACTCCTCACCGGCGTTCAGCTCCAGCGGCTCGCTCTTGAAGATGCCCGGCTCAACCTCGGTCATCGGGAAGTCGGTGTCCCAGTTGGTGCCGCAGATCGCGCCGATCACGCCCCAGGCGTTCTTCTCTTCCTCAGTCATCTCGAACAGGGAGGCCATCTTGTTGTAGTAGTTGTCCAGGGCAGCCTGCAGGCCAGCCTCGTCGGTGGCGGCCTTCACGTCATCGGCGATGACCTTGGCGATATCCCACCAGGAGCCGTGGATCTGGCCCTGAGGACGAGAATACTGGTTCTGCAGCAGCAGAGCGGCCAGGCCCGGATTCTCCTGCACCGCGGGAGAAGCCTGCGCGTTCAGATTCGCGGGACCCCAGGCCAGAGCCTCAAAGCGCTCCATCTGGCACTGCTCGCCGGTCAGGTACTGGGCCAGCTTGTGCAGCGCGGCCTGCTTCACGGTGTCCTCGCCCTGGGGCTTCACGCCCATCAGCTTGCAGCCGTTGAAGGAGCCCAGGTGGTACTCTTTGCCGTCAACCTCGAAGGAGGGCAGGTCCGTCACGCCCATGTTGTCGCCCAGAATGTCCTTCACAGCCTCGAACGACCAGGTGCCGGTCACAACGATGGCAGCGCCGTTGGCAAACTCGTCAGCGGAGGAGGAGGAGAGGTGCTTGGGAGAGTCGAGCAGCTTCTTCATGCCCTTGACGGCGATCAGGCCCTCGGGGCTGTTGAAGGTATCGTTCACAGAGATGAACTGACCGTCGTCATCGGTCACCCACTCGGACTTGCAGCCCGTGGCAAAGAACCAGGACGCAATGTACCAGGCAGAGCTCTGCGCCTCAAAGGCAAAGAACTTGTCCGCCGCTTCGCAGTCGGCAATCAGCTTCTCCAGAGAGTCCACGTCTTCCTCGGGGATGACGCTCTTGTCATAGTACATGAAGTAGCCGTTGTCGGAGGTCATGGGGTAGGCATACAGGGTCTCGCCGGAGGTGGCTGCGGCCACGACGCCGGGGTCATTGGCTTCGATCACAGCCTCAGCGGCCTTCACGCCCAGGGGGTTCAGCGCGCCGGCCTGCACCAGACGGGCGAACTGGTCCTGCGCGAAGCAGTACAGATCGGCGCCGGCGTTGATGTCCACCAGCATCTGATCCGCAGAGGTGGCCTCGGAAACAGGGTGCACCTCGGCATTGAACTTAATGCCGAACTCGTTGGTGTTGTTGAAGTCTTCGATCTGCTTCTTGGTCAGATCCACGGCGGACTCGCCCACCCAGACGGTGATGTCATACTCACCCGCCAGCGCGGACGAAGCCTGAGCGGACGCCTGCCAGGGAACGGCCACCAGGGTCAGCACCATCAGCAGAGACAAAAGGGTTGCCAGTACTTTTTTCATAATGATTCCTCCTTTAAAAATTTCCAGACAACTTCTCCTTCCGCCCGCAGCGGAAGGGCAGAAAAGGCCAACCGGGGACTTGCTCTTTCATGCGATAACATTATACTCTTGAAAATTCTTCTTGTAAATCCGCTAACTTCAAATTTGCGAAGTGAATAGCGCCAAAAATGCTCTTCGTTTTTTGTGCAAAAATGTCAAAAGCCGACCATCCTCACAGAATAGTCGGTTTTTGACCTTCATATCCTATTCGCTCGGGCAAATAGGAGAAAGGCTGCGTTCAGTCCTCCGCGCGGAGCGCGGCGCAGTCGATCTTCCCCCAGGCGCCGTTGCCCGCGCCCTGACATTTCACACTGACGCCCACCGTCAGCGTCTCGCCGGCGGAGAGCGCGATCTGCGGGATCACGGCGGTGTCCCAGCTGTTCCACACGGTAACGCGCATCGGCTCCGTGAAGCGGAGCTCCCCGTTCACCTTCACATAGGCGAAGATCTCGGTCTCCCCGCAGTCGCCGCCCATGATGGAGACGCTGTAGACATAGCTGCCCTCCGGCAGATCCTCCACGGTCTGCTCCAGGTCGAAGTCCACACTGTCGCGGTTGGGGTTCCAGAAGTGCATGTGCCAGGAGCCTTCCAGAGAATCCACCGCCTTGTCCTCCACGAAGAGCTCGCCGCCTCTGCACCGGTCGATCAGGATCCAGGGGCTCAGCTCTCCGCTCTCGAAGCTGCCGTTCTCCAGGAGGTTCGGCAGGTCCTCCGCGGGCTGCTCCTCCGGGGCAGGCGCCGTCTCCCGGCGGCTCTGGTCTCCGCTGCCGCTGCGCAGCAGGGAGAAGAGCCGCAGCGAAGCCAGGGGGTGGCCGCTGGCGTCGAAGAAGGCCTGGTTGTCCCAGGAGCTGCCGCCGTACCACCGGCCCGCGTCGTCCGGGTCGTAGACCGCGGCGAAGCTGGAGGCCCAGCCGGAGCCGAATTCCTCCCACTTGGCGCTGTTTTCCTCCCAGGAGGCGCCGCCCACGGTGATCCAGGCGCCCTCCCAGTAGCAGATGCCGATGCCGCCGGGGATGTGCGCCACCGTGTCGATGACGTCCCGCACCGCGTCGGCCTGTCCCTGGACCGTAAAGGGATAGTCCCGGGTCCCCCAGCTGTCCTCATTGACGCTGTTGCCGGAGAAATCCGTGTCCTCTCCGGTATAGGGCCAGGAGGTCTCCAGCACCATGACCTGCTTGCCATAGTTCCGGTTGATCTCTGTGAGCACCTCGCTCAGATTCTCCAGGGTCCCGTGCCAGAAGGGGTAGTAGGAGGAGCCGAACACGTCGTAATCCAGGCCGTAATCCCGGAGCAGGTCCGCATAGTAAGAATAGAGTCCCCGGTTGTGTGGCTCGGTGAAGTGCACGGCCACCAGCGCCTCGGGACAGACCTCCCGGACCGCCCGGGCTCCCGCCGCCAGCATGGGCAGGATGGCGTTCCAGTCCGTCTCTCCCGCCAGGCCGTTGTTGATCTCGTTTCCGATCTGCACCATACCCACGTCCACATCGGCGTCCCGCAGGGTCTCCAGGCTCTCCCGGGTATAGGCGTAGAGGGCCTGGGCCTTGGCGGAGGCGTCCAGTCCCTCCCAGGCCCGGGGGGCCTTGTACTTGCCGGGATCGGCCCAGAAGTCGGAGTAGTGGAAGTCCACGATCAGCTTCAGGCCGAACTGAGAAGCCCGTTTGCCGATCTCCAGGGCTGTGCCGATGTCGCAGTTGCCGCCGCCGAAGCCCCGGCCCTGCTCGTCATAGGGATCGTTCCAGACCCGCACCCGGATATGGGTGATCCCATTGTCCGCCATGATCTGCAGCAGGTCCTTCTCCCGGCCGTCAAAGTCGAAGTAGCGCACGCCGCTGCGCTCCTCGGCCAGGAGGCTGGACAGGTCCATGCCCAGGATGAAGTCCTCCGGCAGGTCTTTCACTTGGATCACATGGAGCGTATCCTCCGCCGCCGCCAGGGGGGCGCAGACCGCCAGCAGCAGAGCCGGCAGCAGAAGCATGGCGATCCAGGTTTTTTTCCGCATGTCGTTTTCCTCCTCAATCCAGCTTCAGCAGCGCCTCCGCCACACGCAGCGCAGCGCCGTCGCCGGCGCTCAGATGCGGGGAATCGACGTTGAAAAACAGGTAATAGGTCTCGCCCGGGTCATAGGTGATGTATTCGGAGGCCGGTCCCCTGCTCTGCCCGTCGCAGAGCTTCACGCCGTAAAAGACGCCGTCGGCACGGTATTGCTCTCTCTGTCCATAGTCCCAGTCCTCTCCGTCCAGGGGCGCGAAGCTGGGCAGCATTTCCTCCACCTCGCTCTCCCGCACCACGAAGAAGTCCGCTCCCAGCAGATCGGCGTTGCCGAAGATGGCATAGGAAAAGGGATGCGCCTTCACCATTTTGATGCTCTCCGGCTTGTTCTCCTCCAGCTTCAGGCTCAGCTCCTGGCTGCGGCAGTCCTCAGCCTGGATATAGAGCGTCACCTTTTTCGCCGGGACGGTATCCGTCAATTGCATGAAGATCCAGGCCCAGAGCACGGTGGACAGCAGCGCCCAGAGCACGAAGCGGTGGAACTGGGACCAGATGTTTTTAAGTACCCGCATCTTCCCCTCCGATCCCGGCCACATAGCCTCCCGCCAGGGAGAGGGTGACCGTCTTGCCGTCATAGGGCCGCAAGGCGCGCACCTGGGTCTCGTTTACCTTCAGGCGCCGAGCTTCCTTTCCGTCATCCAGCAGCAGGATGCGGATGCGGATGCTGCCCTTGATGCGCAGCCGCTCTTTTGTGATCTGCAGCTTGCCCCGCAGGGTCGTCTGCTCGCTTTCCAGCAGATACGCCGCGTGCTCCTCCTCGCGCCTGGCAGCCTGCAGGCCAAAGACCCTCCGGTAGATCACCAGCCAGCCCCCCAGGCAGGAGGCGATCAGGGTATGGATCTCCATGCGCAGGGCGTTGCGGGTGGTGGTCAGGCAGCAGAAAAGGACGCAGAGCGCCAGCGTGACCCCGGCCAGCGCCATAACGGCCACCCGTTCCCGTTTCATTTTTGTCTTCAGCCGGATCAGATCCTCCGGCCGGTAAAAATTCCGTATCGTTTCCATATTTCGATTATATCCGCAGCTTTTTCTCTCGTCAAGTCATGTCGCCCTCGCCCTTCCAGTCCCGGAAGAAGGCGCGGATGGTCCCGGCGTCTGCCGCCGCCCGGCCCTGGATCATCAGGGAGCTGCCGCCGCCCCGGCCCTGGATGCCGGCGTTGACGGCGCGGGCGTTCTTTCGCAGATCCACCCGGCGGCTGCCGATGATATAGCGCCAGCCCTCGGCCTCGCTGCCGGAAAAGACGGCGGCCACCGCGCATTTCTGCGCCAGCAGGTTCGTGAGCTCCCGCTGGGCCACCTCGTCCAGCACGCTGTCGAAGAGGACCAGGTTCCCCTGGGTTTCCTCCGCGCTCTCCGCCCGGAGCCTTGCCAGCTCCAGGCTCAGCGCCGCGATGCGCTCCTTCTGCTTTGCCTGGAGCTCCAGCTGCCGCTCCACCGCGGGGACGATCTTGTCCCTGGGGGCGCTGAGCAGGCCGGAGACGGCGGTGACGCTGTCCTGGTAGCTTCGAAGCAACTCCAGGGCGTCCATGCCGCAGACGGCGGTGATGCGCACCCCGCCCCGGTGCCGCTCGGCGGTGAGGATCTTCACGAGGCCCACCTCGCCGGTCCGCTCCACATGGGGCGCGCAGCAGGCGCAGCGGTCGATCCCCGGGATCTCCACGATACGCACGTTCTCCGTCAGGTCCAGCTTGCTGCGGTAGAAGAGACTTTTCAGCTCCTCTTCCTCCGGAAACCAGATTTTCAGAGGGAGATCGGCCCGCACGGCCTCGTTGGCAAGGCTCTCGATCCTCGTCAGCTGCTCCCGGCTCAGCTCCCCGGAGTAGTCCATGGTCATGCAGTCGGGACCCATGTGAAAGCCCACGTTGTCAAAGCCGTACTCCCGGTACACCAGGCCCGAGACGATGTGCTCGCCGGAGTGGTTCTGCATCCGCCGCAGCCGCTGCTCCCAATCCAGCGCGCAGGCAAAGCGCTCTCCCACGGGCAGGGGCTTGTCGGTGAAATGGAGGATGCGCCCCTCCTTTTCCTGCACGTCCAGCACCCGGGCGGGGCCAATGGAGCCGGTGTCCGCCGGCTGGCCGCCCCCCTCGGGGAAGAAGGCCGTCCGGTCCAGGGTCAGCGCCCAGCCGCCTTTCGTCTCCTTGCAGCCGGTGACCACCGCCTCGAAGCAGTGCAGATGGCTGTCGATGTAATAGAGCTTTTCGGTCATGGGGATCCTCCTTTTTGGCTTTCTTGTGGGGGAATGCGCGTGTCCGCGCGGCCCGATGAGGGCATCGTGCCCTACGGCGCGGGCGGAGCTTGTGCTTCCCCCAGCGGGGGAAGCTCCCCCAGTGCGCACACTGGGGGTGATGAGGGAGAGCACTGACTCTTCTGCCTCCGGGGGAAGCTGCTGCACGTCCCACGCTCTCCCTCATCCGTCAGCCGCCTTGCGGGAGACGGCGGCTGCCACCTTCCTGTGCTTCCCCCAGCGGGGGAAGCTCCCCCAGTGCGCACACTGGGGGTGATGAGGGAGAGCACTGACTCTTCTGCTTCCAGGGGAAGCTGCTGCACGTCCCACGCTCTCCCTCATCCGTCAGCCGCCTTGCGGGAGACGGCGGCTGCCACCTTCCCCCGCTGGGGGAAGGACAAGGCGCGGCGGGTCAGTTCGGGAGCCTGATATCGCGCCATCCGCTCACTCTGCACTGGCCGTGTTCGTTCCGCCATCTTCCAAGCCTCCGCTCTAATCTTTCTCTATCCTCTTAAACGCTTCGCTGGAACCCGCTCTCACAGCTCCCGGATGATCTTGTCCGCCACCTCCAGGCAGAGGGCGGAGGTTTCCGCCAGGGCGGTGCCGAAGTCCTCGCCCCCCTGGGTCAGCCCGTCGGACACGGTTTTGATCAGCAGGCAGGGGATCCCCGCCCGGTCGCAGGTCAGCACCACGGCGGCGGCCTCCATCTCGCAGATGTCCGCCCCCCAACGTTCATGCAGGGCGCTCTTGGCCTCCCTGCCCTCGATGAACTTGTCCGCCGAGGCGTCGGTGACGCGCTTGAGCTCCGGGCAAATGGCGGTCGCCCGCTCCACCAGGGCGGGGGTCGGGCGCAGATACTCGTCCGGGTAGCCCATGTACTGTCCGAGCAGGCAGTGGTCATAGGCGGTGGTGTCGTAGTCATAGTGCACCACCCGCTCCACCACGCAGGTCCTGGTCTGGGCCATCTCCTCGGTGAGACCGCCCACCACGCCGAAGTTCACCACCAGCTCCACCTCGAAGCGGTCGATGAGCATTTGGGTCGCAGCCGCCGCCGAGATCTCCCCCGCGCCGGAGCGGATCGCATAGAGCTCGTAGGCCCCCATGTCATAGACGTGGATCTCAAAGCCGCTGCGCTTCTCCCGGCGCTCCGCCGTGCCGTAGCGCCGCAGCACCGCGTCCATCTCCACCGCAACCAGCATCCCGATTTTTTTCATTTCCCTAGCTCCTTCCTTATAGGCTCCCCTGTGCAAGGGGAGCTGTTCCAGTGCGCACACTGGGACTGAGGGGTTGTACTCCTGTATCTCCGGAAAGGCCGCCGTTCAACCCCTCCGTCGCCGCCTCGCGGGGAATCGGCGGCGACACCTCCCCTTACACAGAGGAGGTTTATCTGCGCTTCCTCCGCGTCATCCATTCCGAATTCCGCATTCCGAATTCCGAATTGCTTCTCCGATCAGTCTCTCCCCGTCCAGGCCGGTGATGCGCACGTCCCGTAGCTGGCCCCGGAGACCGGTTTCGGGCACCTTTACCAGCAGATAGGTGTCGCTGTGGCCCACGCTGCCCTCCTCCGCCGTCTCAAAGAGCACCGGCAGGGTCTGTCCCACGCTTTTCTCCAGAAAGGCCCGGTGCATCCGCGCCGCCACGGCCTGGGCCTCGCGGGCCCGGCGGGCCTTCACCGCGTGGGTGCACTGCTCCGGCATGGCGTCCGCCGGGGTGCCGGGCCGCCGGGAATAGGGAAAGATGTGCATGTCCGAAAAGCCGCACTTCTCGATAAAGGCCAGGGTCTGGGCCTGGTCCGCCTCCGTCTCCCCGGGAAAGCCGGTGATCAGGTCGCAGGTCAACGCGCAGCCTGGGAAATACCGGCGCAGCAGCTCGCAGCGCTCATAGAAAAAGGCCGTGTCGTACTTCCGGTTCATGGCCTTCAAGGTCCTGTCGCAGCCGGACTGGAGAGACAGGTGAAAGTGCCGGCAGAGCTTGCCTGTGGCCGCCGTCCGCCGGCAGAAGTCCTCGGTGATCACCGTGGGCTCCAGGGAACCAAGGCGGATGCGCATGTCCCCCGCCTCCCGGGCCACGGCCTCGATGCAGTCGGCCAGGCCGGGCTTGTCCGGCAGGTCCACCCCGTAGGAGGCCACCTCGATGCCGGTGAGCACCAGCTCCCGATAGCCCTCGTCCCGGAGCCGGGCGGTCTCCGCAGCGGCGTCGGCCAGGGGCAGAGAGCGCAGGCGGCCCCGGGTGTAGGGGATGATGCAGTAGCTGCAGAAATTCACGCAGCCGTCCTGGATCTTCAGCATGGCCCGGGTGCGGCCCTCCAGGGCCCCGGCGGGCAGCTTCTCCAGTTTTCTTCGCTGGAAGGGCCTGTCGATGTTCTTTTCCCCTTCCCCCCCGACCGCGGCCTTCTCCACCGCGGCGACGAAGGCCATCCGGTCCGCCGCACCGAAGATCACCCGGGCGCCGATCTCCTCGACCTCCTCCGGGCTCAACTGGGCATAGCAGCCGCAGACCGCCAGCACCGCGCCGGGGTTTTCGTCCCGCAGGCGGCGCAGCAGCTGCCGGGACTTGCGTCCGCTCTCGGCGGTAACGGCGCAGGTGTTCACGATCACGGCCTCGGCGATCTCCCCGGGGGCGCAGGGCCGGTGCCCGTGCTCCTGGAGCCGGGCCTCCATGGCCTGGGTCTCAAACTGGTTGACCTTGCAGCCCAATGTGGCTATAATGTATGTCATGGCTTATACCCTTTCAAAACAAGTGAACAGTGAACAGTGAACAGATATGGTGTCCGCTTCGCGGACAGATTATAATCATCGCCGAAGGCGATACCATAATTATTCATTATTCACTATTCATTCTTCATTCTCCAAAGGAGCATCTATGCATTATCTGGACAATTCCGCCACCACCAGGGTCTGCCCGGAGGCGGCGCAGGCGGCGCTGCAGGCCATGACAGAGTGCTTCGGCAACCCCAGCTCCACCTACACCCTGGGCCGGGAGGCGAAGAAGCTGCTGGACCTCAGCCGGAAGCAGGTCTCTGACGCTCTGGGCTGCACGCCCCGGGAACTGGTTTTTACCTCCTGCGGCTCGGAGAGCGACAACTGGGCCCTTCTCAGCGGGGCCGAGGCCATGAAGCGCAAAGGAAAGCACGTGATCTCCTCCCTGGTGGAGCACGACGCCGTGCGCAAAAGCCTGGACGAGCTGGAGGCCCGGGGCTTCGAGGTCACGCGGCTGAAGCCGGAAAAAGACGGCTCCGTCTCCGTTTCGGCGCTGGGGGCTGCCCTGCGGGAGGAAACCGTGCTGGTCTCTCTCATGCTGGTAAACAACGAGACCGGCGGCGTCACGGATATCGCCGGGATCTCCCGGGCCCTGAAGGCCGCCGGGTCCCCGGCCCTGCTGCACACCGACGCGGTCCAGGGCTTCCTGAAGCTCCCCTTTTCCGCCAAAAGCCTGGGCGCCGATCTCATCAGCGTCTCGGGCCACAAGATCCACGCCCCCAAGGGGGTGGGCGCCCTGTACATCCGTCAGGGCCTGCGGCTCAGGCCCTTCCTGGTGGGCGGCGGGCAGGAGGAGGGCCGCCGGGCCGGCACCGAGGCCGTACCCCAGATCGCCGCCTTCGGCGAGGCCTGCCGGGTGGGCAAAGCCGGTATGGCCGAGAATATCCGCCGCATGGCCGCCATGAAGGCCTCGCTGCTGGCGCGGCTTCGCGCGGAGCTCCCGGAGCTGCGCTGGGTGGACTCCGCCGCGCCCCACATCCTCTCGATCAGCCTGCCCGGCTGGCGCAGCGAGGTGCTGATGAACTTCCTGGAGGAGCGGCAGGTCTACGTATCAAAAAGCTCCGCCTGCAAGAAGGGCGGGCGGAGCCATGTGCTGGAGGCCATCGGCCTGGACGCGGCGGCCATCGACGGGGCGCTGCGGATCGGCCTGTCCCGCATGACGACGGAGGAGGACCTGGAGGCTCTCTGTCTGGGTCTGCGGGAGGCCCGGGCGCGCCTGGCCCACCGCTGAGCCGTGGTGCTGCCGCGCTGATTGATTCAAGCTGCCTGGGATGCGGCCGGATCACCGGTCCGCATCCTTTTTTTCTGCCGCTTTCGCTTTCTCTTCCTTTTCGGCCTTTTTCTTCTCGAAGAAGGGTTCCGCCGGCTCCTCCGGCTCCTGCTTCACGGGCTCCCGGGTCACGGGGTCGATATGGTCCAGCCGCAGGTATTTTTCGGTCTCCCAGGGGAGGTCGTTTTTCTTCAGTCTGCTCTCGATCCGGTAATTCAGGAAGGTATAGATCACCACGAACACCGGCACGCCCAAGAGCATCCCGGGGAACCCGAAGAGTCCGGCGCCCACCACGATGGCGAAGAGCACCCAGAAGCCGGTGATGCCGATGGCGCTGCCCATGATTTTCGGTCCGATGATGTTGCCGTCGATCTGCTGCAGGATGATGATGAAGATGATGAAGATCAGGCACTTGACGGGATCCATCATCAGGATGATGAAGGCGCTGGGCACGGCGCCGATGAAGGGTCCGAAGAAGGGGATCACGTTGGTGACGCCCACGATGGCGCTGACCAGCAGGGCATAGGGGATGCGCAGGATGGCGCAGACGATGTAGCAGATCAGGCCGATGATGGCCGAATCCAGCAGCTTGCCGGTGATGAAGCCCATGAAGGTCCGGTCGGTGAAGGCGATGGCCTCCCGCAGTCTCTCGGCGGTCTCCAGGGAGAAGAGGCTATAGAGCCAGCGGCGGAAGGCGGCGGTGAAGCGCTCCAGATCAAAGAGCACATAGATGGACACGATGATGCCGATGAGCAGGTTGTAGATCCCCCGGAGCACCACATAGGCGCTCTCCACCACATCGGTCAGGTAGCCGGTGATGGTGGGCAGAACACGCGCGGCCCAGTCGTTGATGTCTCCCGTGATGGTGGTCAGCGATTCGCCGACGATCTTGTAGATCTCCGGGTGCCGGATCTGGAAATCGCCGATAAACTTGGTCACGGTCTCATAGTATTTGGTCCGGTTGGCGATGATCATCCCGATGCTCTCCACCAGGGAAGGCAGGATCAGATAGACCAGACCGACCAGGATCGCCACCAGGATCAGCTCCGACAGCACCACGGACAAGGCCCTGGCCAGTTTTTCCCCGCCTTTTTTCGGGAAGGCTCTGCGGCACAGGGGGCCGAAGACGCTTTTCTCCAGGCGCTTCATCAGCGGCGAAATCAGATAGGTGATCACGAAGCCCCAGATGAAGGGGCTGAGGATCTTGAGGATCGAAGAAATCGCCCTGCGCAGATCCGGCAGAAAGCGCAGCGCCATATAGAACAGGATCGCCGCGGCGATCACGCAGAAAGCGGTGATGCCCCAGTAGAGATACTTTCTGTCCCAGCGAAAATGCCGTCTCATTCCGGTCTCCTCCTTGCCTTGTTTTTTATCCAATCTATTTTACTATCGCCGGAGGCACCCGTCAAGTCGCATTTTGCGGCTTTTTCCTCCCGGCGCCGGCTGCTTTTCCCCCGAGCGGGCCGGATCCGTCCGGGCCGCCCGAGGAAAGTGCTCTGTCCGGCCCGCCCCGGGTTATGGAAACCTTTTCCCCCGTTTCGTACCGAAAAGCGCCGATCCGTTCTGTGGAAAACTCTGTGGATATTGTGGGGATCCCTTGATCTGCCGTGCTTTTTCCGGGTTGTGCTTCTCCCGTGGCCGCGGCGGCTTCTGCCGAAAAAGGCATAATTTTGTCAACCGGCCGCGAAACCCGGCGGCCCGGTTCTCTTCCCGGCAGACGGCGCATAGGCTCGGACAGACTGGGAAACGGGGTGGAAACTATGAAGCGGATCCTTTCGATGCTGTTGTTGTTTGCCGGGCTGTTGCCGGGGCGCGTCTTTGCCCCGCCGGTGCTGCGGGACGGGGACCTTCCCGTGCAGGCGCCCTCCGCCCTGCTGATGGAGCAGGAGACCGGCGCCGTGCTCTACGAGAAAAATGCGGACGAGCGGATGGCGCCCGCCAGCGTCACCAAGGTGATGACCCTGCTGCTGATCCTGGAGGATCTGGAAGCGGGAAAGATCGCCCTGGACGACGTGGTCACCGCCAGTGCCCGGGCCGCCTCCTTCGGCGGCAGCTGCGTGTACCTGGAGGAGGGGGAGCGGATGAGCGTGGAGGAGATGCTCAAATGCATCACCGTGGTCTCCGCCAACGACTGTGCCGTGGCCATGGCCGAGCATCTCAGCGGCACCGAGGCCCTCTTTGTGGAGCGGATGAACCGCCGGGCGCAGGAGCTGGGCCTGAGCAACACCCACTTCACCAACTGCACCGGCCTCTTTGACGACGACGCCCATTACAGCTCCGCCCGGGACGTGGCTCTGATGTCCCGGGAGCTGATGCGCCATCCCCAGATCCTCGACTACAGCACCATCTGGATGGACAGCATCCGGGACGGGGCCTTCGAGCTGGTGAACACCAACAAGCTCCTGAAGCGCTACGAGGGCTGCACAGGGCTGAAAACCGGCTTCACCTCCCTGGCCATGTACTGTCTGGCCGCCACGGCGGAGCGGGACGGACTGTCCTTCATCGCGGTGATCATGCACGCCGAGAGCGCCGACAGCCGCAACGCCGACGCCGCTGCGCTTCTGAACTACGGCTTTGCCAATTTCTCTCTCTGCTCCCTGCGGCCGGACACGGCTCTGCCGACGCTGCCGGTGGAGATGGGGCGCAAGGGCGGCGTCCCCCTGGTCATCCGCGGCCCTTCCCGGGCCCTGGTGCCGAAGGGCAGCGGGGTGCCGGACTATGTCCTGACGCTGCCGGAGCTTCTGTCCGCCCCCCTGGAGGAGGGGCAGCAGGTGGGCAGCCTCACCGTGCGCCTGGGGGACGAGACGGTGGCGGAGCTGCCCGTCCTCTGCGCCGAAGCGGTGGAGCGCATCGGCTTCTGGGGCCTCTTCTGCAAGCTGGCCGGCAGCCTCATCGGGCTGTAGGAAGGAAGACGCTGCGCTGATGAAGGAATGAAGACGCTGCGCTGATGAAGGAATGAAGACGCTGCGCTGATGAAGAAATTTTGGTATCGCCTTCGGCGATGGATTGGAATCCGTGCCGCGCAGCGGCACACCATAATTGGTCCGAGGACTCTTCATTCCTTCATTCCTTTTGCTTCTTCATTCCTTCATTCCTTTTGCTTTTCCTTGCAATCAGCGAAAAAGCGAGTATAATGGAAGGGTAAATTTGCTTGCAAGGAGGTTTCCCCCATGATACACGTAGATCTCTCCGGCGCGCAGAAGTTTTTCACCGCCGCCGGCCCCGATTTCAAGCTGGCCGCTCTCGCCCATGAGACGCTGGCAAGCGGCAGCGGCCTGGGCGCCGATTTCACCGGCTGGCTGGGCCTTCCCCAGCTCATCAAGGACACGGAACTGGACCGGATCGTGGCAGCCGCGGAGAAGATCCGCGCCCGCTCCACGGCTCTGGTGGTCGTCGGCATCGGCGGGTCCTATCTGGGCGCCCGGGGTGCCATCGAGCTTCTCAAGCCCGTCCCCGGCAAGGGCGACCCCAAGGTCTTTTTCGTGGGCAACACCCTGTCTGCCGACGCGCTGTGGGACACCCTGGAGCAGCTGGGCGAGCAGGATTTTGACGTGAATGTGATCTCCAAGTCCGGCACCACTCTGGAGCCCGCCGCCGCCTTCCGCATTTTCCGGGAGCTGCTGGCGAAGAAGTACGGCGACAAGGCGGACGAGCATATCTTCGCCACCACCGACGCCCGGCGCGGCGCGCTCAAATCCCTGGCCAATGACCGGGGCTGGGAGAGCTTCATCGTGCCCGACGACGTGGGCGGCCGCTTCAGCGTACTGTCCGCGGTGGGCCTGCTGCCCATGGCCGTGGCCGGCATCGACGTGCGCCGGGTCATCGACGCCGCCATCGAAGAATTCAAGGCTCTGGACCTGCGGAGCCCGGAAAACCCCGCCTGGGTCTACGCCGCCGCCCGCCAGCATCTCTACGGCAAGGGCTACGGCATCGAGATCCTGGGCTGCTATGAGCCCAGCTTCCGCTTCATGGGCGAGTGGTGGAAACAGCTCTACGGCGAGAGCGAGGGCAAAGACGCCAAGGGCATCTTCCCCGCCAGCGTGGAGTTCACCGCGGACCTGCACTCCATGGGTCAGTACATCCAGGCCGGTCCCCGGACCCTGATGGAGACCATCGTGCGCTTCACCCGCAGCCGCCGGGACTTCCCCTTCCCCGCGGACGAGACCAATGCCGACGGGCTCAACTACCTGGTGGGCAAGGGCATGACGGACATCAACCGCATCGCCTCCGACGCCGTGAGGGAAGCCCACGTGGCCGGCGGCGTGCCCAATATGGTCGTGGAGGTCCCCGCCCGGGACGAAGAGGGCTTTGCCGCCCTGGTCTGCTTCTTCGAGCTGGCCTGCGCCATCTCCGGCTACATGTCCGGGGTCAATCCCTTTGACCAGCCCGGCGTGGAGGCCTACAAGAAGAACATGTTCCGCATGCTGGGCAAGCCCGGCGCCGTCTGAGGCCGCAGCGGAATCCGAGAATCGCTCTCCCTGCGGCGGAGTATTCCGCCGCAGGGAATTTCATGAAGCCTGTTGCTCCCTCGTTTGGGTTTCCTTGAAAGAGCCGCCGGGAAAGGAGGATCGCGCGCCATGGTTTTCAGCTCTCCGGTATTTCTCTTTGCGTTTTTGCCGGCGGTGTTCCTGCTGGAGCGGCTCTGCCCCTCCCTGCGGCTGAAAAACGCCCTGCTGGCGGGGGCCAGCCTGGTGTTCTATGCCTTCGGGCAGCTGGTCTTCCTGCCCCTCTTCCTGGGCTCTGTGCTGCTCAACTACCTCTCCGGTCTGGCCCTGATGCGCCGGGACCGGGGCCGCCGGGGGATCCTGACCCTGGCGGTGACGCTGAACCTTCTGGTGCTGGGCGTCTTCAAATACGGGGACTTTGTTCTCACAAACCTGGGTCAGACTCCCGCGGGGATCCTGCTTCCCATCGGCATCTCCTTTTTCACCTTTCAGGGCATGAGCTATGTCATCGACGTCTACCGGGATCCGGCCAGCGGCACCGCCGACTTCGGCAAGCTCCTGCTGTATCTGGCCTTCTTCCCCCAGCTCATCGCCGGCCCCATCGTGAAATACCACGACATCGCCCCTCAGATCGACAGCCGCGGCACGGACCCCGCCTCCACGGAGGAGGGGCTTCGCCGCTTCATCCGGGGCCTGGGCAAGAAGCTGCTCATCGCCGACGCGGTGGGCAGGATCGCCGACGCGGTCTTCACCGGCGGCACCGGGGATCTGCGCCTGGCCTGGCTGGGCGCGATCTGCTACACCCTGCAGATCTACTACGATTTCAGCGCCTACAGTGACATGGCCATTGGCATGGGCAGGATCTTCGGCTTCCGGCTGAAGGAGAACTTCCTGCACCCCTACGCCGCCGACTCCCTGCGGGACTTCTGGCGGCGCTGGCACGTGTCCCTGTCCTCCTGGTTCAAGGAATATCTCTACATCCCCCTGGGCGGCAGCCGGAAGGGCAAGCTCCGCACGGCCCTGAACAGGCTCCTGGTCTTTCTGTGCACCGGCCTCTGGCACGGGGCCAACTGGACCTTCGTGGTCTGGGGCCTGGGCCACGGGCTGCTGAGCTCTCTGGAGGGGGCGCTGCCCACGGAGCGCCTGCGGGAAAGCCGGGCGGGCCGTCTTCTGAGCCGGGTGCTGACCCTGCTGGCGGTGACTCTGCTGTTCGTGATCTTCCGGGCGGAGGATCTCTCCGCCGCCGGAGCCATGCTCCGCGCCCTGTTTGCCGGCTCTGTCACCGCTGCGGGCACCGTGGAGCTCGTCTCCCTGCTGCAGCCGGCGGCCCTGCTGACCCTGGGCCTGGCCCTGGTCTTCGCCGGCGGCCTGCGGGAAAAGCTGTACGCAAGGCTTCAGGCCCCGGTTTTCGGACACCTGGCCCGGGTCGGGAGTCTGGCCCTGCTCTTCCTCTGCATCCTCAGCCTCTCCGCCGGAGGCTTTCACCCCTTCCTGTACTTCCAGTTCTGAGCCATGAAAAACTTCTGCTCAAAACTCTATATCGCCCTGGCGCTGCTGCTGTGTCTGATCCCCAGCCTGGGTCTCCTGGTCTTTGGAGGGAGCGGGGCCGCCGCCAGGCAGCGCCTGGCTCCGCCTCCCAGCCTGCGGGATCGGGACGGGGCCTGGAACCTCTCCGTCCTCAGCGACAGCGCGGACTGGCTGGCGGACCATTTCGCCCTGCGGCAGCCGCTGGTGACCCTCTGGGGCCGGCTGAACGCGGGGCTCCTGGCCTCCTCCCCGGAGGAGCAGGTGCTCCGGGGTCGGGGGGACTGGCTGTATTACGCCCCCACCCTGCCGGACTACTGCGGCCTGGCCCTCTCGGATGAGGAGCTCTCCGCCGCGGCGGCGCGTCTCGCCGCCATTCAGGCGGAAGCGGAGGGCAGGGGCGCCCGCTTCCTGCTGGTGGTGGCGCCCAACAAAAACAGTCTCTGGGGCGAGGCCATGCCCGCCGCCTACCCGGAAAACCACCGGGCGGGGAACTGGGAAAAGCTCCGTCCTCTGCTGGACGCGGAGGGCGTGGCCTATGTGGACCTCTTCGCCCTGCCCCTGCCCTACTACCGCACCGACACCCACTGGACGGCGGAGGGCGCCGCCATGGCGGCGGACGCGGTGCTGGCCTCTCTGGGCATGCCGAGCTCTTATGCCGACGGGCCCTTTGCCCGGGGCGCTCCCCGGCCCGGGGACCTGTACGAGATGCTCTATCCCGCCGCCGGCGGCGCGGAGCCGGAGATCCTCTATCAGCCCGGTCTGCGCTTTACCCATCTGAGCGACCCCCGGGAGGGCAACGCCATCACCATCCGCACCGAGGGCGGCCGCTCCGGCAGCCTCTACTGCTGGCGGGACTCCTTCGGCATCGCCCTCTACCCCTACCTGGCCGACGCCTTTGCCCAGGCCTGCTTTTCCCGCTCCACGGACTATTCGCTCCCCGCCGGAAGCTATGACGCGGTGGTCCTGGAGATCGCGGAGCGCAGCATCCCCAGCCTTGTCCCCGAAACAGAAACATAGGAGGACGCAGTCATGTCCAAACGACTTCTCTCTCTCATCCTGGCCCTGCTGACGGTACTGACGCTCTGCGCCTGCGGGCAGGACAGCGCCGAGACCGCCTCGACGCCAAGCCCGGCCGCCGTTACCGAAACGCCTGCCCCCACCCCGGAGCCCACGCCCGAGCCCACGCCGGAACCGACCCCCGAGCCCACGGCCGAGCCCACGCCGGAACCGACCGCCGAACCCACGCCTGAGCCAAGCCCCGAGCCCACGGAGGCCCCGGCGGCGGGCGGTCGTCCCGGACCGCAGCTGCCGGGCGCCGGACTTCACCCTTCCACGCCCAAGCCCACCCAGGACCCGGAGCTCGCCGCCCGCAAGGAGCTGGCGCTGAGCTTTGTGGACAAGGACGTGGAGGAACTCATCAAGGCGCTGGGCGAGCCTCTGGAGCGAAATTACGCTCCCAGCTGCTTAGGCGACGGGGAGGACGGCGAGCTGGTCTATGAGGGCTTCACCGTCTATACTTACCGGGAGGATGGCCGGGAGACGGTCACTGACGTGAAATGAGCAAGAAAAAACGCACGGGGAAGAAACGGAAAGCCCCGGTCAAGAAAAGCTCCCCCTGGCGCCTGGCGCTGGAGCTGGCTCTGGGGCTGACTGTCATCGTTCTGGCGGCCCTGCTGCTGTTCCGCCCCGGACAGGGGAGCGCGCCTGCGCCGACCGAACCCGCTGAGACTACGCCGGAACCGACCCCCGAGCCTACGCCCGAGCCCACGCCCGAGCCCACACCCGAGCCCACGCCCGAGCCGACCCCCGAGCCTACCCCCGAGCCCACGCCCGAGCCCACGCCCGAGCCCACACCCGAGCCGACCCCCGAGCCCACGCCCGAGCCGACCCCCGAGCCCACGCCCGAGCCGACCCCCGAGCCCACGCCCGAGCCTACCCCCGAGCCTACGCCCGAGCCCACGCCCGAGCCTACCCCCGAGCCCACGCCCGAGCCTACCCCCGAGCCCACGCCCGAGCCTACCCCCGAGCCGACCCCCGAGCCCACGCCCGAGCCCACGCCCGAGCCTACCCCTGAGCCTACGCCGACGCCCAGGCCGACCCCGATGCCGACGCCCAAACCCGCGCCGACCCCCAGGCCTACGCCAACGCCCAGGCCTGTGGTCCTGGTTTTCTATTCCGGGGACGGGACCAAGACCTCCTTCTCTCTGCGTCCCGGGGAATTCTTCCATCCCCCGGAGGCGCCCCTGGAGGGCTACACCTTCCTCCGCTGGCAGAATGCGGAGGGTGAGGTTTTTCCGGCTGCCGGCGCCAATGTCTGGGCAGACGGGGAATACGATGCCCTCTATGCCATGAAGCTAGGCCGGATGGATCACGCTCCCTATCTCTCTCTGGACGAGCAGGGTGCTTTTCACCCCAGCGCCGCCATGAAGCGCGGGGAGGTGGTCTCGGTACTCTACTTTCTGCTGGACACCGAGGGGGTGGGAGACGGCAGATTTCTGGACCTTGCCGAAGAGGATCCCCTGTTTCCCGCCGCGGCTGCGCTGAAAACCCTGGGTGTCCTGACGGGCAGCCGTCTGCATCCGGAGGAGACCATCACCCGCCAGGAATTTCTCTCCATCCTCTGCCGCTTCTTCCCCGAGGGGACCGGGGATGCGGCGTTCTCCGATCTCAGTCCCTGGGACGAGCTCTATCCTCTGTTCCGCACCGCGGCGGAGCGGGGCTGGATCGAGAGCGGCCCGGATATTCCCGCCCGGCCGGACGCGGAGCTGACCCGCCTGGAGTTCGTGTGCATCATGAACAAGGTCCTGGGCCGGGGCGGCGACCGGGAGGACCGGCGGGAGATGATCGGCACCATCGCGGACCTCAGCCGGGCCGATCCCCATATCTGGGACGTGGCGGAGGCCGTCATCCCCCACAAGTCCTTCGGCGAGGGAGCCGAAGAGCGCTGGACCCGGAGCAAAGCCATGCCTCCCATGGAGGAGGGGCTCTTTTTCCTGGGCGCCGAGCTTCACGCCATCGGCCCTGACGGGGATCCGGTGATCAACGGCGAGTATGCCGGTCTGCGTTTTGACGGCGACGGCATCGAGACCAGCGGCAGCGCGGAACTGGACCGCCGCATCCGCGCGCTGCTGCCCACGCTGGTGGACCCCTCCGCCATGGAGGGGGAGGAGATGCTGGAGCTGCTGTTTGATTACGTCGCCGAGAATTTCAGCTACCGTTCCGGCGTGCTCTACCCCATCGGCGAACCCAGCGGCTGGGAGGCGGAGGACGCTCTCGGCATGCTGATCGAAGGCAAGGGCAACTGCTATGGCTTCGCCGCGCTCTACTATGAGCTGGCCCGGGCCCTGGGTTACGACGCCCGCGCCTATGCCGGCCTCATCATCGGCGACGGAGACGTGGGCTATGATTCCTTTGTGGATTGCTACGGCAATACGATGGATCTGCCCTACCACCACTGTCCCCACGGCTGGGTGGAGATCGAATTTGACGGCGTCGCCTACATTTACGACACGGAGTATGCCTATCGCTACTTCAAGGACCACCTGGAATACAGCGGCTTTTACAAAATGAACCAGGAGGAGCGTCTCCGCTTCGGCTATCTCCGCAGTCTGGACGAGCACCCCGAGCCCTTCTCCGTGGGTTCTTCTTCCTGAGGCTGGACATGACAGGGAAAGTGCAGTCGGAAAGCACCCCCCTGCCTTCCCCGCGCACGGGGAAGCTGGCGCGAAGCGCCGGATGAGGTCCCCGCGAAGCGGATCCCGTCCCCCCGTAGGGGCGACCTTTGTGTCGCCCGCCGATCCTCGTCAACGTCCGTCTCCACCGTAGGGGCCGACGCCCTCGGCGACCCGCAATTCGCGCCAACGTCAATTCTCTGCCGTAGGGGAGGGGCTTGCCCCTCCCGCCGTCTCGCGCCGACGTCACGTCCACGCCGTAGGGGCGCTTCACGAAACGCCAAAGCCTTCCCCGCGCACGGGGAAGGTGGCGCGAAGCGCCGGATGAGGTCCCCGCGAAGCGGATCCCGTCCCCCCGTAGGGGCGACCTTCGGTCGCCAACCGATCCTCGTCAACGTCCGTCCTCACCGTATGGGCCGACGCCCTCGGCGGCCCGCCGTCTCGCCCCTCGCCGTCGGGGCGCTTCACGAAGCGCCCGCCTCCCCGCCCCGCCGTCTCCCTCCCGCTGTCATCCTGAGCGAGCGAAGCGAGTCGAAGGATCTTTTCCCCGCAAATCGCGCGAAAACTCCCCGGGACTACCCGTCCCGGGGAGTTTTCGTTTGTTTGATCCTATTTTTTCAGGGCTCCTCCCGGAGCCGCTCCTCCAGCTCCCGGGCCCGCTCCAGCAGATCCCAGAGCCCGTCCTCGGAGAGGACGCCCCGCTTCAGCTCCTGCGGCAGCTCCCCTCTCTCGTCGGCCTCGAAATCCTCCCGCCAGGCGGGGCTGGCATAATAGACCGACAGGGCCTTCAGCTTGGACTGCGCCGTCTCCCAGTTTTCCAGGGCCCGCTCCAGTTCCACCGCGGCGGCCAGGACCTGGTCCATCCGCGCCTCCATCTCCTCGATGCGGCGGATGCGCTCTTCCTTTTCCATCTTCATCGCTCCCTTCCGAAAAAACGCAGCCCTCCCGGGGGAGAGCCGCGCTTTCTTCCATTACAGATACTGGTCGTGCTCCCGGCTGTTGTACCACTTCTCCAGCAGGGGCTCGATAAAGGTCATCATCTTCATGTCCAGGTTGAAGATGTAGACCGTGAAGGTGACCACAAAGAAGCCCAGCAGGATCCCCAGCAGGATCAGCGGGAGTTTCATCAATTTCTTCATCTCATGCCGCTCCTTTTCTCAGTATGCCTCGTCGTCGGGGATATGCTCCAGCGACGGATCCAGGGGTTCCTCCCGCATGACGGTGCGCATGTAGTTGCTCACCTGGTCGCGGATGGCGTTGCGGGTGAACACGCGGGGATCGCAGAGGTCGTGGCTGACCCACATGATGTGGATGCCCCGCTCCCTGGCCTGCTCCTCGAACATGCCGTGCATGCCGGTGAGGGCCTTGCAGCTCATGTGCTCCCACATCATCACCAGGTCGGCGTTCATCTTCTCGCACAGCTCCCACAGATCGTCCAGCAGGACCTTGTAGCCGCCGTGGGTGTGGTTGCGCATGATCATCTCCATGTTCAGCATGGCCATGTCCCGGTAGGCCTGCTCCCGGTTTTCGGGGGTGTCCTCGTCGGCGATCATGTCGGTGTTGATGATGGAGAGCATGTCCGCCAGGGGCATGACGCCCCAGCACTGGACCATCCAGTACAGCATGTCGATCACATACTGCGGCTGCACGCCCCAGACGATGGCCCGGTGGCGGTACTCCCTGGCGTACATGCGCTTGGCCTTGTAGCCCCGCTCGGCCAGGGCCAGCAGCTTCTTGTCGACCTTCACGAACTCGGGATCCCGGCCGGAGTTGCCCATGTAGTTGGTGTCGTTGTACAGGGAGAAGGCGGCGCCGAAGAACTGGGGATAGGGGGTGGAGTTGATCTCCAGCTGGGCGATGCGGCACTTGGTGGCGAAGTTGACGCGCTTGGCGGCGGCGAAGTAGCGGTCCCAGTCCCACTTCTCGCCGGTGTGCTTCTCCACGAATTCGATGGCCTGCTTGATCTGGTCGGCGGCGTATTCCAGCACGTCCGGCTCCTTGTGGCGCAGGGGGGTGGCCAGCTGGAAGGTGGGGATGCCGTACTGCCGCTCCAGGCGCTTGGCGATGATGCCGTTGCCCATGAGGGAGCCGTCGCAGGTGGTGTTGTTCTGCACGGCGCAGCAGCCCAGCACGCAGAAGTCGTCCTCGATGGAGATGCCGGCCTCGGCCTCGGGCATGGGGCACACGTCGCCGGGGATGCCGTTGAGCTGGGCCACGTCCAGATAGTGCATGACGTTGAACTGGTGGAAGATGTTGGAGGCGAACATGGTGGGCACTTCGCGGAGGATGGTGTGGACCTTCTCCTTGTCGAAGCCCATCATGAAGGTGACCATGGAGTTCTCGTCGGTGATGACGCACTTGTCGGAATAGGCCTTGTCGTTGCCCACCCGGCGGTCGCCCCGGAAGCAGTTGGCGATGGCCTGGGTCACGTCGGCAATGACGAAGTTGAAGGAGGTGTGGGCGATGCGCAGCGCCTCGTCCCGCAACCCCACGGTGAACTTGTCCATGCCGTGGGGCACGAAGAGGTAGCTCATCATCCAGCGGTAGCGAAAGAAGCCCTTGATGTTGCGGGGCACCATGATGAATTTGCCCAGCACGCTCATGAGGTAGAGCCAGCGGGTGTAGTCATAGAAGGTGTCCTTCACGCCGCGCCACTCTCTGCGGGCGCGGACCTTCAGCTTGTCGCTGTAGATCTTGCCGGGGGACTGCTCGCCGGCGCGTTTCCGGGAATTGACGACTTTATCGACGGTCTTCATGCTTTCCCACCTTTCTGGATCTTCTTGATCTCGATGCTCTCCACGAAGGCCTGTACGCGGGTGCGCATCTGGCCGCCGGCGGACGCGATGTTGTAGGGCCGGTCCACGGACAGGACCGGATAGCCGTAATCGTGCTGCAGCATGGAGGAGCCCAGCATGCGCTCATAGGCCCAGGGGTCGCAGAACTTGACCTGCTGGTAGATGATGCCCTCGGCGCCGTACTCCTTGGCCAGGTCCGCCACGTACTGCTTGCGGCCGTAGACCTTCTCCTGGTTCATCATGCGCGGGCACTGGCAGCTGCGGATGTAGTGCCGGCAGACCTGGGTCAGCGCGTCCTCGCCGTCGGTAAGGGCGATCTCGGTGCGGCCGGGCAGGGAGCCGAAGCAGAAGCGGTCGGCGCACACGAAGGCGCCGCACTCCTCGATGAGCTTCACGAAGCCGGAATCGTCCACCTCGGAGCCCACCAGCAGCACCCGGGCGCGCCAGGGCTTTTCGTCGGGCTCGCGGGTCTTCAGCTCCTCCAGGGTCTCCTCCAGCTTGTCCAGGATCAGGTGCTTGGGGCAGACATAGCTGGCCAGGGTCAGGATGTGGAATTCATAGCCGGTGATGCGGGGCTTGTCGCCCTTGCGGAAGTCGCCGATGGCGCGGATCACCCGGCAGAGCCGATTGTGGTCGGCAACGGCCTGGCGGATGGCGGCGTCGGACACATCGATGCCGTATTTCTCCTGCAGGGGCTTGAGCACATGGTTGGTGCACTGGAGCACGGCCAGCTTCACGTCGGTCTCGCTGTTTTTGAAGGCGATCTCCATATACTCGTGGAAGAACCTGGGGTTGTCCTTCCCCATGGTTTTGAGCAGCTCCATGTTCTCCACGCAGCGGTTCATCATGGTGCAGCCGTCCGGGGTGATGACGCAGTCGGCAAAATTGAAGCCGCCCTCCACAGCCCGCTCCAGCAGGGCCCGGCTGGGCTCGCAGAGGAGGTTGGTCATGTAGTAGGTGGCGATATCCATGGAGCCGGTGTGGGGCGCGTGGAGGCGCACGGAGAAGCAGCCCGGCAGGTTCAGCAGCGGCTCGGGCACGTTCTCGCAGGTATAGGCCACGCAGACCTTGCCCTCTTCCCTGGCCTGGGCGATCAGCTCGTTGTTGGCCTCCTGCAGCAGGTTCTCGAAATAGAGCAGATGCTTTAAGTCTCTCATCAAATCCCTCTTTTCACTGTATTCGGTCGTTTTGGCATAAAATGGCTTTATAATTTTACCAATTCATCCTTGAAAAAGCAAGTTTCCGCCCACGTTTTATCATCAGCGGCCAGTTTTTTATGATAACTGTATAATTCTCGTTTTTTCTTTTGTACAGTTCGCCGAAGGGCCTGTTTCTGGCGTCCAGACATCTGCGCGGCGGGTGTTCAGTTTTGTGATCAGCATTTTGCGTTTTCAGTTTTGCGTTTCGAGCGAAGCGTCTCAGAAGACGGAGGACTCCGCGTCTCCCGCTTATTCTGCCCTCGCCCCGTCCGCCCCGCAGGGGCGACCTTTACCGTCGCCCGCGCTCTTGCCTTCCCCGCGCACGGGGAAGGTGGCATCCGCCGATCCCCCGCGAGGCGGATGACGGATGAGGTCTCTTCGCGTCGCTTGAACGGGCAGACCTCGCTTCGCTCGGGGACCTCATCCGGCGCTGCGCGCCACCTTCCGCCTTGCGGTGCCCGAAAAAAATGTTCGCGCATTCGCTTGCTCCATTTTTCCGACCGCTGCGGAAATTGCGGCTTCGCTTCCTCTGCCACCGGCAGCGCGAAGCCGCAATTCCCCCTGCGGGGGGAAGGCGATCACCGTCCGCACCCTGCCGCTCTCCTCCCCGTTCCCCGTTCCCCGTTCCCCGTTCCCCGCTCACCGTTCCCTGTTCACTGTTCACCGTTCCCCGTTCCCCGTTCCCTGTTCCCCGTTCCCCATTCCCTGTTCACCGTTCCCTGTTCACTGTTCACCGTTCACTGTTCCCTGTTCCCTGTTCACCGTTCCCTGTTCACTGTTCCCTGTTCACCGTTCCCTGTTTTCTGTTCACTTTTCACGATTTTCCCATTCCGCGCCCTGCGAAGAATTTACCGAAGCTTAACGACTTGGCCCTTGCTTCCGGACCCATTTCATGGTAAGCTAGTACCAACAAACGAAATACTGTTAAGGAGAGTGATCCCCCATGGTTCAGCTCATCATCGGCCTCAAGGGTTCCGGCAAAACGAAGAAGCTGGTGGACATGGTCCGTGCCGCCGTCAATGAGGAGACCGGCGACGTGGTGTGCATCGAGAAGGAGCGCAAGCTCACCTTTGACATCCCCTATCAGGCCCGTCTCATCGACGCGGGCGTCTACGACATTGGCAGCTACGAGTTCCTGCGCGGCCTCATCTGCGGCGTCCACGCCGGCAATTATGACATCACCCATTTCTTCATCGACAACTTCTACAAGCTCGTGAACGACAAGTCCCCCGAGGCCCTGGTGGACTTTCTGACCTGGCTGGACAAATTTTCCGAGAAGGAGAAGATCAGCTTCGTCATCAGCCTGTCCATCGACGCCGCCTCTCTCCCCGAGAGCGTGCTGAAGTATCAGATCTGAGCACTCTTTTGCCTGATAATATGCGGAAAACCCCTCGAATCGGGGGTTTTCCGCTTTTTTGTCCGTTTTCCGCGCTTTTTGTCGACAAGCGGCGCCGCAGATGATATAATGCCTGTATTCTGAACGACGAGGCGCATGGGATGAAAACGATTCTCACCAGATGGATCCCGCTTCTGCTGGCCCTGCTCCTGCTGCTCTCCGCCGCCCCCGCCGCCCTGGCGGAGGAGGCCGACCCGGAGGACAGTCTGATCGACGGGGAGCTTCTGGAGGAGTGGATGGCGACCTACGCCCACGGGCAGGGCATGGACCGGGACTGGCAGGACTTCTCCGTGGGCTTCTGCTACACCGCCACCGGGGACTGCTGGTACCATAACGGGGACGTGTTCATGTACTCGGCCAGCATGTACAAGGTCCCGGTGTGCATGATGATCTCGGAAAAGATCGCCGCCGGAGAATTCACCTGGACCGACACCATTCAGGGCAGCACCGTGGAATATCTGGTGAGCGAAACCCTGATCAAGTCCAACAACGACTACGGCCATCTGCTGGCGAACTACCTGGGCGGCAGCTATTTCGGCAAGTGCAGCGACCTGAGCATCGGCTACACCGACCTGGACCCCGCCTATTTTCCCCGGGAATTTTCCGAAAAGAGCTACTACTCCGCCCGCTACATGACCCAGGTGATGCGCACCCTCTATGAGGGCGGGGAGGAGCGCTTCCCCCGGGTGATCGAGTACCTGCTGCAGGCCCAGCCCAACGAGTACATGAACCTGAAGTTCAAGGACAAGTACCCGGTGGCCCAGAAGTACGGCGCCTATGACGAGGGCAACGGCTACAATAACAATCACGACGCCGCCATCGTCTACACGCCCACGCCCATCATCGTGGTGGTCATGACCCGCAACGTGGGCGATTACCAGAACCACATCGCCGACGTGGCCAACTTCCTGGCGGAATACTCCCTGACCCTGGACCGGGAGCTTGCGGATCGGGAGGCCCGACGGGCCGCCGCGGAAGCAGCCGCGCCCACGCCCGAACCCACACCCGAGCCCACGCCCGAACCCACGCCCGCGCCAACGCCCGAGCCCACACCCGAACTCACGCCTGTACCTGCGGAGCCTGTGGTCTCCCCGGAGCCGAGCCCGGCAGGGCCTCTCTCCTCCACGGAACCCCCCGCTCCGGAAGCGAGTCCCGCGCCCCCGGCGCTCTCCGCCGCGCCGTCGGAGGAAGCCGCTTCCGAAACGTCCCTTCCCCCGGGACTCTGGCTGATTCTGGGCGCCCTGCTGCTCCTGGCCCTGCCGGTGCTGCGTCACGCCCTGCGCTATTGGCGGCGGGCGGCCTCCTCCCGGCGATAAGCCTGGAAATCCCAGTTGGCAGACAGGTCGAAATCTGTTATAATGAAACGATCCCTCTGGATCACTACTGTTCGACGAGGATCCGAATATGAAAACGAAAGTCTTTTCTCTTCTCTCTCTGCTGCTTTGCCTGGTCCTGCTCCTCTCCCTGACCCCCGCCGCCCTGGCGGAGGAGAGCGAGAGCATCATCGATGAGGACAGGCTTGACGCCTGGATCAAGGAATATGTGGCCGCCCGCGATCTCAGCGGCGGCGGGCAGGTCTTTTCCGTGGGCTTCTGCTACACGGCCACCGGCGATTTCTGGTACTATAACGGGGACGCCTTCATGTACTCGGCCAGCGTGTACAAGGTCCCTGTCTCCATGCTCCTGGCGGAGAAGGAGGCGGCGGGCGAGCTGAACCAGAACAGCGTTCTGGGCGGGAAGACCCTCCACGATCTGGAGTACAATGCCCTGGTGAAGTCCGACAATCCCAGCGGCCACGGCATGCTGGCCTACCTGGGCCGGGACGACGGCGGCAAGGCCAGCGAGCTGTGCATCCAGTACTCCTCTCTGTCCAGGGAGTATTTCCATCAGGACTTCTTTGATTACAGCTACTACTCCGCCCGCTTCATCACCCAGGTGATGAAGACGCTTTACGACGGCGGAGAGGAGCGCTTCCCCCACATCATCGAGTACCTGCTGCAGGCCCAGCCCAATGAGTATATGAACCTGAAGCTGAAGGGCAAGTACCAGGTAGCCCAGAAATACGGTGCCTTCGAGGAGCGCAACGGCAACTACAACAACCACATCACCGCCATCATTTACACGCCCACGCCCATCATCGTCACCGTCATGACCAAAAACGTAGGCAATTTCCAGCCCCGCATGGCGGAGGTGGGCGAGTACCTGGCCAACTACGCCCTGGAGCTGGACGAGAAGTACCCGGAGTGGGAGGCCCGGCAGGCCGCGGCCCAGGCGGCGGAGCAGCAGCCGGAAGAGCCAGCCCTGAGCCCGGAGCTCTCCGAAGCGAACGCTGCCGAGACGCCGGAGGAGCCGGAAGTGCAGACAGCCCCGCCGTCGGCTGTCCCTGCGGCAGATCCGGAGTTGGACCGGGGCCGTCTGCTGCCCGTCTTCCTCCTGATGTGGGCGGCCATCGCCGCCTTCGGCGGGCTGACGATCCATCACGCGCTGAAGGTCCGCCGCCCCAGGGCCCGGGTCTCCGACCGTCAGGACAAGCCCGACGTCTTCCGCGACCTGAAGCTCCGGCGCAGCAAAAGCACCGCCTCCCGCGGCCGGCACTGATTTCATACGATTCTCTCCCTGCGCGGAATGGATATCGAGTAGGAGGGGCTGAGTAGGCCCCGACCTCTCACACCACCGTGCGTACGGTTCCGTACACGGCGGTTCAACCGCATAAGTGCAGAGACTCGTACCGGTCAAGGATGCTGTAGTATCCTGCTTGTACGAGTCTCTTGC
>JAFWQQ010000024.1 GCA_017545165.1 Oscillospiraceae bacterium
CTCGGCAGCGTCTTCCTTCGCGGGCTCTTCTTTGCCGGCGTCAGTCTTCTCGGTTTCCGCAGGCTCACCGCAAGCAGCAAGCGAGAAGATCATGGCAAGCGCAAGAAGAAGTGCAAGAAGCTTTTTCATGATGTTCCTCCTAAAATGTTTTTATCTGCATCACACAAACGTGTGAAAACAGCTGAAAAATGAGTATCACCCCAAAAGCGCAAGGCTGAAGAAGGGTACATAGGTGATCAGCAGCAGGGCTGCGATGCAGGCCACGATCATGGGCCAAACCGCCCTGGAAATGCTGGTGATGGTGACGCGGGTCTTGTCTTTCAGGTCTTGCATCTTGTCTGCAAGGCCGATGGCGACGAACAGGTTCACGCCCACCGGCGGCGTTACCTGACCGATGGCAAGGTTCACCGTGGCGAGGACGCCGAAATGGACCAGATCGATGCCCAGCTTCTGCGCCACGGGATACATGATGGGAATAAAGATGTACATGGCGGAGTTGGCGTCCACAAAGCAGCCGGCAATCAGGAAAATGACGTTCACAATGAGCAGGAACACATACTTGTTGCCGGAAACCTGCAGCAGCAGCGCTTGGGCCGCGTTGGAGATGCCATGCTTGGTGCAGACGATGGAAAACACGGCGGCGGTGCCGATGATGAGCATGATGGAGCCGGTGGTCTTGCCGGAATCCACCATGATTTTGATGAGCTTCTTCAGGTTGATTTCCCTGTAGATAAAGATCCCGACGAGCAGCGCGTAGACAACAGAGACAGCTGCGGCCTCCGTCGGCGTGAAGATTCCGCCGTAGATGCCGCCCAGGATAATGACGGGTACCAGGAATCCCCACAGCGCAGACAGGAAGGTTTTTCCCCGATGGGCCCAGGTGGAACGCTCGCGGGAGGCCCGGATCCCTTTCCGACAAACCTCGATCAACACGACAGCAATCAGGGCCAGGCCCATCATAATGCCGGGGATGATGCCGCCCATGAACAGGTTGCCCACGCTGGCGCCCTCACCCACGATGGAGGAATAAACCACGAAAGCGATCGAGGGCGGGATCACGATGGCGATCGAGGAGGCCGTTGCCATCAGGGCAGAAGCGAAGGGCGCTGAGAAGCCGCCGGAGTTCACCATGGCGGGGATCAGGATGATGCCCAACGCCGCCACGGTGGCCGGACCGGAACCGGAGATAGCGCCGAAGAACATGGCAACGATCACGCACACGATGGCGATGCCGCCCCGCTGGTGGCCCACGCAGTCGTCTATAAAGCCAATCAGGCGCTTGGAAATGCCCGCCTCAGCCATCACATTGCCGGAGATGACAAAGAAGGGAATAGCCAGCAGCAAGAACTTGGACATACCGCTGAAAACATTGGTAGGCACGATGGAGACGATCTTGTCATGCCCGTAATACATGGCGAAAACCGAGGACAGGCCCAGGCTTACCGCGATGGGCACGTTCAGCAGCAGCAAAATAAAGAAGCTGCCAAATAGAATAAAATTGATCATTTGGAAGCCTCCTCTTTCAGGGACGCAGCGTCCTCCTCAGGCAATTCAGCTTTCTTTTCCGGCTGCTTCATGCAGGCCGCGTTTTCCGTAAGCACATCCACCAGATACTCCACGCTGTGAATGATTAGCAGGACAGCACCCAGAGGGATCGCCACATAAAACAGGCCTTCCGGAAGCTTCAGCGACTCCGTCAGCTTCGGATGCGCCTCAAAAAGCTTCAGGCTGATCACTTTCCGCCAGCCGCTCCAGGCAAGGATCCCATAGAAAAACAGATTGAACAGCGTAAAGATGCACGCCATGATTTTTTTGCCGGTCTTCCCCACGAGATCATAAATCAGAGACAAACTAATCAGTCCGCCATCGCGGGCACAGAGAGCACAGCCGCACATGATCATCAACACGAAGATATTTACCGTCAACTCTTCGGTAAAGGCGATCCTGCTGTGGAACACATAGCGGGCCAGAACATTGGCGAAGGCTACCGCCGTGATCACGATGCCGATGATCACCTGAACGGCGGATTCCACATAGCCGAGGCCGTTCATGATCTTTTTGAAAACTTTCATAGCACCATTCCTTTCTGGAGTGTTCCGCCCTCTCATCGAAGAGCAAAAGCAGCCTAAGGCCGCTGGTCCTACCAAAAATGATTTTACTCCTTTCCCTATCGCCATGCAAGAGCAAGCCTCTTGGCAAAAAGGCGAAATATGCATCAATTTTTTGTAGAAATAGCACAAGAATCCTCCCCTCCACGGGTCAAACAGGCCTGATTCAGGCGGGATTGATAATTTTTTATCACAGTTTGGTCTATGGTCCTACCAAAAAGGGATTGTCAGTCCCGGAAAAATCAGGTACAATAGATTATATAGAAAACAGTCCCGGTCACGGGGCGGATGGGAGCGGCGTATGAAAACAGTTCAGGCCCACGGGCTGGGAGAGTATCAGATCATCGGCGAGCGGGAATCCGAGGCTGCCGCCGTCTTTGAGACCGGCTATCTCGAGGCCTGCCGCAGCAGCGGCGACGGGGACTCTCTGCTCTGGGAGCTGGCCGGTCTGCGGCGGCGCATCATGGAGGAGTATCATGTGTCCATCACTCTCGTCTGAAGCGGATTCCGCTCCCCTCCCCCGGCCCAAGCTCTATTGTCTGGGAGACAGTCTGACCTTCGGCTACGGGGTCTCTCCCCGGGAGCGCTGGCTCACCCTTGCATCGGAGCGCTCTGGATGGCAGCTGATGAACCGGGGCGTCTGCGGGGATACCACCGGCGGGATGCTGGTGCGCCTGCGGGAACTGCTCACGGCGGTGCGCAAGCCTCAGGCGGTGATGCTGATGGGCGGCGCCAACGACATTTTCTACTCCGGCAGCGAACAGGGTGCCCGGGCCAACATGGGCGCGATGATCCAGCAGCTGCTGACCGCCGGGGTCCTGCCCCTGGCGGCGATCCCCATGCCCATCGTGCCGGATTGGCACCCGGAGGAATGGGGCGCCGTGGTGGATTTCAGGCAGGCCGACACGCTGCTGAAGCGCTATGGGGACTGGCTTGCCGCCTATTGCCGTGTCTTTCACGTAAAAACCGTGGACTTCCGACCCCTGTTTCTGGATGAGGAAGGCAGCATTCGTCGGGACCTGTACCTGGACGGCCTGCACCCCAACCCGGAGGGACATCGTCAGATGGCGGCGCTGCTCAGCGGTCTGCTGCAGGAATGGGAGGCGGAGCTTTCCCGATGAACGATCTGGCATATTTTGATCTGCGGACGACTGACGCTCCCTGGAATCTGGCCGCCGAGCAGCATGTATTTGACGCGCTGCCCAGGGACCGGAGCTATTTCCTTCTCTGGCAGAACCGCAGCGCCGTCATCATCGGCAAGCACCAGGATACCCTGGCCGAGATCAACCAGTCCTTTGTGGAGCGGCAGGGCATCCAGGTCGTACGCCGTCTTTCCGGCGGGGGCGCTGTCTATCACGACCTTGGGAATCTGAATTATACGATCATCACCGACTCCGGCAGTACGGAGAAGCTGAATATGAGCCTCTTCTGTCAGCCGGTGCTGCGGGTCCTGCGGAAGCTGGGAGCTCCCGCGGAGCTCACCGGCCGCAACGACATGACCCTCCGGGGACAGAAGTTTTCCGGCAGCGCCCAGTACCTGCGCCATGGCCGCATCCTGCACCACGGGACCCTGCTCTTCGATTCGGATCTGAGCGTGGTCCAGCAGGCCCTGCGGGTAGACCCGGAAAAGATCCGATCCAAGGGCCTGCCCTCGGTCCGCAGTCGGGTCACCAATCTGCGGCCCTGGCTGCCGGCGGGCATGGACCTGCCCCTTTTCCGGCAGACCCTGCTGGAGGAGATCCTGCGGGAAACTCCCGGCCGGGCCTGGACCTTCTCCGAAGAGGACCGGGCGGCCATCGAGGAGCTGTGCCGGACCCGCTACCGGACCTGGGAGTGGAACGTGGGCTTCTCCCCCGCCTCCTCTCTGATCCGACGCAGGCGCTTCGAGGGCTGCGGCAGCGTGGAGGCCCGGATCCAGATGGAGCACGGGCGGATCGTCTCTCTTCGTTTTGTGGGCGACTTTTTCAGCGCAGAGGAGCCGGATCCTCTGGAGAAGAAGCTTGTCGGCCTGCCGCTGGAGCGGACCGCCCTGGCCCGGGCTCTGGAAGGTCTGGACGTCTCCCGGTTTTTCCTCGGAATAGAAACCCCGCAGCTTCTGGAGCTGCTATGTGAACAATAGAGAAAGGCGGCGTGAATACAATGGCCGTGCGTTTTGACAAAATTCAACACAGCTCCCCCACGGTTCCGGAATTGGTGCTGGACAGTCTTCTCAACGCCATCGAGGCCGGAAAGCTGCAGATCGGTTCCGAGCTCCCCCCCGAGCGGGATCTGGCCGAGGCTCTGGGCATTTCCCGGAACTCTCTGCGGGAGTGCCTGTCGATCATGAGCTTTATGGGCATCGTGGAAAACCGGGGCAATCGAAAGATCCTGGTAAAGAACGCGGATTACTACCGCAAGGCCCGCTCTCTGCTGGAGCTGAGCTATTCTCCCAGCACCTTTGACGACTTCATGGAGTTTCGCCGGACCAACGAGCGCGAGATCGCCCGTCTGGCCTGCCGTCGTGCTACCGAGGAGGATCTGGACCGGCTTCGCAGCTCGGTGGAGCGGCTGGAGAACGACGCCACCGACTACCTGGCGGATGTGGAGTTCCACGTGAACCTGGCCTATGCCAGCCACAACACCATTTTTGCCGCCATGCTGGACTATGTGAACTGTCTGATCCTGGAGCTGCGCATGCGCTTTTTCGAGCGGGAGGACTATCACGGAAAGACCGCCCAGGCCCACCGCCGGATCTACGAGGCGGTGCGGGACCGGGACGAGGAGCTGGCCGCCTACGAGATGGGCCGCCACCTGAAGATCATCGAAAACTACGAAGACTGAGGAGGGAAGCTCATGCAGAAAACCATGCGAGGCATCGTCAAGGCTGCCGCCGGCCCCGGTCTGGAATACCGGACGGATCTGCCTGTCCCGGAAATCGGGGAAAACGAAGTCCTGATGAAGATCCGCTGCGCCTCCATCTGCGGCACGGATCTGGGGATCTACAACTGGGGAGACTGGGCCCGGCGGCGCATGAAGGTCTTTCCCCGCATCATCGGCCATGAGACCACCGGTGAGATCGTAGCGGTGGGCGCAGCGGTGAAGGACCGCTTCGTCGGCCAGCGGGTCTCCGTGGAGACCCATATGTGGGACGGCACCTGTCCCCACTGCCTGGCCGGGAGACGGCACGTCTGCCAGAACATGACCCTCTACGGCATCCAGACCGATGGGGCCTTTGCGGAGTACTCCAAGGTCCGCGCCGACGTCACCTATGTCCTGGCCGACGAGCTCAGCGACGAGCAGGGCTGCATTTTTGAGCCCATGGGCTCCGGCGTTCACGGCGTGGAGGAGGCCCAGGTCAAGGGCAAGACCGTTCTGGTAGCCGGCTGCGGCGCCATCGGGCTCACGGTCGTCGCCGCCTGTCGGGTTTTCGGCGCTAAAACCATCATCGCCAGCGACCTCTATGACGAAAAGCTGGAGGCCGCACGGGCCATGGGCGCAGACGTCACAGTGAACGTCCGCCGGGAGAATCTGGTGGAAATCGTCCTGAGGCTGACCAAGGGTCTGGGTGTGGAGGCCGCCATCGACGTCACCGGCAGTCCCGCCTCACTGAACAGCTCCCTCAAATGTGTCATGGCCATGGGCTGTCTGGTCAGCGTGGGTCTTCCCGGCGAGCCTGTGACCATGGACATGACCGAGGATCTCTTCTATCGGCAGATCCACCTCTCCGGCATCTGCGGACGCCGGATCTGGGAGACCTGGGACGATTTCACCACCGTGATGAAGGACCCCATCTACGATATGAAGCGGGTCATCGGCGGCCAATTTGCCCTGGAGGATTATGAGGCAGGCTTTGCCAGGATGCGCAGCGGCGCCCCGGGCAAGATGTTCCTCTATCCCTGAGGATAAATGGTCACAGCCCCCTTCCGCATAGCGGAAGGGGGCTCAAGCTGTCGACAAAGTGTCGACAGCTTGAGCGGCAAAAATGGAAACTTCCGAAAAAGTTTCCATTTTTGCAGGATTGAACGTGAAGGGGGGCATACCCTCCCCCCTTCACAATCCCCCCATGCGTGTCGATACGCTGCCTTGGGGCTTTGTCTACAGTCTCAGCCCCCTTCCGCATAGCGGAAGGGGGCTGTAATGCTTCTGCAGGATCATTCTTTCAGAAGGAAAGCCGCAGCCACAGGGCTCAGCAGCAGGAGCAGCAGCAGAACGGCGCTCCAAACGGGCAGGCCTCCCAGCACAAAGAGCAGGCCGGGGATCAGCAGGCCCGCCAGCATCCAGCTGACGCCGGCGATGCGGTGGACGGTCTTCCAGCGGCTCTCCGAGTATTGCAGGCGGCGGATCCGGAAAGCCAGCTTTGCGTCCCGGGGACAATCAAAGAAATATCCTCCCAGGATCAGCAGCAAAAGGCCCAGCACGCAGGCCAGCAGAAAGCCCGTATCCCTGCCCTGTCCGGCGGCGCTGCGCATCCAGTGGGAGGAGAGCAGCAGGGAGATGGGCGCGATAGACCACCGGCCCAGCAGCCGCACCGGGGTGGGCGGGACCTTCAGAGCCCGTTGGTGAAGCCAGAGCTGACCGTGCACGATGCCGTTGAGCACACAGCCCAGGCCAGGCACGCCGAAAACCAGCACTGCCCGGGGCATGGAATCATCCTGCCCGGAGGGCCCCACCAGGCCCGTCTCCACGATGGGCGGGATGGCGTTCCAGAGACGCAGGCCCAGCAGCATGGGCAGCGCGCAGCAGAGCGTGGTAGCCAGTGCGGAGAGCAGGGCCTTCTCCCTGCTCACATGATGTCCGAAGCGGCGACTGGCTTCCTTTTCCTGTCCACGGGTCAAACCGTATGTTTTTTTCGTCTGTTTCGTACTCATGGCAGACAGTATACCCCCACATTCGTTTTTTGTAAAGAAGAGAACGCCGGGAAAAGGAGGTCCCTCTCCTCCGCCGACGCCGCAGGGCTGGGTTTTCCGACTTCGGAAGCTTTCGGATCAAGCCCCAGACGGCGTCAAAAAAGGACTGCCAAGGCAGGCAGTCCTTTTTTCATCGCTCAGCCCCGATAGGCCAGCAAGGTCAGCACGGTGTAAAAGAGCACCATCCCGCCGAAGATCAGGCCTTGCTTCAGGCGATGGGCAGTCAGCAGTCCCACGAACTCCCTCACCGCCGCGTTGGGCCAGAAATACCAGCGGGTCCTGGCTCCCATGCCCACCGCCCGCATTTTGACCCGCCGGGCATAGAGTCCGCTGCGGAACACGTGGTAGTTGGTGGTGGCGAAGGCCACCTTTCCGGCTGGATTCACCGTCTGGATCTTCTCCTTGGAGAACTTCATGTTCTCGAAGGTCGTGGTGGACCGGTCCTCTTCGATGATCCGCTCCTCCGGGATCCCCTTTTCCAGCAGATAGCCCTTCATGGCCGCGCTCTCGGAAACGCACTCGTCCGGCCCCTGTCCGCCGGAGGTCACGAAGATCAGGTCCTTCCCAGTCTGGGTCCTCTGCATTTCGGCAAAGGTCAGGGCCCGGTCGATCCTGCCCCGCAGCAGAGGCGAGGGCGTGCCGTCCTTCCGGATGCCGCAGCCCAGGATGATGAGAAAGTCCTTGTCCGGCTCCGGCTCATACCTGGCGGCAATGCTGTCGGCCACCATGGCGCCGATGAGCATGCACTCAAAGTATAGATACACCGCCGCGAAGAGATTGGCGATGAGGTCGTGGATCATGACCTCCCGCTGGCTGCCGGAGGCATAGCGGTCGAAGAAGAAGAGAAACACAAGTCCGCCCACCAGGAGAAAGGACAGGAGGATCCCCAGTACGTTCACCAAGCGCTTCCCCTCGTGCCGGATCAGGGAGATGTTGGACACGCACAGGGCGATGGAGAATGCCAGAAGAAAGGGCGAGGTCAGCATCATGTAATTCTTGGCCGAGCCCAGCAGGATATGCAGGACCGCCTCCACACGATACTCCTCCGGGCTCCGGGCCAGCTGCACGGTGATATAGATCTGCATGATCCACACCACCAGCAGAAACAGAGCGAAGCCCATGTAATAGATGGTGTTGTAGGAGTAGGGGTTATACTGGATCTGCTTGAAGAAGGCAACGATCAGCTGGATCAGCGCCGCCAGAAGATAAACCCCGATGAGAGCGCTGATGAGCACTGCATGGCGCTCCGCGTCCCGGCGGATCAGCAGGAACAGGATCAATCCCACCGCCAGGGCCTGGACCAACAGATTATAGAGCTTGGGCTTTTTGTCCCGGGTATCAAATTTCAAAGCTTGTCCCTCACCTCCGCGAAGAAGCGCAGCAGCCCAGCCGGCCCCTGAGAAGCGTCCTCCAGGCCCGTGTCCCCCAGAGAGATGAGCTTGTTTTTACCGTGATAGTCGCTGCCCGCCGTGACAAGGAGATCATAGCGTTCGGCAAGCGCCAGCATCTCCCCGGTCATTTTTTCCGAGAAGCCGGAATAGAAGGCCTCCACGCCCCGGATGCCGAAATCCATCAGCCGCCGCAGGCGTCGGTCCATCTCCTGGCCCAGGATGAGCTGATCTCCATCCCCGTAAAAGGGATGGGCCAGCACGGGGATGCCTCCGGCGGCCAGGATGCCCCGGATGGCCTGCTCCGGGCGGATAAAATCGTCCCGCAGGGAGAGCTTGTTGATATACTCCCGAATGGCCTGCTCCTTGCTCTCGGCATAGCCCAGCTTCACCATCAGATTGCCGATGTGGGGCTTGCCCGGATTGTCCCTTGCCAGAAGGCGGCGCTTTTCCTCCTCCGGAAAGACGAAGCCGAACTCCCGCTCCAGAAAGGCCAGCCTGGCATGGATCTTCTTCATGCGCAGACTGTGGCCGAACTCCACCAGACCGAGGATGGCCGGAGACAAGGGATCATAGCCGTAGCCCAGGATGTGGTACTTTCCCTCCCCGTCCCGGCAGGAAAACTCCACCCCCGACAGAAACAGCGCATCCCCCGGCTCCAGCAGCTCCCGCAGCTGCAGGCAGCCCTTGACGGCGTCGTGGTCTGTCAGCGCAAAGAGGCCGAGTCCGGCGCTCCTGGCCTCCGCCAGGAGCTGCGCCGGACTGTCGCTGCCATCGGAGACTGCGCTGTGCATGTGCAGGTCGATCTTCTGCGGAATGTCCATCTTGCTTAACCCAGTTTCTTTTTCAGTGTCAGGATGTTCTGTCCGTTTTTATACTCGTAGGCCACATCGTCCATGACACGCCTGGTCAGGAAGATCCCCAGGCCGCCGACCTCCCGCTCTTCCGCGCCGAGACTCAGGTCCGGATCCTCTCTGGTCAGGGGGTCATAGGGCACGCCGTGGTCCAGGAAGGTGATGGTCACCGTCACCGGATCCTCGGAGATCTCCACCCGCACGGTGGCCTTGCCCTTCTCCGGGGCGTAGGCGTAATGCGCGATGTTGATAAAAATCTCCTCCACGGCAAGCTGGATCTGCATTCTGGCTTTCCCGGGGCAGTTTGCGGCCTCCAGGCGTTCGTCCACGAAGGTCTGCAGCTCCTGGAGATTCTCCGCCGCCGCATCCAGCTCCAACTCGTTGGGGCTGAAAAGCAGGCTGTCCGTCCGCTCCAGAAGCTCCAGCAGTTCCCTCCTCCAGTGCTCGATCTCCGCTCTCCGCGCCTCATCCTCCCATCCGAAGCGGCGGATGCTGCGCCGGATCAATCGGGTATAGCCGACGATGCGGGCCTTATCCTCCACCTCACGGATCTTCGTCTCGCAGTTGGTGCCCAGATACGCTGCCAGGGCCTTATGCCAGAAAGAGGCGCCGACTTCGTAAGGATAGCCCTGAAACTTCTCGAAGACCTCGTGATGCAGCTCGGAAAAGCCTCTGAAGGAGTTGTACATGCTCCCAAGTTCAAAGATCGGATGTCCCGCTGCCAGGGTGTCCATATCGATCAGCAGCACCTCATCGTTTTGCAGCTCCAGATTCTTGGTGTGGTAATCTCCGTGGATCATGTGATCGTCAGGAGGCACCGCCTCGATCAGCGAGAGGAGCTTATTCCCCGGCTCCTCCGGCAGCCAGTCCCGCACGAAGCGCGCCCAGTCGAGGGCGGTCTCCCGCATGTCCGGCAGCTTTCCCGCCGGGACCCGGGTACCGTGGATCTTTTTCAGCATGTTCACGAATTCCCGGACGCACCAGTCTATCTTCTCCGGCTCTCTGGCAAGGATCTTGGCGAAGGATCTGGCATTCAGCAGCTCAAAAACCGAGCCGTAGCTGTCCCCCACCTTAACCACGTCGTAGGAGATTGCGGTAGGGATGCCCAGAATCAGCGCCATTTTTGCCATTTCCCGCTCGTGACGGATGTCCTCCAGCGCGTCTGCGTTCTTGTAGACCTTGACCACATTGTCCCGATCGATGCGGTAGAGCTTGCCGTTGGCGCCCCGACCGATCTCTTCGCAGCCCTCGATGGTGACCACCCGATAGGCCTTCTCCACCCTCATCATCTCGGTGAAGCCAGTCATGTCCAGGATCTCATAGACTTCGGGGCTGACATTCGTGATACGCAGATCCTGACAGGTCTTTCTCAGTCGGAGGATGACCCGCAGTCCTGCCGAGGAGATATAGTCCAGCGCCGCAGCATCCAGAACGACCGGCGCGGTCTCCGTGCCCGAAAGCTGCTGCAGGATGTCGTTTTCCACCTGGGCAGCGTTTCCGGAATCGATCCGCCCCTTCAACACGATCGTCATTGGTTTTCACCCTTTCCCTTGTATTTCAGACAGAGCATGGTCAAATCATCAAACTGCTCTGCGCCCTGCACAAAATCATCCACCGCCCGGCGGACATTTCGCAGGATTTGATCCGGACTCCCGTCCGGGCTCTCGTTGAGGGCCGCAAGCATCCGCTCTTTTCCGAACATGCCGTTGTCCGCGGCTGTGGCCTCTGGCACGCCGTCGGTGTAGACGAAGAGCCTGTCGCCGGGTTTGAGCTGCAGCTCATATTCCTTGCAGAGCACGCCGTCCATCGCGCCAAGCACCAGGCCGTGCTTGTCTCTGACCAGTTCAAAGACTCCCTCGGCACGCCGGAGGGCGGGATACTCATGCCCGCCGTTGGCCGCGGTCAGCTTTCCGGTGGAGATCTCCAGGATCCCCAGCCAGACGGTGACGAACATCTCGGCCTTGTTGTGCTCACAGAGGTTGTCGTTGACAAAGCGCAGGATCTCCGCAGGGCCGCCGCCCATACGGGTCCGGTCGCTGATGAGGATGTTGGTGACCATCATGAACAGCGCCGCCGGGATCCCCTTCCCGGAGACGTCGCCGATCACCAGGGCGAGATGGTCTTCATCCACCAGGAAGAAATTGTAGAAATCTCCCCCCACATCCCTGGCCGGCTCCATGGAGGCGAAAAAGTCAAATTCCTTCCGCTGCGGGAACGCCGGGAAATCGTTGGGGATGGAGTTTTCCTGGATCGTGCTGGCCAGGCTCAGCTCGGAGGCGATCCTCTCCTTTTCCGCGGTGGCAGCGGTCAGGTTTGCGATATAGTTCACCATGTCCTTCTCCATGGTGTCGATGGATCCGGCTAGCCTGGAGAGCTCCTCATAGCGGCTGATTTCGCCCAAATTCTCCCCCTTGGTGTTTTCCCGTGCGAAGCGGGTCGCCTCGTCGGAAACCTTCCGGATCGGTTTGACGAACTGTTTCCGGATAAAAACGGCGGCAAAAACCGAGCTGACGATCGCCAGAAGGACGGTCGCCAGAACGACCTTGCGCAGGTAAGGCCGTCTCGCGTCGTCGATTTCCCGGATGGGGCGCTGCATGCAGAGGATGGCAGTCACCTCTCCAGCCTCGTTCCTGACAGGCACCATGGTGGTGATATGGGGAGGCTGCCCGTCGGTAGTCTTGACGCGGTAGACCGTCTCGCAGGGCGAGCCCTGCTCATAGATGGCCCTGTATTTCTGCCGATATTCCTCATTGGTGGTGTCTCGCCGGTGCCCCAACTCCCACTCCACAGATTCGGAGTCGTCCACCGTATTGTCCACAGGGTTGAAGATGGAGACAAAGCTGCCGTAATCGCTCCTGTCCACCTAGATCACATAGATCAGCGAAACGCTGATCTTGCGGCAGTAGAGATCCAGGTACTCTTTGGTCTGCCGGTATTCCTCCGTCTCTTCGCCGGCAAGGTAGTCGTCCAGGTGGTCGCCGTTGATGAGCGTGGTCGCCGTGTCCGCCATGTGGTAGGTGGACACGGCATATTCCTTCTTGAAGGCATCGGTAAAGCTGACAAAGCCAAAGGCGCTGACGACGCCCCCGAGGAGCGCCAGCACCAGAACGATGGCGCCAATGATATTGAAAGCCATGCTGGTGCGAAGTCTTTGCACCTTTTTCATCGGATCATTCGATGGTCAGAATATCCGTAAAGCCCGTTACTTCAAAGACCTCCATGATGATCTCGCCCACATGAACGAGCTTCATGCCGCCCTGCCTGCTCATCTTCTTCTGAGCAGACAGCAGCACGCGCAGTCCTGCCGAGGAGATGTATTCCAGCTTCTCAAAGTCCATGGTCAGCTCGCTGACGCCGTCCAGGGATTCCTTCATCGCCCGCTCCAGCTCCGGCGCAGTCGTGGTGTCCAGCCGGCCCTCCAGCGCGATTTCCAGGGAAGATGCGTTCTGCTTTTTGGTGATCTTCATCGAAATGCCCTCCTGTTTATTCAAAGTGCTTGGCGACGGTCATATCGACCAGGCCGCCGCGAATGGATATCTTCACACTGTCGGCCGCTTTCCGCAGGATCGACTGCTCGTAGGCGTCCCACTCCGGGAGCTCAATGGAACGGTTGACCATATCGTCCATTGCCTCGTCAGGGATGTCTGTACTCGCCTCGGAGAGCATGGCCGCCTCAAAGGCGTCGCGGAGTCTGCCCAGGAAACCGGCTGCCGCCTCGTTTTTATGGGACGAGGCAGAGGCGATGAGATTCTTTCTCTTCTCCTTGTCCATGACCGTCTCGGTGGACAGATGCAGGGAAAAGCATTTTCCCTCGCTCTCCAGCCAGAAATCGGCCTTCATCTCTCCTGTCACACTGCGGGCCAGGCTCAGCATTTCCTCGGTGCACAGGCGCAGCTGCAGCGTTTCCTTGCGGCTCAGCGCCCGGAATTCCGCCGCCTTCTCTGTCTGCTCCAACGCCTCCGCAAAGCCCTTGCCCTGATTGTCGATGTTGATGATGTCAGACTTCATGTTTCCCTCCTGTTGTTTGGTAGATTCGATGCGTTTATATTACTTTACTACAGAAGGAAAGATTCTGCAAGATGCTTTCCCCTCTGAAAGGGCCCTCTTTGGGGGGAAAGACTTGTCACGGGAGAAATAACAGAGTACAATTTTATAAATCGCCCGGGAACTCCTTTCCGGGCGCTCGGACCCCAGGGACGGCGTCGGCACGGCGCAGCCCAAACGAGAGAAAGAGAGGCAAAGAGCTTGAAGATCTGTGTTTACGGAGCGTCCGGCAGTGAGCTGGACCAGGCCTATTTTGACGCCGCCCGGGAGCTTGGGCGGCTGCTGGCCAGGGAGGGCCACACGCTGGTGTTCGGCGGCGGTGCCCGGGGACTCATGGGTGCCTGCGCAGAGGGTGCGGCGGAGCTGGGCGGGGAGATCATCGGCGTGGCGCCCCGCTTTTTCGACGAGCCGGGGATCCTCTTCCCCTGCTGCAGCCGCTTCATCTATACCGAGACCATGGCGGAGCGCAAAAACGCCATGTTTGACGAGAGCGAGGCCTTTATTGCCATGCCCGGCGGCATCGGGACCTTTGAGGAGTTCTTTGAGACCCTGACGCTCAAGCAGCTTGGCCGGCACAGCAAGCCCATGGCCCTGCTGAACACCCTGGATTACTACGCTCCCCTGATGGCGACGCTGGAGCGGGCTGTCAGGGATGGCTTCCTCTCCCGGCGCTGCATGGAGCTTTTCGCCCTCTGCGGCAGCCCCGCGGAGGCGCTTCGGGCCGTACTCACCCAGCGCTCCCCGGCCGGCGGCGCGGGAAAACTCACAGATTACAGCACATAAAGCTCCATCCTGCCGTAAAAAGTTCCCCTCTGCCCTTGCAATCACGTGCTATATTTGATAGAATGATGATTGAATAAAAAGATAGAGTGGGAACCTATGAATACGCAGGGATGGAAAATACCATATACACGGCCGGAGTATCCGGCTGAGCTGAAACAGGCGGGCTGCGGGCCGCTTCTTTCTGCTGTTCTGGCGCTGCGGGGCATCCGCACGGTTGCGGAGGCCCGGGAGCTGTTGGACGGTGGGCTTTCCTGTCTGCATGATCCCATGCAGATGCAGGGGATGGCCCAGGCCGTCCGGCGACTCCGCCGCGCCATCGAGCAGAAGGAGGCGGTCGCTGTCTATGGCGACTATGATGTGGACGGGATCACCGCCACCTGTCTGGTCACCGACTATCTGCGCAGCAAGGGTCTGCGCTGCGTGGGCTATATCCCCGACCGGAACGAGGAGGGCTACGGCCTCAACTGCGCCGCGCTGGACAGTCTGCGGGCCGATGGAGTGACCCTGCTCATTACGGTCGACTGCGGCATCACCGCCGTGGAGGAGGCCGGCCATACCCGCGAGCTGGGCATGGACATGATCGTCACCGACCACCACGAGTGCAAGCCCGGCGCTCTGCCGGACGCGGTGGCCGTCATCGACTGCAAGCAGGAGGGGAACCGCTATCCCAACCCGGATCTGGCCGGCGTGGGGGTGGCCATGAAGCTGGTCTGCGCCTGCGAGCAGGACGACGAGGCCATGCTCCAGCGCTACGCGGACCTGGTGGCCGTGGGCACCGTGGCGGACGTGATGCCCCTGGTGGGCGAAAATCGCTATCTGGTCCGCCGGGGCCTGGAGATGCTGGCCGCGAACCCCCGGCCCGGTTTTGCCGCCATGCTGCGGGAAGCCGGCGTAGACCCGGCGCGGATCACCGCCTCCAGCATCGGTTTCAGCCTGGCGCCGCGGCTGAACGCGGCGGGCCGTCTGGGGCAGGCCACCAAAGCCGCAGACCTGCTGATGGCAACAAGGCCTGAGGAGGCCGCCGCGCTGGCCTCCGAGCTGTGCGAGCTGAACCGCCAGCGCCAGAACATAGAGACAGAGATCTGGAAGGACGCCCTCTCCAAGCTGGAGGGCAAGAAGCCGGACGGGCCCATCGTCCTGGCCAGCGATCGCTGGCACCAGGGCGTCATCGGCATCGCGGCGTCCAGACTCGCCGAGCAGTTCTCCCTGCCGGCAATCATGGTCTGTCTCAGCGGGGACCACGGCAAGGGCTCCTGCCGCAGCTTCGGCGGCTTCAACCTTTTTGAGGCCCTCTCCGCCTGTTCCCGGCATCTGCTGGGCTTCGGCGGTCACGCTCTGGCCGCCGGCATGACCATCCGCAGCGACAAGCTGCCGGAATTTCGCAAGGCGCTGACGGAGTATTACAAAGCCAACAAGCCCCAGGCTCTGCCCGAGGTGGACTGTGATCTGCTGATCCGGGACGCGGGCCTGCTGACCCTGGAGAATGTCCGGGAGTTGGACCGTCTGGAGCCTTTCGGGAACGCCAATCCCAAACCCGTCTTCTGTCTCAGCAACGTGGAGCTGCTGGCAGCGGATCAGGTGGGCGGCGGACGGCATCTGAAAATTCAGGTGGATCCGGGCGGCGGCCGGATGGACGGCATTTTCTTCTCCCACAGCGCCCAGGCTCTGGGCGTGGCCGTGGGAGACCGGGTGGACATGGCCTTTACCCCGCAGATCAACGAATTCCGGGGCCACTGCGCCGTCCAGCTGGTGGTGACGGCCCTTCGCAGGCACGACTGCCGGGAGCTCTGCCGCCGGATTCTGGAGCGGGACGAGAGCGCGGCCTACGCCGCCGCCGCCTTCTGTCCCCGGCGGGCGGACTTTGTGCGCATCTGGCGGGAGTCCGGCGGGGAGATCACCGTGCCGGACAAGACGGAGGCCGTTCTTGCCCAGTGTCCTCCGGGCATGGAACCGGAGCGCTATTGTCTCTGCCTCATCACCCTGCTGGAGACGGGGCTGCTGCAGAGCCCGCGGGGCGGGATCTACGGCGCCCGCAGCGCGCCCATTGAGGGCAAGGCGGATCTGAACAGCACAAGGGTCATGCGCCTTCTGCTGAAAGAAGCGCAGGATCTGCTGAAATAACAGTTCAACATTTTTGGGGAACGCAGAATGAACGAGACGCCCAAAAAAGTGCATACGCCTCTGGATCCGGACAAGCTGTATCAGGAACTGGAGGAGAAGATCCGCAGCGCAGGCCACAACATGGACCTGGGCCGGATCCGAGCGGCCTATGAGATGGCCAAGCTCGCCCACACGGGGCAGCTCCGCAAGGACGGCTCCCCCTATGTGACCCACTGCGTGGCCGCGGCGGACATTTCCGTGGACCTGGGGCTGGACGAGGATTCCATCTGCGCCGCCCTTCTGCACGACGTGATCGAGGACACCGCCATGACCCATGCGGACATTGCCCGCCAGTTCGGGTCCGCCGTGGCGGACATCGTGGAGGGCGTCACCAAGCTGACCCGTGTCCAGTACACCAGCAAGGAAGACGAGCAGATGGAGAACCTGCGCAAGATGCTCATGGCCATGGCCAAGGACATCCGCGTGATCCTCATCAAGATCGCCGACCGCATGCACAACATGCGCACCATGGACTACCAGACGCCGGAAAAGCAGCGCACCAAGTCCCTGGAGACCATGGAGATCTACGCCCCCATCGCCCACAGGCTCGGCATGCAGCAGGCCAAGTGGGAGCTGGAGGACCTGTCTCTGCGCTATCTGGACCCCACCGGCTACAAGGAAATTACCGAATACCTGAATTCCCGCATGCCGGAGCTGGAGGCCTTCATGTCCGGCGTGGATGACAGGATCCAGGCCCGGCTGAAGCAGGAGGGCATCGAAGCCTCCATCTCCTCCCGCATCAAGCACGTGTACAGCATCTACCGGAAGATGTATTCCCAGAAGCTGGACATCAACGGCATTTTCGACCTCTGCGCCTTCCGGGTCATCGTGGACTCCCTGCCGGACTGCTACAATGTCCTGGGCATCATCCACGACATGTTCAAGCCCGTGCCTGGGCGCTTCAAGGACTATATCTCCACCCCCAAGCCCAACATGTACCAGAGCCTGCACACCACCGTCATCGGCTCCCAGGGCATCCCCTTCGAGGTGCAGATCCGCACCTGGGAGATGCACCACACCGCCGAGTACGGCATCGCCGCCCACTGGAAGTACAAGATGGACGGCGGCGGCAGCGCCGTGCGGGAGGGGGACGAGGAGAAGTTCGCCTGGGTCCGCCGCCTGCTGGAGGATCAGCAGGAGTCCGACGCCCAGGATTTCTTCCACGATCTGAAGATCGACATGTTTGCCGACGAGGTCTTCGTCTTCTCCCCCAAGGGAGACGTGATCAACCTGCCCGCCGGCGCCACGCCCATCGACTTTGCCTACAGCATCCACTCCGACGTGGGCAACCACATGGTGGGCGCCAAGGTCAACGGCCGCATCGTCACCTTTGACTACATCCTGCAAAACGGCGACATTGTGGAGATCCGCACCTCCAAGTCCGCCCCCGGCCCCAGCCGGGACTGGCTGAGCATCGTCAAGAGCGGCTCCGCCCGTACCAAGATCAAGCAGTGGTACAAGAAGGAGCGGCGGGATGAGAACATCCTCCGGGGCATGGAAATGCTGGAGGACGAGCTCAAGCACAATGAGCTGACGCTGGACGAGATGCAGGACGAGCAGATCATGGCCCCGGTGCTCAAGCGCCTGTCCTACGCCACGGCGGAGGATATGTACGCCGCCATCGGTTACGGCGGCGTCACCGCGGCCCGTGTGGCCAACCGCATGCGGGACGAGCAGAAGGCCCTGCTGGCGGAGAAAAAGTCCGTGCTGGACAAGGTCTCTGCCGCCGCCGAACGGCGGGAGGAGCGGGCCAAGAAGGAGGGCAAGGCCGTCCACGGCATCCTGGTGGAGGGGCTGGACAACTGTCTGGTCAAGTTCTCCCGCTGCTGCACCCCCGTTCCCGGGGACGACATCGTTGGCTTCATCACCCGGGGCCAGGGCGTGTCCATCCACCGGCGGGACTGCCAGAACTACCGCCGGCGCAGCGACGATGAGGAACACGCGGGCCGCTGGATCCCGGTGTCCTGGGCCAGCCAGATCACCGACAGCTATGTGACCACCATCACCATCGCCGCCAAGGACCGCTCGGGCCTGGTCATGGACATCGCCACGGTGCTGAACGCGCTCAACGCCAAGGTGCGCAATCTCTCCGCCCGGGACAACGCGGGCCTGGCCCTGGTGGTCATCACCCTGGAGGTCAAGAGCGTGACCGAGCTGAAGCAGACCATGAACCGCCTGGCTCAGGTTCCCAGCGTCACCGAAGTGAGCCGCAACGGGAAATAGGATCCCGTAGCGCCGAGCAGTGCTCGGCGATCCCACATTCGTTTTATGTTTTTAGTTTCAAGTTTTTAGTTTTTAGGAGAAATATGCGAGCAGTTGTTACGAGAGTCAATTCCGCTTCGGTGGAGATCGACGGGGCCTTGCACGGGCAGATCGGCAAGGGCCTGCTGGTGCTGCTGGGCGTCCACCAGGCGGACACGGAGGCGGAGGCGCGAAAAATCGCGGACAAGATCTGCGGCCTGCGCATTTTTGAGGACGAAGCGGGTAAAATCAACGTCAACCCCGTGAACGCCGGGGCGACGGAGCTTTTGATCATCAGCCAGTTCACTCTGTTTGCCGACTGCAGCTCCCGCCGCCCGGGCTTTTCCCACGCCGCCCGTCCGGAAACCGCCATCCCCCTCTACGAGCTGGTGATCGCCGAGTGCCGGGCCCGGGGCTTTCATGTGGAGACCGGCGTTTTCGGAGCCTACATGAAAGTGAACTCGGAAAACGACGGTCCCTTCACCATCCTGCTGGATACAAAGGAGCTTTGATATGCTGATCAAAACACTGCCGGTGGGGCAGCTGGAGACCAACTGCTATGTGGTCACCGACGAGAAGAGCCTGGACTGCGCCGTCATCGACCCCGGCGACGAGAGCAACACCATTCTGGATTATCTGGAGGAAAACCGCCTGCACTGCCGGGCCATTTTTCTGACCCACGGGCACTACGACCACGTGGGCGCGGTGGAAGCCGTAGCGGAGGAGACCGGCGCCACGGTCTACCTGAACCGGGAGGACGACGCCGATTCCCGGCGGGACCTCCATTTCCCCTTCCATCTGACCGAAAACGGGGAATACTACGCCGATGGGGACAGCGTGGAGATCGGATCTCTCCGCTTTGAGGTGATCGGCACGCCTGGCCACACCCCCGGCGGGGTGACGCTGCGCTGCCAGGACGCTCTCTTCACCGGAGACACGTTGTTTCGCGGCAGCTGCGGGCGGACAGACCTGCCCGGCGGCGATACGGACGAGCTTTTGCGCTCCCTGAAGCGGATCTGCTCCCTGGAGGGAGACTTTGAGGTCTACCCCGGCCACATGGACAGCAGCACCCTGACCCGGGAGCGGCTTTTCAACTACTACTGCCGTCTGGCAATGAATTCCTGATCGGGAGGACAGCATGAACGAACCGACACTTGTGATCCTGGCGGCGGGCATGGGCAGCCGCTTCGGCGGGCTCAAGCAGATCACCGCCGTGGATGGACGCGGCCACGCCATTATCGACTTTTCCCTGTACGACGCCTGGCGGGCGGGCTTCCGCAAGGTGGTTTTCATCATCAAGCACGAGATCGAAGAGGACTTCAAGGCCGCCGTGGGCCGGCGGATGGAAAAGTATTTCGATGTGAAATACGTTTTCCAGCAGATCGACATGCTTCCTGAAGGCTACGCCGTCCCGGAAGGGCGCAAAAAGCCCTGGGGCACGGCCCACGCTGTGCTCTGCGCGGCAGAAGCCATCGAGGGGCCCTTCGCCGTCATCAATGCCGACGATTTCTACGGCCGCGGCGCCTTTGAGACCATCTTCGAGTTCCTGGCCCAGGAGCGGCCGGACACCGAGCACGCCATGGTGGCCTATCTGCTGCGCAACACCGTCACCGAGCACGGCACCGTGGCCCGGGGTGTCTGCCAGGTGGAGGACGGGCTGCTCACCGACGTGGTGGAGCGCATCAAGATCGCCAAGCGGGGCGAGGACGCCGCCTATACCGAGGACGGAGAGACCTGGATCCCTCTGTCCGGCGAATCTCCCGTCTCCATGAACTTCTGGGGCTTCGGCCCGGATTTCCTGCGTCAGCTGCGGGACCGTTTCCCCGCCTGGCTGGACGCGAACCTCCCCGTAAACCCGGAGAAGGCGGAGTACTTTTTGCCCTTCGTCACCAACGCCCTGATCCACGAGGGTCAGGGCAGCGTCCGGGTCCTCCCCTGCCATGAGACCTGGCACGGCATCACCTACAAGGAAGACATGCCCGACGTGCTGGACTATATCGCCCGGCTGCGGCGGGAGGGCATCTATCCCGAAACCCTTTTGGACTAATACCGGAAAGGAGCGCAAGCAATGAACGTACTCGTCACCGGCGGCGCCGGATACATCGGCAGCCACACCTGCGTGGAGCTGCTGGAGCAGGACATCGGCGTGGTAGTCATTGACAACCTGGTGAACTCCAGCGCCAAGGCCATCGAGCGGGTGGAGCAGATCACCGGCAAGCACGTGGATTTCTATCAGGAGGACGTGCGCAACCGGGCCGCCCTGGACCGAATCTTTGAAAAGCACAAGATCGACTGCACCATCCACTTCGCCGGGCTGAAGGCCGTGGGCGAATCGGTGGTCATGCCCCTGGAATACTACGACAACAACCTCTTTTCCACCATCACGCTCTGCGAGGCCATGCGGGACCACGGGGTACACGACATCGTGTTCTCCTCCTCCGCCACGGTCTATGACGGGCGCAACCAGATGCCGCTGAAGGAGACCGCCGTCACCGGCAACTGCACCAACCCCTACGGCTGGACCAAGTACATGTCCGAGCAGATCCTGCGGGACACCTCCAAGGCCGTGGAGGATTTCTCCGTCTCCCTCCTGCGCTACTTCAACCCCATCGGCGCCCACAAGAGCGGCCTCATCGGCGAGGATCCCCGGGGCATCCCCAATAACCTCATGCCCTTCATCGCCCAGGTGGCCGTGGGCCGGCGGGATCATCTGAACGTCTTCGGCGACGATTATGACACCCCGGACGGCACCTGCCTGCGGGACTATATCCACGTCACGGACCTGGCCCGGGGCCATGTGGCCGCCATCGACTACATGCGCCATCACCGCGGAGAGAACGTCTTCAATCTGGGCACCGGCACCGGCTACAGCGTGCTGGACATGGTGAAGACCTTCGAGCGGGTCAACGGCATCAAGATCCCCTATGAGATCGCCCCCCGCCGGGCGGGAGATCTGCCGAGGCTCTACTCCAATCCGGACAAGAGCGCCCAGCTTCTGGGCTGGAAGGCCCAGTACAACCTGGAGGACATGTGCCGGGACACCTGGACATGGCAGTCCAAGAACCCCATGGGCTACGGGGAAGCAGAGGAGTAAAACTTCCGCGCCCGCCGAGCAGAAAGTCGGTGGGCGCGGTTTTCCATCCGGTGATCTGATATGAAAAAGCTTCGCAATCTGTCCCTTTGGCTCCTGGCCGCCGCCCTGCTGCTCTCCGCCTGCGGCGGCGCCGGGAAGCAGTCCCAAACGGCCCCCGAACAAGAGTCCGGTCAACAGCCGCAGCTGCAGGTCTTTTTCTTCTCCTGCGGCAAGGCCGACGCCATGCTCCTCACCACCGAGCACGGAGCCGTTCTCCTCGACGCCGGCAACAAGGGCTTCGGCAAGGAGATCCTGGCCTACTGCCGTGACAAGGGGATCTATTCTCTGGATTATCTGATCCTCAGCCATTTCGACAAGGACCACATCGGCGGTGCGCCCCGGGTGCTCCAGGGTCTGCCGGTGAGGCAGCTGCTGCAGCCCGACGGCCCCGGCGAGGGCAGCGCCTGGGAAAACTACGCCGCCGCCCTGCAGGAGCTGGGCGTGGAGCCTGTCACGGTCCGGGAGGACCTGAGCTTCACCCTGGACGGGGTACGCTTCACCGTGAACCCGCCCAAGGCGAGCAATTATGCCGACAGTGCGGCCAACAACGTGTCTCTCATCGTCTCCGTGGAATGCGGGGACTGCCGCCTGCTCTTCACCGGGGACGCGGAAAACCTGCGCCTGGAGGAGTGGACCGCCGCCCATCGGGAGCGCTGTGACTTCATCAAGATGCCCCACCACGGCGCCTGGCACCGGGCCCTGGAGCCTCTGCTGACCCAGGCTCAGCCTTCTTATGCTCTCATCACCTGCTCCGACGCGGAGCCGGAGGAGGCCAAGACCCTCCGCAAGCTGGAAAAGCTGGACGTGCAGGTCTTCCTCACCCGCCTCGGCCCCGTCCTCCTGGACTGCGACGGCAGGAGCATCAGCCTCCATTATGTCGATAAGTAAGAAAAGGCGTGTCAAGCGTAATAGCGATTGACCCGCAAAACACCCGGGGTCGTGGTGGACCCCGGGTGTCGATTTGTCTGGCGCAGGCAGCCGTGGGAGCGGCGAAGGCCGTTTTCCCGCGTTTTTCAAGTGCTCTGCCGCAATCGGTAAAGGGAATAGTCGCCCTTAAGGGCGATCCGATCATAATTGGCATCCAGCGCCTTCAGGATCGGATCGGCCGTCGTGCCGAAGGCCAGGACCCACTTGGCCTCTTTTTCGCTGAACTGGGCCGTGATGCGCCTCATCATGCTCTCCGAAAGCTGGCCCTGCCAGTTTTGAAAACTGAAATAAGGGCCGCAGGGTCGAATATCACTGCGCAGATACAGGGAGCTGAGACAGTTCAGAAACAGGACCTTGTCCCGATCCTCCGCCGGAATGGACGCGATCAGCGCGTCTTCCGCCTCCTCCGGGTACTCTTTCCAGGCAAAAGGAGAGTCGGAGAAATAGTTCCGCTCCTGCACGACCCCCAGCAGGACGGTGAGCGCAAACAGCGCCGCGCACAGCCCTTTCAGGGTCCTGCTCCTCACCAGGCGCCCCGGCAGAAGCTCCGCAAGCTCGCAGCAGGCGGGGGCGCACAGGGGCACAAAGGTGATCAGGTAATGGGGATAGCCCCGGCTGGACACATAAAACGCCAGCGCGTAGATCGCAATGCCCAGCCAGAGCGCAGCCCGCACGCCCTGCCGGTGAGCAAGGGCCAGCAGTCCCGCCGCCAGCGTCCCCAGGATCGGCAGGCAATAAAACACCAGCTTCACCGCGCTTTTCCACGTGGTCTCGCCGATCCAGAAGGCGGTGTCCTTTGCGGCGTAGGCCAGATTCAAGCCGATGGTCCCAAACCAGAAAGCATCCAGCGCATGCTGGGCGGAAAAATACAGGACAAAGGGCAGGATCAGCGTCAGCAGGCCAAGAACACCTGCCAGGAGATTCGCTCCCAGGTTTTTCTTCTCGCCCCGCAGCAGCAGGTCCGCCGCGACCACAAGAACGCCTATCCCCACCGGAAGCGCATCCGAGGCGCGGTTGAGCAGGAAGAACGCCATGCACAGTCCGTAGACGTAGGCCCACAGGGGCCGGTGCAGCGCCTCCGGATTCCGCATCCTCTCTCTCAGGTAGCGCAGCAGGCCCAGATAATACAGCCCCATCACCGGGAGATTGTATTCCTCCACCGTGTTGCCGAGTCCATAAAGCAAAACCAGCAGCACAAAGGAAAAGAGAACGACGCTCAGCGCGCCGCCCGGGGAAAAGCGCATGCGGCAGCTATGATAAGCCAGTGTCAGATAGCTGAACAGCGCAAGCCACTGGATCACGCAGATGCCGTGGACCGAACCCGTGAGGATCCAGCCCAAACCGTTGAGCAGGAAGGGGATCGGCCCCTTCTGGTCAAACAGGTCCCGGTAAGGGACGGCGCCCTCGGTCAGCCAATAGCGTCCGATAACCACAAACGTGGGTGAATCCGCCGTCACGATCCGATACGGCTTGGTGGCAAACAGCGGAGAGGTGCTGTCCGAGGCGAGCAAGACCAAAGCCATCGCCATCAGGGCAAAGAGAAGCAGGGTAAGCTTCTCTCCCCTATCGGAAGAGAGCTTCCCCGCCCGAATCATCTTTTTTTCTTCCACAATCCTGTCCTCCGGAAAGCCTTGTTCCCTTCGCTGTCGCGGACCGAAGCCCCTTCGCCGGAGCGATCCCCCCGGGAGGGAAGTCCGAAGCTTTCGACAGCGCCAAACCGGGATCCCGGTTTGGAGTCGCGGGTCCTATTCTTCAATAAACAGCACGCCCAGGGTCTTGGGTCCGCAGTGGGTGCTGACGGTGCAGCCGGCCAGAGTGTGGTGCACCTCCTGGCAGCCGGAGAGCTCCTTGGCGAGGGCGCACATCCGCTCCGCCACCTCCGGGGCGATCTCCCCGGACTCGGTGATGAAGATATGTCCCGGACGGACCTTCTTGCCGGCCAGCCGTTCCCGGATGTACTGCTCGTAGACCTTCTCGATGTTGCCGCGATACTTCTTGTAGACGCCCAGCTTCCCGTCCTTCATCTCCAGGCCCGGCTTGAGGCGCAGGAGGTTTGCGCCCAGGGCCGCCACGCCGGTGCAGCGCCCGCCCTTCCACATGAACTCCAGGGTGTCCAGCACGAAGCTGGTGGACACCTTCCCCGTCAGGCTCTCCAGATGCTCGGCGATCTCCTTTGCGCCCATGCCCCGGTCCCGGCACTCCGCCCCCTCGATGGCCAGCAGGCCCACGCCGGTGGAGAGCATGCGGCTGTCCACCACATAGACCCCCTCCAGCTCGGCGGCGGCCAGGCGAGCGGCGTTGAAGGTGTTGGAGAGCTCGGCGCTGATATCCAGATGGACGATCTCATAGCCCTGCTCTACCAGAGGCGCAAAGAAGTCCAGAAATTCCTGTACGCCGGGCGCGGAGGTCTTGGGCAGCAGGCCGTCCTTATGATACCGCGCGTACATGTCCAGAGGAGAAAAGCTCTCTCCGTCGTCCATAAAATGGTCCTCCCCCAGGGTAATCATCAGGGGGATGATCCGAATATCGAAGCGCTCCTTCAGTTCTCGGGAGAGATCCACCGTGCTGTCCGCCGTGATCATGACGGGTTTACTCATTCCGTATTCCACTCCTTGCTTCCTGTATTCTGCATCAGGCGATATATAGCGATTATACAATCGTATTATAACAAAGGCAAATGGCCTTGTCTATTATACACTTTTTTCAAAGTGTACAGCTTCTTATCGGAACACCACGGCGCTTCAGCGGTTTCCGCGGATCAAGGACTTGTAGAAATCCACGGCCCCGGGGAGGGAGCGGACGTCGATGTTCTCGTTGATCCCGTGCATGCCCTTCATCTGCTCCGGTCCGTACATCACCGGGGAGAAGCGGATGCAGGCGTCACAGATCTTCTGATAGAAGCGGGCGTCGGTCCCGCCGGTCATCACATAGGGGCAGGCGGGCAGCTCCGGGAACACCTGGCCGATGACCTTCTCCACAAGGGCGTAGGCCTCGCTGTGGATGGACACGGGTTCGCAGGCGTCGTTTGCCATCAGCACCTCCGTCTCCAGATTGCAGCGCTCCGCAAGCTCCCGGATCACCCGGTTGCTCTCCTCCATCCGCTGGTGGGGGATATAACGCAGGTCCAGGGTCAGGCTGGCCTGCTGGGGCAGGACGTTTGGCGCATCGGAGCCGGACTGCATGGTGAAGGCCACCGTGGTTTTCAGCAGGGCCCCGGCCTGAGGGGAGATCTTCGGCAGCAGCTTCTTCAGCAGAGGCTTGAAGAGCCAGAGGTTTCCGAACAGCAGACGCAGATAGAAGGGACCGTAGGGGGCCAGGGTCTCGAACATGGCCTTGACCTCCGGCTCGAAGTCCGCCCGCATGGGGTCGTGCTTCTCCACCCGGGCAACGAACTTGCCAAGGCGGGCGATGGGGGAATTCTTGGGCGGGTAGCTGGCGTGGCCGCCGTTGGAGCGGGCGGTGAGCCGCAGGGCGCCCCTCCCCTTCTCCAGAACGCCGATCATGGCGTAGTAGTTCTTCACACCGCCGATGGGCTCCTGTACGATGGCGCCGCCCTCGTCGCAGACCAGGAAGGGCTTCACGCCCCGACGCTCCATCTCGCCCACCAGCTTGGGGCAGCCGTCACCGCCGAACTCTTCGGTGCAGGAGGAGCTGAGATAGACGTCCTGCTCCGGCACATAACCCTGCTCCAGCAGCTCCTCCACCGCCTGGAAAAAGCCCAGCACGGAGCACTTGGTGTCGGCGCTGCCCCGACCCCAGACCTTGCCATCGGCTATGTCGCCGGAGAAGGGCGGATGCAGCCATTCTCCCTCGGCGGGCACCACGTCCTGGTGGCTCATGAGCACCAGGGGCCGCTGGTTGCTTCTCCCCTTCCAATAAAACAGCAGGTTCCCGTCGATCTCGGTCTTCTCCAGCTTCTCGTGTACCAGCGGGAAGAGCTCCGCCAGAAGCCGGTGGAAGCCCAGAAACTTTTCTCTCTGGTCCTCCCCCTTGCGGGAGACAGTCTCGCAGCGGACCATGCGGGAGAGCTTTTCGGCATAGAGCCGCTCCCTCTCCGGGTTTGAGGGGGGCTGCCAGCGGGACTGCTTTGCGGGCGTCAGCAGGGTCCGCAGCAGGGCGATGAGCAGGAGCAGCAGAAGCAGGCCCAGAAGGGCCAGCACGATAACCAGCGCGATCATCCTCTGGCCTCCTTCGCGGTCTGCTCCCTCTTGAAGAAGAGGTAGGCCAGGCCGATGGCCGCCGCGCCGCTGGGGATGATCATGAAGCTGGTGGAGCTGGTAAGGGCGGGCACCAGCATGAACAGCGCCGACATCAGCAGCAGGGTCGGGCAGGCGATGCGCCCGTTGTGCCGGAAGTACTTGCAGGCCATGGAGCCGAAGAGCGCCGGCACCACGTTGTCAAAGGCGGGCTGCAGCGTCGGGGACTGGAGCACCGGCTGCAGCGGGATCAGCAGCAGCACACCCAGGGCCAGCACCAGGATGGTCACCAGCGAGGAGGTGGCGATGGACAGGGTGGCGATGATCTCGTTCTCCGCCGTGCCGGACTTGGCGCCCACGATGTCCCGGGCATTCACGGCGCAGGGGATCTTCATATTGATGAGGTTTCCGGTGATGAAGGCCAGATAGGTGCCGCCGGCTCCCAGCATGGGCACATAGATCAGATACTCCGCCACGCAGCTGACGAAGTACACCAGCCCAATGCTGGCAAAGCCTTTGCCGAAGGCCCCCAGATCCGGCATGGCCCCCAGATAGGCGCCCATCACGAAGGGCGCGGCCAGGAGCAGCGCCAGGGTGACGGCGCAGGCGATGCGGCCCAGCCGATGGGTCGCGGCCAGATATCTCTCGTAGATCTGCCGATTCTTCTCTTCGTTCATGTCCGCACCCCCTTATGCCAGTCTGCCCAGGAAGATCGCCGAGGCCATGGCGATCAGCATGCTTCCGGCGATGGAAAAGCTGTCCACCCAGGCGGCGTTATAGCGCTCCTTGATCCAGAGGAAGAGGCGCATGGCCGCGGCGCCCACCAGGGCCACCGCCAGCGGCAGCCAGCTTCCCGCGAAGCGGAACAGGCCCTGGCCGGAGACGAAGCCGCCGATATAGCTGCCGAGGTAGGCCGAGACCAGCCCGATAAACATGGCAGTCATGGCAATGTCTCCGAAGCCTGCCAGGGAGGATTTCTTTTCTCCCTTCTCCCTGGCGCCGCCGGCACTGAGACGGCGGGTATAGCGCTTGCAGTTGAAGAAGCTGAAGACCATGCCCCAGATGATGCAAACGCTCATCAGCAGGGCGATGGTGGCAAACGCCCTGGGCGTCATCGCCGCGGCGGAGAGCTTCTCCATGCCTGCGGCCTCGGCGGCGGCCTCAGCCACCTGAGTCTCGTAATGCAGCGCACCGATGACGCTCAGGCGCAGCCAGGGCCAGGGCGTGCCCAGGCTGCCGGACAGGGCGATGACGCCCAGCAGGATCCCCACGCTGGGCAGCACCGCAAAGGTGGCGCTGGCTACGATGGTCCGTTTCATCTTGGTCACATCCATGCCGATGGCCTTGCCCGCCCGATAAGCCCTCAGCGCAAAGACCACGCAGACCAGGGCAACCGCCAGCACGATGCTCCCGCAGATCAGATAGATCACGGGGCTGTTCAGCTTTGATAAGAGTTCCACGGTCTCACCTCGCTTTTTCCGTTAAATCCAGTATACGTCTCCCCTCGCGTTTTTTCAACCTCAACTTGTGTGTATTGGATCGAAATCCGGCCAGGCCACCACAACATCTTGCAATTGTCCGGCTTCTATGGTATATTATTGTAGATAAAATAGGTATAGTATGCGAAGAGCAAAGGAACGAGAACTATGGCCAAGACAAACGAACAATACGGGAACGACAGCATCTCCCAGCTCATGGGGGCGGACCGGGTCCGCAAGCGCCCGGGGGTCATCTTCGGCTCCGACGGGCTGGACGGCTGCGAGCACGCTGTTTTTGAGATCCTCTCCAACGCCATTGACGAGGCCCGGGAGGGGCACGGCAATCTGATCACCCTCACCTACTTTGAGGACAAGTCCATCGAGGTGGAGGACTTCGGCCGGGGCTGCCCCCTGGACTGGAACCCCACGGAGAAGCGCTTCAACTGGGAGCTGGTGTTCTGCGAGCTCTATGCCGGCGGCAAGTACAAGAACGACCAGGGCGGGGACTACGAGTACTCCCTGGGTCTCAACGGTCTGGGCTCCTGCGCCACCCAGTACGCCTCGGAGTATATGGACGTGACGGTCTGGCGGGACGGGAACAAGTACAGTCTCCGCTTCAAAAAGGGCAAGGTCCAGGGCAAAAAGGGCGAGGAGCTGAAGATCGAGCCGGCAGACCGGAAAAAGACCGGCACCACCATCCGCTGGCGGCCGGACCTGGAGGTCTTCACGGACATCAGCATCCCCGAGGAGTACTTTGACGACGTGCTCCACCGCCAGGCGGTGGTGAACGCCGGCGTCACCTTCCGGCTGCGGCTGCAGCGGGGGAACAGGTTCGAGACCCGGGACTTCTGCTATCCCAACGGCATCATGGACTATGTGACGGAGCTGGCCGGCGAAGGCCCCCTCACCGCGCCCCACTTCGTCTCCTGTGAGCGAAAGGGCCGGGACCGGGAGGACAAGCCCGAGTACAAGGTGAAGATCTCCGCCGCCTTCTGCTTCTCCAACAAAACCACCGCCCTGGAATACTACCACAACTCCTCCTGGCTGGAAAACGGCGGCGCGCCGGACAAGGCGGTGAAGAGCGCCTTCCTCTCCGCCATCGACGCCTATCTGAAGCAGCAGGGCAAGTATCAGAAAAACGAGAGCTCTATCAAATTCCAGGACATTCAGGACTGTCTGGTGCTGGTGACCAACTGCTTCTCCACCCAGACCTCCTATGAGAACCAGACCAAGAAGGCCATCAACAACCGCTTCATCCAGCAGGCCATGACGGAATTTCTCAAAAGCCAGCTGGAGGTCTATTTCATCGAGAACAAGCCCGAGGCCACCCGCATCTCCGACCAGGTGCTTATCAACAAGCGCAGCCGGGAGACCGCGGAGAAGGCCCGCCAGGGCATGAAAAAGAAGCTCTCCGGCTCCATCGACATCGCCAACCGCGTCCAGAAATTTGTGGACTGCCGCAGCCGGGACCCGGAGAAGCGGGAAATCTACATCGTAGAGGGCGACTCGGCCCTGGGCTCGGTAAAGCTCTCCCGGGACGCGGAGTATCAGGGCATCATGCCGGTCCGCGGCAAGATCCTGAACTGCCTGAAGGCGGACTTTGTGCGCATCTTCAAGAGCGACGTCATCACCGACCTGATGAAGGTGCTGGGCTGCGGCGTAGAGGTGAAGGACAAGCACACCAAGGAGCTGGCCAGTTTCGACCTGGGCAACCTCCGCTGGAGCAAGATCGTCATCTGCACCGACGCCGACGTGGACGGCTACCATATCCGCACCCTGATCCTCACCATGCTCTACCGCCTGGTGCCCACCCTGATCCGGGAGGGCTACGTGTATATCGCCGAATCCCCGCTGTATGAGATCAACAGCAAGGGCAAGACCTGGTTCGCCTATTCCGACCGGGAAAAGGCGGAGATCGTGGAGAAGCTGAAGGGCGCCAAGGCGACCATCAGCCGCAGCAAGGGCCTGGGCGAGAACGACCCGGACATGATGTGGATGACCACCATGAACCCGGAGACCCGCCGGCTCATCAAGGTCATGCCCGAGGATGCCGAACGCATGGCCCAGGTCTTCGACCTCCTGCTGGGGGACGATCTGGAGGGCCGCAAAAACCACATCTCCGAATTCGGCGCCCAGTACCTGGACCTGGCCGATCTGTCATAAGCCCTTGCCTCCCCCTTCGGGGGAGGTGTCATCCGGCGTCTTCCGCAAGCCGGATGACGGAAGGGGTATCCCATCCCGAATTTTTGCGCCGCGCCATCCCCTTGTGCGGGCCGGCAGATAGGATAATACGATGCCTAAGAAAAAAGAACCCGAAAAGAAGAAATTTGACAATTCCAATGTCCTTGGCCTGCGCTCCGAGGTGCTGGAGCAGCCCATCACCGAGACGCTGGAGCAGAACTTCATGCCCTACGCCATGTCGGTGATCGTCTCCCGGGCCATCCCGGAGATCGACGGCTTCAAGCCCTCTCACCGCAAGCTCCTGTACACCATGTACAAGATGGGCCTGCTCTCCGGCGCCCGGACCAAGAGCGCCAACATCGTGGGCCAGACCATGCGCCTGAATCCCCACGGAGACGCCGCCATCTATGAGACCATGGTGCGTCTCTCCGCGGGCTACGAGGCCCTGCTGACCCCCTTTGTGGACTCCAAGGGCAACTTCGGCAAGGTCTACTCCCGGGACATGTCCTACGCCGCCTCCCGCTACACCGAGGCGAAGCTCTCCCCCATCTGCGCCGAGCTCTTCCGGGACATCGACAAGGACACCGTGGACTTTGCCGACAATTACGACGGCAGCATGCAGGAGCCGACCCTGCTGCCCACCGCCTTCCCCAACGTGCTGGTCTCCAACAACACCGGCATCGCCGCCGGCATGGCCAGCGCCATCTGCGGCTTCAATCTGAACGAGGTCTGCGAGACCGCCATCGCCTTTTTGAAGGACCCGAACCACGATCTGCTCTCCACCCTCCCGGCGCCGGACTTCCCCACCGGGGGTGAGATCCTCTATGAGCGGCCGGAGATGGAGAAAATCTACCGGACAGGCCGGGGCAGCGTGAAGCTTCGGGCCCGCTGGCGCTATCTCCCGAAGGAGAACATCATCGAGATCTTCGAGATCCCCTACACCACCACCTCCGAGGCCGTTCTGGACAAGGTGGCCGAGCTGATCAAAACCGGCAAGATCCGGGAGATCAACGACATGCGGGACGAGACGGATCTGAACGGCCTGCGCCTGGCCATCGATCTGAAGCGGGGCACGGATCCGGGCAAGCTCATGCAGAAGCTCTTCAAGCTCACCACCCTGCAGGACGCCTTTGCCTGCAACTTCAACATTCTGGTGGGCGGCAACCCCAGGGTCATGGGCGTGGGCGAGATTCTGGAGGAGTGGTGCGCCTGGCGCATGGACTGCGTGCGCCGCCGGATCTGGTTTGATCTGGCGAAAAAGAAGGACAAGCTGCACCTGCTGCGAGGTCTGGAGCAGATCCTGCTGGACATCGACAAGGCCATCGCCATCATCCGCAATACGGAGCTGGAGAGCGAGGTGGTGCCGAACCTGATGATGGGCTTCGGCATCGACCAGGTCCAGGCGGAGTTCGTGGCGGAAATCAAGCTGCGCAACATCAACCGCGAGTACATCCTCAAGCGCACCGCCGAGACCGAGGAGTTGGAGCGGGAGATTGAGGAGCTGGAGGCCACCCTGAACAATCGCCGGAAGCTCCGGGCCATCATTACGGACGAGCTCAGGCAGGTGAACAAGAAGTACCCCACGCCCCGCAAGAGCCAGATCGTCTATGCCGACGAGATCGAGGAGTTCGACGAGAGTGAGACCGTGGAGGACTATCCCGTGACCCTCTTCCTCTCCCGGGAGGGCTATTTCAAGAAGATCACCGCCCAGTCCCTGCGGATGAGCGGCGAGCAGAAGTATAAGGAGGGCGACGGGCTGCTGCTGAGCTTCGAGTCCTCCAACCGGCGGGAGCTGCTGTTTTTGACCGACAAACAGCAGATGTACAAGTGCCGGGTCTCGGACTTTGAGGACGGCAAGGCCTCGGTGCTGGGCATTTACCTGCCCACCCGCCTGCAGATGGACGAGGGCGAGAGCGTGCTGACCATGATCGACCCGGGCGATTACCGCTCCCACCTGCTGCTCTTCTTCGAAAACGGCAAGGCCGCGCGGATCGAGCTGTCCGCCTACGAGACCAAGACCAACCGCAAGAAGCTGGTGGGCGCCTATTCGGACAAGAGCCCCGTGCGGGACGTGCTGCTGCTGCGGGAGGAGGCGGATATCGCCTGCGAGGCCAGCGACGGCCGCTGCCTGATCTTCCACACTTCCCTGCTGCAGCCCAAGTCCAGCCGCGCAACCCAGGGCGTGGGCGTGATGGCCCTGAAGCCAAAAAAGCTTCTGGTGAAGGCCGCCTTCCTGGCCGACACTCCCATCCGGGACCAGAAGCGCTACCGGGTGCGGTCCATCCCCGCCGCCGGCGCCCTGCTGAAGCCCGAGGATCGGGGCGAGGAACAGATGAGCCTGATGGAGGATTGAGACATGAAGGATCTGAAAAGCATCATCCGCAACAAGATCTGGGGCCGGGTCTGGAAGGTGTTCGTCATCGTCCTGGGCTCCTTTATCTTCGGCTTCGTGTTCCAGGCCTTCCTGCTGCCCAACCAGATCGTCTCCGGCGGTGTCACCGGCATCGCCATGATCCTCAACGCATTCACCCACTGGCCCATCGGCCTCATGGTGATCATGATGAACATCCCCCTCTTTCTCATCGCCTGGAGGCACTTCGGGCTGGACTTCCTGCTGGGCTCTCTGCTGGGCATGGGCCTGTCCTCGGCCTTTGTGGACCTCTTCGCTCTCACCGGCCTGGTGCTGACCAACGAGCCCATGCTGGCCAGCATCATCGGCGGCGTCATCAAGGGCACGGCTCTTGGCATGATCTACTACTACGGCGCCAGCACCGGCGGCATCGACATCGTGGCCAAGCTGGTGCGCCAGCGCTTTTCCCAGCTGAACTTCGGCACGGTGGTGCTGATCATGGACGTGGCCATCATCCTGGGCTATGCCCTGATCGTTGGCAACTACGACAGCGCCATGTACTCGGTGATCGCCATGTACGTCACCACCAAGGTCATCGACCTGGTGCTCTACGGGCTGGACAACTCCTGTACCTGCCACATCATCAGCGAGAAAAGTGCGGAGCTGACCCGGGAGCTGACCTCCGGTCACATGCACCGGGGCGTCACCATCCTCCAGGGCGAGGGCGCATACTCCCACAAGCAAAAGCACGTGATCCTCTGCGTCATCAAGCGCAGCCAGATCCCGGAGCTGCGCCGCACCATCCGGGCGCTGGACGAGAACGCCTTTGTCATCATCACCGAGGCCAAGAACGTCTTCGGCCGGGGCTTTGAAAAGATCTCGGAGGTCCGCTGATGAAGGGCGCACGCATACTGCTCTGTCTGCTGTTGGCGGGGCTGACGCTGCTGCTCACAGCCTGCGGGGATCTTTTCGACCGGGAATATGTCTCGGTCACAGACTATGAGATCCCCTCCCCGGAGCCCGACAAAGAGGAAGCCGGGGTCACGGTGCTGGATGAGGAAGAGCTCCGGCAGTTCCTGATCCAGCTTCTGGACGATCAGGAGACCGAAGGACGCATTGTCTTTGACGCCGACTACACCGGAGACATCAACGCCGACATCGCCAGCGTCTGCTGGCAGGTCCGCACCCAGGACGCCCTGTATGCCTACTGTGTCTCCAACATCTCCTATGAGCTGAACAAGCTGGGCAACCATACGGAGGGACGATTCAGCATCGGGTACACGGAGGCCGGCCGGGATCTGGATCAAATCGTCCGCATGCAGCTGACCACCGGGCTGGAGCAGCAGCTCCGCGATGCGATCCAGCGGGGAGACAGCCGCCTGGTGGTCCTGATCGGGCGCAGCTCTCTCAGTGCTGAGGATGTGGAAACTCTCGCCAGCAAAGTGTATCGGGAGAATCCCATGCTGGAGCCCAGAGAGCCCCGTGTCACCGTCAACATGCTCAGCGGAACCGGCCTGCAGCGCCTGTATGAGATCAATTTCGCCTATGGCATGAACCGGGAGGAGCTGCAGGAGCGCCGGGCCCTGCTGCAGAGCGTCACTCCCTTTGAGGGGAAAAGCGGCATCTCCGGAAACCCCGCCATGCGCGCCCTCCTGGCCTGCGAGTATTTGACGGACAAAAGCAGCTTCGCCGAAGACGGGCAGAGTGACATTTATTCTGCTCTGACGCAGGGCAAGGCCAACAGCGAGGGGCTGGCCCTGGCCTATGTGGAGCTATGCCGGCAGCTGGAGGTCCCCTGCCAGATCGTCTACGGTCAGAAGGACTGGAACAGCCACTGCTGGAATATCATTGAGATCGGCGAGGCCTGCTATCATGTGGATATCTCCCTGTGCTGCCTCAACGGGCCAGAGAAGGGATTCCTCCTTCCGGACGAGACCATGTGGAGCAACTATCGCTGGGATATCTCCTCCTACCCCCCCTGTACCGGTCCGCTTCGTTTTGACGATCTTGTGCCGAAGCACATTCCGAAGCTCCCCGGCATATTCTAGGTAAACACTGATCAAACCGCCTTCGGCATCTTGCGGACAATTTGTGCTCTGATTTCGAGCCTTTTTCTTGCAATACACAAAGTATTCCTGCTCAATGAGTGCCTTCATCAGAACCCAAATTCTCTCGCAATCTGCTCTCGCCGATTGATACTAAAACCTAATAAGAAGAAGACAAAGATTTGCGAGATGGATTTGCGTCAGGCGAGGCGCTTTTCGCAGCGAATAATGGAGATATATTTGCAAGGAAAGCAACGAAGCATGGCGCGAATCCAGCCGCAAAGATTGTCTGATTTCTATTAGGTTTTAGTATTAATCATCGTTTACCTAGCCGATTCTCTCCAAAAGGAAATCCCCCTTCAAAATGAAGGGGGATTTCCTTTTGGAGGAGGCTCATACTATTCTCCAATAAGACGGCTTAGAAAGATTTCGAGCCAGATTTGCGGCAGGCAAGGCGCAGAGCGCAGGGAATCCTTTCGTATTTCCAAGCTCTGCAACGAAGCATGACACAAATCTGGCCGAAAGATTTCAAGCGGTTCTATTGGATAATCGTATCAGAGCAGGCCGCCGATCTTCACGAAGAGAGGCGCGAAGACCAGCGCCACAACAGTCATGAGCTTGATGAGGATGTTCAGGGAGGGGCCGGAGGTGTCCTTGAAGGGGTCGCCCACGGTGTCGCCTACCACGGCCGCCTTGTGGGCCTTGGAGCCCTTGCCGCCGTGATGGCCCTCCTCGATGAACTTCTTGGCGTTGTCCCAGGCGCCGCCGGCGTTGGACATGTAGATGGCCAGCAGCACGCCGGTGACCAGGGAGCCGGCCAGCAGGCCGCCCAGGGCCTCCGGCCCCAGGAAGATGCCCACCAGCAGGGGCGCCGCCACGGCCATGACGCCGGGGATGACCATCTCCCGCAGGGCGGCCTTGGTGGAGATGCCCACGCAGGAGCCGTAGTCCGGCTTGCTCTCGCCCAGGAGGATGCCGGGGATCTCCCGGAACTGGCGGCGGACCTCTTCGATCATCTTGTAGGCCGCCTTGGACACGGAGTCCATGGTCATGGCGGAGAAGGCAAAGGGCAGCATGCCGCCGATCAGCAGGCCGATGACCACGTTGGGCGTCAGCAGATTGATGCCCGCTGTCTTCAGCCCCACGGCCTCGGCGTAAGACATGAACAGGGCCAGGGCGGTGAGGGCGGCGGAGCCGATGGCGAAGCCCTTGCCCATGGCGGCGGTGGTGTTGCCCACCGCGTCCAGCTTGTCGGTGATCTCGCGGACATGGGGATCCAGACCGCTCATCTCGGCGATGCCGCCGGAGTTGTCGGCGATGGGACCGTAGGCGTCCACGGCCACGGTGATGCCGGTGGTGGACAGCATGCCCACCGCGGCCAGAGCGATACCATAGAGGTCGCCGGTGAAGAGATAGGAGATGTAAATGCCGATGCATACCAGCACAATGGGCACCCAAGTGCTCTTCATGCCCACGGCCACGCCGCTGATGATGGTGGTGGCGGAGCCGGTCTCCGACTGATCGGCGATGCGCTTGACAGATTCATAATCCTCAGAGGTAAAGACCTCTGTGGTGAATCCGATGATCAGACCCACCACAATGCCCGCGATGATAGGGGCGGAGAAATAGAAGCGGCCGAAGAGCAGGAAGCTCAGCGGGATAGAGCCCAGGGCCACGATGGCCGCAGAAATGTAGGAGCCCATTTTCAGCGCCTTGTGGGGGTTGGACCCGTCCTTGCCCCGGACGAAGAAAGTGGCCAGGATGGCGGCCAGCACGCCCAGAGCCGCAATCAGCAGCGGGAAGTAGGCGCCGGCACCGATGACCTTCTCATGTCCCTGCTCCAGCAGCAGGCCCAGGGTCAGGGCAGAGACCAGGGCACCCACATAGCTCTCGAACAGGTCCGCGCCCATGCCGGCCACGTCGCCCACATTGTCCCCAACGTTGTCGGCAATGACGGCGGGGTTGCGGGGGTCGTCCTCGGGGATACCGGCCTCCACCTTGCCCACCAGGTCGGCGCCCACGTCGGCGGCCTTGGTGTAGATGCCGCCGCCCACACGGGCGAAGAGGGCGATGGAGGAGGCGCCCAGGGAGAAGCCGAAGAGGATCGTCGCGTTATTGCTGACGATATAGATCAGGCTGCAGCCCAGCAGGCCCAGGCCCACCACGCACATGCCCATGACGGAGCCGCCGGAAAAGGCGATGGACAGCGCCCGGTTCATGCCGTGCTCCATGGCCGCGTTTGCGGTGCGCACATTGGCCCGGGTGGCCACCTTCATGCCGAAGAAGCCGGCCAAAATGGAAAACAGGGCCCCGATCACAAAGCACACGGCCGTAAGCCAGTCGATGAAGACGCCGATCAGAACGAAGAGCGCCACAATAAAGATCACCAGGATCCTGTACTCGGATTTCAGGAAAGCGTCGGCTCCCTCGGCAATGGCGGCAGCGATCTCCTGCATCCGCTCATTGCCGGTCGGCGCCCGCATCACATACCTGGCCTTGTATGCCGCAAACAGCAGCGCTGCCAAAGCCAGAACCGGAATGATCCATCTGTACAATTCCATCAAGCGTCCACTCCTCTCCCGGGCAGGGGGCAAAAGCCCCTCGCCTTATTTGTGTATTTTACACTATCGAAGGGGTTTTCACAAGGTTTATTTGGCGTCTTTCTTGGCATAATTACCAGTTTTATGCAATGCTACAAAAATTCGAATGATGTCCTTCGGGCGAAAGGCAAAGTGCACAAAATGAATTCCAGCTTTTTCCAACCCTTCTTTCAGAGAAACCCGGTCCGCAGATCCACGCAGGCCGGTTCGGAACACGGCTTTTTCAGCGCGTCGGCGGGACTTGAAAAAACACTTTGCCGAAGTGCAAAATAATGCTTCCCATCGGCGGCAAAAGGCGCTATAATATAGGTTGGCAAGAAATGGAGAGGAGGTTGGAACGATGGAAGAGAGATTCCTTCCCTACATTCCAAAAGACGATATCTATTTATTCAACACCGGCAACGCCCGCAAGGCCTGGCTGGCCTTCGGCTGCCACTTCATCCCCGAGCTGCAGATGCACCGCTTCCTGGTATGGGCCCCCAACGCCAAGAGCGTGACCCTGGTGGGCGATTTCAACAGCTGGCATTGGGACGACACCCCCATGGAAAAGCTGGAGGGCGGCGTCTGGTGCGTGTTCTTGGAGAACATCTGGGAGCTCCAGTGCTACAAGTACTGCATCGAATCCTGGGACGGGCGCCGGTTCCTGAAATCGGATCCCTTTGCCGCAATGTCCCAGACCCGGAGCCAGAACGCCTCCATTGTCTGGTGCCGGGAAGAGTTCCCCTGGACCGACGGGGACTATATCAACGCCCGGGCCCACCGCAACTTTATGACCAGCCCCATGAGCATCTACGAGGTCCATCCCGGCTCCTGGCAGGACCTGGAGGGCGGCGTCAACTACCGCAATCTGGGCGACGCGCTGGCGGACTACTGCTCCGATATGGGCTACACCCATGTGGAGATCATGCCTGTCACCGAGTATCCCTTTGACGGGTCCTGGGGCTATCAGGTCACCGGCTACTACGCTCCCACCAGCCGCTACGGTAATCCGGACGATTTCAAGTATTTCGTGGACCGGCTCCACCGCTCAGGCATCGGCGTCATCATGGACTGGGTCCCCGCCCACTTCCCCAGGGACGAGCACGGCCTGGCCAACTTTGACGGTACGCCCCTCTTTGAGTGCAAGGAGCGGCGCATGGCGGAGCACCCGGAGTGGGGCACCCTGATCTTCGATTACGCCAGCACCCAGGTCCAGAGCTTTCTGGTCTCCTCGGCCTGCAAGTTCTTCGAGGTCTTCCATATCGACGGCATCCGGGTGGACGCGGTGAGCTCCATGCTCTACCTGAACTACGGCCGGCGAGACGGGGATTTCACTCCCAACGAGGAGGGCGGCAGCACCAATCTGCACGCCCTGAGTTTCCTGCGGAAGATGAACAGCGCCGTGCTCTCCACCTACGCCGGCGCCGTCACCATTGCGGAGGAATCCACCGCCTTCCCGCTGATCACCGCCCCTCCCGAGGTAGGCGGCGTGGGCTTCTGCCTGAAGTGGGACATGGGCTTTATGCACGACACCATTGAGTACATGCAGCTGGATCCCATCTACCGCAACTATCACCACAACAAGCTCACCTTCTCCATGATGTACGCCTTCTCGGAAAACTTCGTCCTGGCTTATTCCCATGACGAGGTGGTCCACGGCAAGTACTCCATGATCAACAAGATGAGCGGCGACTATGAGCAGAAGTTTGCCTCCCTGCGGGCTCTCTACGGCTATCAGTTCGGCCACCCCGGCAAGAAGCTGACCTTCATGGGCAGCGAGTTCGGCCAGTTTATCGAGTGGAACTGGCAGCAGGGGCTGGATTGGCTGCTGCTGGGCTTCCGCAAGCACGAGCAGCTGCGCCAGTACATGCGCGCCCTGAATCATCTCTACACGGAAACGCCCGCTCTCTACGCGGTGGACCGCTCCTGGGACGGCTTCCGCTGGCTGAATGTGGACGACGGCGGCCGCAGCTCCATCGCCTTCCTGCGCTCTTCCGAGGCGGATAACAGCTACGTCGTCTGTGTGTCCAACTTCACCCCCGTCCGATATGACAACTTCCAGATCGGCCTGCCCATGAACGGCAGCCTCCACGAGATCCTGAACAGCGACGATGAGCAGTTCGGCGGCTCGGGCGTGAAGAACGCGCCGCTGATCCACGCCCACAAGCAGGGCTTTCTGGATATGCAGTATTCCGCTTTCATCACCCTGCCGCCCATGTCCACGGTGTTTTTCCGTTACAAACCCAGAAAAAGCAAATAATCAACAATAATACTTACGGAGTGTTTTTATGAAAAAAGAGTTTCGTGATCTTCTGAAAGAGCACGGCCGCACTGAGCTGCCCAGAATCCTGCTGGCCTCCGCCGAATGCGCCCCCCTGTCCAAGACCGGGGGCCTGGCGGACGTGGTTGGCACCCTCCCCAAGTCTCTGAAAAAGCTGGGCATCGACGCCCGGGTCATCACCCCTTATCACCGGGTCATCAAGGACAAGTATGCCGACCAGGTGGAGCATATGTTCACCTTCTATGCCCGCCTGGGCTGGCGCAGCGAGTATGTAGGCATCGAAAAGCTGGTGCTGGACGGCGTCGTCATCTACCTGGTGGACAATGAGCACTATTTCGGCGACAAGATCTACAGGGGCGGGGACGCGGAGCTGGAGCAGTACGCCTTCTTCACCCGCTCGGTGCTGGACGCCATCCCCAACCTGGACTTCCAGCCAGACGTCGTTCACTGCAACGACTGGCACACCGCCATGATCCCCATGCTGGGCAAGACCCAATACCAGGGAGGCATGCAGGAGCATCTGAAGTACCTGCTGACCATCCACAACATCTTCTTCCAGGGCAAGTGCGGCTTTGACCGGGTCCAGGATCTGCTGGGCGTGGACAGCCGGTACTACACCCCGGAGTTCATGGAGCTCCACGGCTGTGCCAACTTCATGAAGGGCGGCCTGGTCTTCGCCGACCGGATCAACACCGTGAGCCCCAGCTACGCCGAGGAGATCAAAATGCCCTACTATGCCGAAGGCCTGGAGGGCATCCTGAACGCCCGGCACGCGCAGCTGTCCGGCATCATCAACGGGATCGACAAGGATGTTTTCAATCCCTTCCGCGATCCCAACCTGCCTGTCCACTATGACAAGGGCCACCGCAAGGGCAAGGCTCTGTGCAAGGCCGCCCTGCAGGAGAAGATGGGCCTGGATATCCGGCCGGACGTGCCGCTGTTTGCCATGGTCACCCGCATGACTGAGCAAAAGGGCTTCGATCTGGTGGCCTGCGTGCTGGACGACCTGATGAGCAGGGAGGACATGCAGTTCATGCTGCTGGGCACCGGTGACGAGCGCTTTGAAAACTTCATGCGCGCCGCGGAGTACCGCTATCGGGGAAGGCTCTGCGCCTACATCGGCTACAGCGAGCCTCTGAGCCACCTGGTCTATGCCGGCAGTGATTTTCTCATCATGCCCTCCCGCTTTGAGCCCTGCGGTCTGAGCCAGATGATCGCCATGCGCTACGGCTCCCTGCCCATCGTACGGGAGACCGGCGGCCTGAAGGACACCGTCATGCCTTACAATCAGTTCACCGGCGAGGGCAACGGCTTCTCCTTTGCCAATTACGACGCCTGGGAGCTGAGGGACGCCATGCGCAAGGCCATGGACTGCTACCGGAAGCCGGAGGTCATGAACAGCCTGATCCGCAGCGCCATGGACTGCGATTTCGGCTTTGACCGCTCCGCAGAAGAGTACGCCAAGCTATACGTATGGATGCTGTGATCTGCCGTGGCCGCTCCCCCTCTGGGGAGGAGACCCTGAAACGCATGATCCTCTATTTCGGCGGTTCCTATCGGGAGCACTGGTCTGAGGACTATACTCTGGCCGTGCACTATGAGGGCCGTACAAGCGTGGACGCCGTCTGTAAAGACGGCGTCTGGCGTGCCGTGGGCGGAGACGGGGAATGGGTGCGTCTTTTGAACTCGCCGGAGTGCCCCGCCGTCACCATGCTCTACTTTCAGGGCGCCGCTTCGGTGTACGCCGCGGCCAGGGAATGTGCCGCCCGGGGCCTGCCCCTGGACCGATTGGACGAGTGCTTCTACTCCCCCTCCAATCCCTTCACGGCCCCGGAACTGGTGCGCCTGCTGATGGATGACTGCGGCTTTTCCATGCGCCGTGCCTTCCAGGTGGCCGCCGCCTGCTGCGGCGATCTGCGCTGCTCCGGTGTGGACGCTGCTCAGGTTTACCCGCTGCAGCCCCGTACCGCCCACATCATCAATATCCTTCGCAGCACCAGCGCCAGCAGCCTGGCAGCCCGTCACAACAGCACCGACAGCTTCTATCGTTCCCCTCTCGGCGCGCAGCCCGAGGGCGCGGTGCTCACGCTGCGCTTGAAGGTTCTGGCCGGCAAGGCGATTCGCGCGGATCTGCTCCTGTACGGGGACGGTTTTCGCCGGGAGATCCCCATGATCCCCGCGGAAAAAGGCTTTGCCGTGACCTTCCGGCTGCCGGAGAAGGCCCAGGCGCTGTGGTACTGCTTCCGGCTCCTGACGCCGGACGGCACCCATTGGCTCTGCGCCGACGCCAGCGGCTACCACGGGCGGCTCTGCACCGGCGAGGAGCAGGGCTTCCGTCTGACGGTCTATAAGAAGGACTTTGAGACTCCTGCCTGGTTCCGCAGAAGCGTCATGTACCAGATCTTTCCGGACCGCTTTGCTTTCTCGACCGACGGCACCGCCGAGGCCGGCGTCCGCTATCACCGTGCCCTGGGTCAGCAGGCCGAGCTCCACCAGAGCCTCGACGAGCCGCCCCGCTGGCAGCCCCGGCCCTTTGAAAGGTCCTATACGCCGGACGATTTCTACGGGGGCACCCTGAAGGGGATCCGGGAAAAGCTCCCCTATCTGAAAAAGCTGGGGATCGGCTGCCTGTACCTGAACCCTATCGGCGAGGCACGCTCCAACCACCGCTATGACACCTCGGACTATTTGAAGGTCGACCCGATCCTGGGCAGCAACGAGGATCTGACCGAGCTGTGCGAGGCCGCCCGGGACCTGGGCATCCGGGTGATGCTGGACGGGGTCTATTCTCACACCGGGGATGACAGCGTCTACTTCAACCGCTACGGCCACTATTCCGGAAAGGGAGCCTGCCAGGGCAAGGATTCCCCGTATTATCCCTGGTATGACTTCAAGCATTTTCCCGACAAGTACCGCTGCTGGTGGGGCTTTGACTCTCTGCCCGAGGTGGAGGAGACCAACTCCGCCTGGCAGGACTTTGTGATCACCGGGCCCAACAGCGTGGTGCGCAGCTGGCTGCGCCGGGGCACCTCTGCCTGGCGGCTGGACGTGGCGGATGAACTGCCCGATCAGGTGCTCTCCCTGATCCGCAAGGCCGCCAAGGAGGAGAAGCCCGACGCCGTGGTGCTGGGCGAGGTTTGGGAGGACGCCGTGCTCAAAGAGAGCTACGGCAGCCGCCGCAACTACGCTCTGGGCTATTCTCTGGACTCGGTGATGAACTATCCCCTTCGCATCGCCATCCTGGACTTTGCCCACCACCGCAGCAGCGCCTATCAGCTGCGGGACTTTCTGATCACCCAGCAGCACAACTACCCCCTGCCCCTCTACTATTCGCTGATGAACCTGCTGGGCTCCCACGACGTGGAGCGCCTGCGCTCGGCCCTGGCCACCGATATCTGGATCAAGACCCTCTCCCGGGAGGAGCAGCTGAAGCTGGACTTCTCCGAAGAGGCTCTGGAGCAGGCCGTGGAGCTGGAGAAGCTCTGCGCGGTGCTGCAGTTTTCCCTGCCCGGCGTCCCCAGCATCTATTACGGGGACGAGCAGGGCATGTGCGGCGTGGGCGATCCCTTCAACCGCCTCCCCTTCCGGGAGGAGCGGCAGGACCTCTTCGAGCATTACGCCGCTCTCTCGGCCCTGCGAAACGGCAGTCCCGCTCTCTCCACCGGCCATGCCAGGTTCCTGGCACTGTCAAGGGACCTGCTGCTGGTGCTGCGCTGGATCGCCGACGGCAGGGACATCTTTGGTGAGCCGGCAGAAAACGGCGTTTACCTGGCCGTGCTGAACCGGAGCCGGGAGGCCTCGGACTATGAGCTGGACTGCTCCGCTCTAGGCTGCGGCCTGGTGCGCGGCAGCATCAAGGGCTGCTGCGGCGAGATCCGCCGCCTTCTGTAAGGAGCTGAGCCCATGAAAAGGAACCTGCACCTCTTGACGCTGCTGGCGCTGCTGATCTCTCTCGGTCTGACGACGCTGGTCCGCGTGGATATGGCAAGCTTTGCCCGAAGCGCGGGATCCGATCCTGCTGCCGGAGAGCGGTTGGCCGTTTCCGCCCCGGCAGAGGATGCCGGCGAGGAGCCGATCCCGGTGTCCTCTCCCCTCGCCTCTCCAGAGCCAAAGCCCACGCCTGCCGCTTCTCCTCTTCCTCGGCTGGAAGCTTCGCCGATCAGCGTCCCCGCGCCTTCTCCGTCGGCCAAGCCGTCGCCAAGCTTCTCGCCTGCGCCGACTCCCAGCTCCTCCCCTTCCCCTACGCCCACACCGGAGCCCACGCCGGAGTACTTCACCATCTCCGCCATCGGGGACTGCACCCTGACCTCTCACCAGAACCTTGCAGCCTCCAATCCGGCCTCCTATGCTTCCGTTATGGGAGAGAACTACGCCTATCCCTTCGAGAACACGATCCAGTATTTCGATCATGATGAGCTCACCATCGCCAATCTGGAGTGCACACTGTCCGACACCCCGCTCTATTCCGGCTCTCTCTTCCACTTCCGCGCTCCCACCGCCTACGCGCAGATCCTCTCTGAGGGCGGCGTGGACTTTGTGACCACCGCAAACAATCACACTGCGGACTTCGGCCGGCAGGGCATCGACGAGACCTGCGCCGCTCTGGACGCCCAGGGTATCCCCTACGGGCTGGAGGGCCAGGCCCAGATCCTCACCACTCCCAACGGCCTTAAGATCGGGATCTACTGTGACTACAACGGCTACTATCCCAAGACGGAGAAATGCGTGGAGGCCATCCGGCAGTTGAAGGAGGACGGCGCCGATTACGTCATCTGCATGTTCCACTGGGGACAGGACGAGCTCGTCTATCACCCCAAGCAGGTGCAGATCGAACTGGCCCACGCCTGTGTGGACGCCGGAGCGGACTTCATCTACGGCAGCCATTCCCACTGTCTGCAGCCCTATGAGGAATACAACGGCGCCTATATCCTTTACAGCATCGGCAACTGGTCCTTCGGCGGCAATACCAGTCCCTCGGATATGGACACCGCCATTTTCCAGGTCTGCATCCGCCGGGATCCGGACGGGAGCGTCTCCAATGAGAGCTGCGGCATCATCCCCTGCTGCGTCTCCAGCCGTCCGGTGCTGGAATACTACACCGGCTATGGCTACAACGACTATTGTCCCACGCCCTATGAGCCGGGCACAGAGCTCTATGACCGGGCCATGAGTAAGATCATGGGGACCTACGGGGGACCTGATGGGAACGTGGACTATTCCGGCTGGCGCAACAGCTACGGTTGAGTCTGCAATACATACGGAAAACCGCCGCGAGCATCGCGGCGGTTTTCAAGCTGTCGACAAAGTGTCGACAGCTTGAAAGCAAAAATGGAAACTTCCGAAAAAGTTCCCATTTTTGCTAGATTGAACGTGAAGGGGGGCATACCCTCCCCCCTTCACAATCCCCCCATGCGTATCGAAGTCTTTCCGC
>JAFWQQ010000025.1 GCA_017545165.1 Oscillospiraceae bacterium
GATCTCAGATGCGACACAGTGGGCTACGCCTTTCCGCATGTGGAGTGCAAGATCATCGACCCGGAGACCGGGGCAGAGGTTCCAGACGGTTCACTATTCACTGTTCACTGTTCACTGTTCTTCGCTGCCCTCAGGGTCGTTTCACGTGAAACATTTCCTCTCACTCGTCCAGCAGAAGCTCCATCTCTTCCAGGCTGAGGCCGGGGTGAAGGGCGAGGTTCAGACTCACACCGATGAGACGGGCGCAAAAGCGAACCAGACTGTCAATGGACCGAGGCGTGACGAACATGCCCCGGAGGGCCGGGTCATCGGAGAGAGCAGCGGCGTCCAGAACCGTGGGGACGCCGATCGCCAACACGGGCAGGCCAAGAGACGCGCGGTTCAGAGCCTCTCGGGCGTTGCCGACCCCGGAGCCCGGGGCGATGCCGGTATTGCAGATCTGCACGGACCGGCAGAGCATCTGCAGATCTGCGCCGGCCAGGGCGTCGATGGCCACGACCAGCTCCGGTCTGGTCTCCCGGCAGAGGGCCCGGATCTGTCGTGCGCTCTCGACGCCGGAGGTACCCAGGACCCCGGGTCGGCAGAGAAGCGTGCTGCGGAAGGAGGAAAAGGCCGCCGGATCCCGCTCCTTCAGATGCTCCGTAACCAGCAGGTGGCTCGCGCTGAGAGACCCGATGGCGTCCGGCGTGATGTCCGGATTCCCAAGGGCAGCCAGCAGGATCCGGCCCGGCAGAACCCCCGCGCAGCGGCGGATCAGCAGGGAAAGGACCCTGGCCGCTTCGGCAAAGTGATCGCGGACATGCTCCGGAAGCTCCATGGTGATGTAAGTCCCCGCGGGTTTGCCCAAAGCACGCTCGCCCCGGGCGTCCAGGATCTCCACCGTCGTGACCGGGAATCCTTCCAAGTTTTCCTCCCTCGCCCGAACGCCGGGCAGCTCTGTGACGGAGCTGGCGCCGCAGCGCTGGCGCCGCAGCTCGCTGGCAAGGTCGGTTCTTCCATTAATTACCATTTTATTCCCTCCGGACGTTTTTGACTTCTATATATTGTGGTCGGGAAGAAGTTTTTCTATGCGAAACACCAAGACAAAAAAAGGAGAAAGAAATGTGAAAAAATGCTTGCATTTCAAGAACTTCTCTGTTATAATCACAAAACGCGAGTTAAGTTTTAACTCAATTTTGTAGGAGGAGGTGGCGATCAAAGCATGGCCAACATCAAATCTTCTGCCAAGAGAGACGAGAAGTCCAAGCTGCTCCGTGCCAAGAACCGTGCGGACAAGACCGAGCTCAAGACCATGATCAAAAAGTTTGACGCAGCCGTTGCCGAGGGCAACCGCGACACAGCCGTCAGTGCCTATAAAGTTGCTGTTAAGACTGTTGACCGCGCAGCCGGTAAGGGCCTGCTGCACAAGAACAATGCAGCGCACAAAAAGTCCGCTATGGCTACGAAGCTCAACGAGATGGAGTAAGCTCCATTTTGCAGCAAAAGGGACGTGGGAAACGCAAGTTTCTGCGTCCCTTTGGCATTTTTTGGGGCAATTTCCCGGTTTCGGCGCTCTGTGTCCAACACGGCCCCGTTGATTCACCGGCCACTCTCATCAAGATCCTCTGACGGAGAAGCAGCGGCCCTTCCCCTCCCTTGTGCCGGGCGCGGCATCGCTCGCATGCACAAAGCCCTGTCAGGAACCGTGCAATGACGTCAGAAAGCCGCTTTTCTCCCTGTCAAGCCTTGACGGAGAAAGGCGGAACGCTTATAATGGAACGCAAGTCTTTTCAGGAGGACAGGCTCATGCCCCGAAAACTGTTGCTGATCGTGAATCCCGCCGCAGGCCGCGGCGCCTACCGAAAAGAATTTGCCGACGCTCTGAAGCTCCTGTATGAGGGCGGCGTCATCCCCACAGTATGTTTCACCGCCGGGCGGGGAGACGCGACGGAGCTGACGAAGACCCTTGGCCCGGAGTTTGATCTGCTGGCCTGCGTGGGCGGCGACGGCACCCTCAGCGAGGTGATGTCCGGGCTCATGCGGCTGCAGGATCCTCCTCCGCTGGGTTATCTTCCCATGGGCACTTCCAACGATGTGGCGTCGACTCTGGATCTCCCCAAAAACAACCCTGTCGCCGCTTCCCGGAGGATCCTGGAGGGCACGCCCCATCCCTACGACGTGGGCGGCTTTGGCGAGAAGGACTATTTTGCCTATATCGCAGCATTCGGAGCCTTCACCGAGGTGAGCTACGCCACGCCTCAGAATCAGAAAAAGCTGCTGGGCCATCTGGCCTACGTGCTGCAGGGCGCGGCGCTGCTGCCAAAGATCGAGGTCTACCCCACCCGGGTGGAATACGACGACGGCGTGGTGGAGGCGAACCTGGTCTACGGCAGCATGTCCAACTCCACCTCCGTGGCGGGCATCGTTCGCCTGCCGGAGGAGATGGTCTCCCTGGGAGACGGCCTTTCGGAGCTGGTGCTGGTGAAGGACCCGGGAAGCCTGGCTGCGCTCAGCGAGCTGGCAGACAGCGTGCTCTCCCGCCGCTTCGACAGCGACAAGCTGCTGATCCTGCACACCAAAAAAGCCCGCTTCTCCTTTGAAAAGCCTGTGCCCTGGACCCGGGACGGGGAAGACGGCGGCTCCCATCAGCAGCTTGAGCTTTGCAACCATGCCGCGCCGATCCGCCTGATCTTTTGATTGAAAACACCCTCAGATCCGGGTATAATAGATTAAATGCCGTATCCGTCGGATACGAAGAGAGGAAGTCTGAATCATGCTGAAGCACCAGAAAATCGCCGGTATCTTTGCCGAGCCAGCGGCCTTTGACGGCCGGGAGCTGACGGTCTGCGGCTGGGTCCGCACCGTGCGGGATATGAAGAATTTCGGTTTTATCGAGCTCAACGACGGCAGCTGCTTCAAGTCGCTGCAGGTCGTTTTTGCCCGGGACAGCCTGGCCAATTATGACGAGATCGCCCGCCAGAACGTGGGCGCGGCCCTGATCGTGCGCGGTACCCTGGTGCTGACGCCCGAGGCCAAGCAGCCCTTCGAGCTGAAGGCGGCGGAGATCGCGGTGGAGGGCGTTTCCACCCCGGATTACCCCCTGCAGAAGAAGCGCCACAGCGTGGAATTCCTGCGCACCATCCAGCATCTGCGGCCCAGGACCAACCTGTTCTCCGCCGTGTTCCGGGTGCGCAGCGTGGCTGCCCAGGCGGTGCACGAGTTTTTCCAGAGCCGGGGCTTCGTCTACGTTCACACCCCCATCATCACCGGCTCTGACGCCGAGGGCGCCGGACAGATGTTCCGCGTCACTACCCTGGATGCGGACAACCCGCCCCGCACCGAGGACGGCAAGGTGGACTTCTCCAAGGACTTCTTCGGCAAGCCCACCAACCTGACCGTCTCCGGCCAGCTCAACGGCGAGAACTTTGCCATGGCCTTCGGGGATATCTACACCTTTGGCCCCACCTTCCGGGCGGAGGTCAGCTACACCCAGCGCCACGCCGCCGAGTTCTGGATGATCGAGCCGGAGATGGCCTTCTGCGACCTGCAGGGGGACATGGAAGTGGCCGAGGCCATGGTGAAGTACATCATCAACCGGGTGCTGGAGCGCTGCCCCCAGGAAATGGAGTTTTTCAACAGCTTCGTGGACAAGGGCCTGCTGGAGCGGCTGGAGAACGTGGTGTCCAACGAGTTTGGCCGCATCAGCTACACCGAAGCCGTGGAGATCCTGAAAAAGAGCGGCAAAAAGTTCGACTACCCCGTGGAGTGGGGCATCGATCTGCAGACCGAGCACGAGCGCTACCTCACTGAGGAAGTGTTCAAAAAGCCTATCTTCGTCACCGACTATCCCAAGGACATCAAGGCCTTCTATATGCGCCTGAACGACGACGGCAGGACCGTCGCCGCGGCGGACTGCCTGGTGCCCGGCGTGGGCGAGATCATCGGCGGCAGCCAGCGCGAGGAGCGGCTGGACGTGCTGCTCGAGCGTATGCAGGAGCTGGGCCTGAAGGAAGAGGATTACTGGTGGTATCTGGATCTGCGCCGTTACGGCAGCTGCCGGCATGCGGGCTTCGGCCTGGGCTTCGAGCGCATGGTCATGTACCTGACGGGCGTGTCCAACATCCGGGACGTGGAGCTGCACCCCCGCACCACCGGCAACGCCGACTTCTGATTTTCCCCGGGATCCCAAGAATTTGAGACGGGAAACAAACCCAAGCGGACCCGGCAGGAATCGCATGGGGAGATTGGGAAGAGGGGAGATTTCGCCCCTCTTCCCGTTCCATCTATGCGAAAATGGAAACTTTTTCGGAAGTTTCCATTTTCGCCTTTCAAGCAGATGAACTACTGTTGAGAGCTTGAAAGGCTGCCCGAAGGCCGCCTTTTTCCGAATTTATTAAGGAACACTGCACATGAAAGCTGCAAAAATCATCCTTTTGATCGTTCTGATCCTGTTGATCCTGGTCTTTGTGCTGCTGGCCTGGAGGCTCTACGGCCCCGGCGCCCCGGCCGCTGCGACGCCATCCCCCGCTCCCAGTCCCTCGCCTACACCGGAGCCGCCCGTTGTGGGCACGTTCTCGATCCCCTCCTCACGGGACGGGGATGACGTCCAGGCGCTGCTGGAGCAGGCCTATGCCGCCTCCTGGGGCTACCTCTCCACCGGTCCCCTGGAGGCGGACGGGCAGCAGGCCCGGCTCCCCCTGCGCCTGCATCTGCTGGACGCGGACGCGCTGGCGGGCTCCGGCCTCCGGGAGGAGCTGCTGGAGCGGCTGCAGGAGCGCGTCGATCAGACGGGACGGCGTGAGGAGATCTTCGGCGAGGACGGCGCCTATCGGCCGGAGCTGCTGCAGAGCATTTATCAGGAGCTGCTGCAGGACAGACTGCTTCGTCTGGAGGACTTCTGCGGCTATCTGGATATGGAGCTGCGCTACGTCTACTCGGAGACGGGCTGGACCCTGCAGAACGAGGAGGCGCTCTATCCCCTCCGGCCGGACGCGGAGGAGCTCTATTCCGCCGCCACCGCGGAGCTGCCTCTGCTGAAGAGGCACTACTCCCTCCCGGAGGAGGCCCTGAAGGGGTATCTGCCCAATGCCAGCGGCTTCCTTCTGACGGAGGATCCCGCCGAGGTCCTGGCCCTGCTGGAAAAACCGGAGGCCAAGGACCTGATCGGGGATCAGAGTCTGCTCTGGAACCCGGAGCTGCCCTTCGTTCCCGGCACGAAGATCCGCTGCTATCTGGACGAGAGTCTGCTGTGCATCGTCTGGCAGGAGCCGGAAAACGGCTGTCTGGGGACTTTCTCGGAGGTCTTTATTGCCGACGGCTCCCAGCTGCGGCGCAAGATCTCCAGCGACGAGCCCTGGAGCCTGTGGTTCAAGCGCACCACGGAATTTGCCATGGAAGCCAACGCCGTGCTGGCTTTCGGAGGGGACTTTTATTATCACGACCGCAACTGCGGCGTCTCTGTCTACCAGCGGCAGATGGTCCGCTTTCGGCCGGACAACGCCGACACCTGCTTCATCACGGCCGATGGGGACATGCTCTTTCTCTACCGCGGCCCCGGCTTCAGCCAGGAGGAGATGGAGCAGTATCTGATCGACAACGACGTGGTGTTTTCCCTGGCCTTCGGCCCTGTGATGATCGACGAGGGCGTGGATGTAACGCCGGAAAACTATCCCTGGGGCGAGACCAAGGAATACTTCGCCCGCAGCGCCCTGGGCATGCTGGGGCGTCACCACTATCTGACCATGAACCTCAACTGCCTCTCCTCCATTCCCGAGCTGGACCATCTGCCAACGCTGCGGGACGCCGCCGACGCCATGGTCAAGCGGGGCTGCTGGAAGGCCTATACCCTGGACGGCGGAAGGACCGCCACCACCGTCTTCAACTACAGGCTGATCAATCCCGTGCAGTACGGCAAGGAGATCCCCATCAGCGATATCATCTACTTTGCCACCGCCGTGCCGATGGAGTAGTTTGCAGTTTTGAGACAGAAGCATACGGGGGAACGAGGGTTCCCCGTATGCTTCTATCAGTTTCAAAGAAAAAAGCTGAAGGCCGTCGGTTGTCCGGCGTCCTTCAGCTATTTTCTTTCCTTTACGCTTCCTTTTTTCGGATCGGCAGCCACAGCTCGGCGTAGCGGGTGTTTTTTACGGAAGAATCCTCGTCGTCCGTGAACCAATGGTAAATGCAGAGCTCCGGTGCCTCCGCCAGCTCATAGTCCGTGGCGGGCAGCAGCTCCCCCACCATCCGCCTGCGCAGCGTCTCGAACACCATGGTGGGGTACTCGCAGCGCTCCGTCTCGCAGATAAGATAGAGCTGCTCCGGGATGGGGATACGCTCAAAACGCTTGGCGTCCTCTCCGATAGATTCGGCCAGATTTTCCGTTTTGGCCTTGTTCAGCTTGGCGGCGATATAAAAGTCGTAGCCCTCGTCGTCAAAATGGGTCATCACGTTATAGAAGGTTTCGCAGTCCCGGGCCAGACCCCTGAGCAAATACTGGTTGGTGCGGGTGCTCATGTAGAAATCGCACTCCTGATCCTCCCGTTCCGCGGGGGTGCCGGAAAAATGCCGCTTGAAGCCGGTCAAAACCATTGCGGGCTTTTTGTCGATCTTGTACTCCATCGTCGTTCCTCCTGTGAAATCGTCTTTCTGCACGTTCAGACGGGAAAAGGACCGAAGCATCGCCCCGCCGCCGCGCGCCTGCGACGGTTTGAAGCCGTGGAATTTCTGGAAGGCGCGGGCAAAGCTGTCCGGGCTTTCATAGCCGCAGAGCAGCGCCGCGTCGATCACCCGGCATTTTCCGGCAGTCAGCTCCGCCCCCGCCAGCGTCAGACGCCGGGCGCGGATATACTCGCCCAGGGTGCAGCCGAAGAGGATGCTGAAGCTCCGCTGGAAATGATAGCTGGAGCAAAAGCTCTGTGCGGCAATGGTCTCGTAGGAAAGCTCCTCCGTCAGATGCTCTTCGATATAATCCAGCGCCCGCTGCATACCTTCCGTCCAGTCCATTTTACTCCCTCCCGTCTGTCTGTAGAATAGCAGAAGATTTCCGCAGATTTCCGACATTTTGTGCGCAATTTGGAAAAAACGAGGGAAAACCAAAGAGATTTTCCCTCGTTTTTTTGCGGGCGACCAAAGGTCGCCCCTACCGCGCCAGCTCCGCAGCGGTGCGGGCGGCCAGGCGGGCGTTATTGAGCACCAGCTGGATATTGCTCTCCAGGCTCTCGCCGCCGGTGAGCTCCACCACCTTGGCCAGAAGGAAGGGCGTGGTCTCCTTGCCGTGGACGCCCTGCTCTTTGGCCTCCGCCAGCGCCTGCTCGATGGCCGCGTCGATGACGGCCTTGTCCATGGCGTATTCCTCGGGGATGGGGTTGGTGACCAGCATGCCGCCCTTGTAGCCCAGGCCCCGCTGGGCGCGGAAGATGGACGCAAGCTCCGCAGGGGAGTCCACCCGGTAATCCACGGAGAAGCCGGATTTGCGGGTGTAGAAGGCGGGCAGCTCTTCGGTGCCGTAGCCCAGCACGGGCACGCCCTTGGTCTCCAGATACTCCAGGGTCAGGCCCAGGTCCAGGATGCTCTTGGCCCCGGCGCAGACCACCATCACCGGGGTCTGGGCCAGCTCCTCCAGGTCGGCGGAGATGTCCATGGTGGTCTCCGCGCCCCGGTGGACGCCGCCGATGCCGCCGGTGGCGAAGATGCCGATGCCGGCCATATGGGCGATGATCATGGTGGTCGCCACGGTGGTGGCCCCGTCGGCCTTCCGGGCCACCAGGGCGGGCAGATCCCGGCGGCTGGCCTTGGCCACGCCCCGACCGGTCCTGCCCAGGTATTCAATCTCCTCCCGGCTGAGACCCGCCTTCAGGCGGCCGCCGATGATGGCGATGGTGGCGGGGACGGTGCCGTTCTCGCGAATGGTCTGCTCCACCAGCAGGGCGGTCTCCACATTTTTGGGATAGGGCATGCCGTGAGAGATGATGGTGCTCTCCAGCGCCACCACGGGCTTGCCCTCGGCCAGGGCCTGCCGCACTTCCGGCGCTATATCAAGATAGGGATTCATAAAAAACCTCCAACACTTATTTTGAAAGATTATTTTATGAGAGAAGCGGGTAAAAGTCAAGAGAGGTCTTTTTCGCCGACTCTGCTTTTCCTACATTATATATATTTAATTCTTCTTGCAAATTGTTGAAAATTTTGCTATAATGATATGGTTAGTAAGTCTGTGTTTTTTCAACATTTTGCAGAGGTGAAAGCCATGAATTCCCTTGACGATATTTGGAAAGTCGTTCTGGAACAGCTGTCCCAAAAACTGACGCCCACCACCATCAAAGCCTGGTTTGCGGACTGCCGGCCCGTGGAAATCGAAAATTCCCGCCTGGTGATCTGCACCAAGTCCGACTTCAAGCGGGACATCATCAAAGACCGCTACAGCGAGATCGTGCAGGAGATCCTCTCCGATCTCTTTTCCTCCAAATTTGAGCTGCTGGTGCTGACGGAGGAGGAGCTGCCGGATTACGTATCCCCCAGGAGCGGAAACAGCGAACTGCCGGAGATGGAGGGCTATACCTTTGACCGCTTCATCGTGGGCAAGTCCAACGAATTCGCCCACGCCGCCGCCCTGGCCGTAGCCCAGAAGCCCGGGGAAAACTACAATCCCCTGTTTATCTACGGCAACTCCGGCCTGGGCAAGACCCACCTGCTGCTGGCCATCGGGCAGTATATCCACGCCAGCAACCCCGCTGCCAAGATCGCCTACGTGAAGGGGGACGAGTTCACCATCCAGATGGTCAAGGCCATCAAGGAGGGCACCGTGGACGACTTCCACACCCGCTACCGGGGCGTGGATCTGCTGCTGGTGGACGATATTCAGTTCATCGCCGGCAAGCGTGCCACCCAGGACGAGTTTTTCCACACCTTCAACAACATTTACGAGGCCGGGCACCAGATCGTCATCACCTCCGACCGGCCGCCGCTGGAGATGTCCCTGCTGGACGAGCGGCTGCGCACCCGCTTTGAGGGCGGCCTGATGGCGGACATTCAGCCTCCCGATCTGGAGACGCGCATGGCCATTGCCCGCAACAAGGCGGCCCAGCTGGGGCTGATCCTGACGGACGAGGTGGTCAGCTTCATCGCCAAGGAAATCACCGCCAACGTCCGGCAGCTGGAGGGCGTCATCAAGCGCCTCACAGCCTACACGGAGCTGCTGGGGGACACGCCCACCATTGAGACCGCCAAAAAGGCCATCGAGGACGTGATCCGGGACGGGGATTTCATTCCCACGCCGGAAAAGATCATCCGGGAAACCGCCAAATACTACAACATCCGGGAGGAGGAGCTCACCGGCCAAAGCCGCTCCAAGAATACTGTCATGGCCCGGCAGGTTTCCATGCACCTGATGCGCACCCTGACCAATCTGCCCCTCACCGCCATCGGCGAGCACCACGGCGGCCGCAACCACGCCACCGTGCTCTCGTCCATCCGCAAGGTGGAGGAGCTGCTGAAATCCGATCCCAATATGGCCGGCGTCATCCGGGACATCACCTCCAATATCACCACCAACACCGGCTCTCTGTAAAGTTTGTTTTCCACATTTTTGCTGTGGAAAGTGAACAAAAAGATTGTGGAAAAAACAGTCCCCTGTTTTTCTGTGGAAAGCGCGGTTTTCCTCCACATTTTTTTCCACAGCGGAAAGCCTTGCAGCGCCCGGCTTTTTCCGGCTTTTCCACAGAACGGGCCCCTAATAACAAATAAATAAATCTATTTAGACTTATTCCTGACAGAAAGAGATTTTTGAGGAGGAACGACCATGAAATTCACCTGCGAGAAAGGACTGCTGCAGGCAGCCTGCGCCACCGCCTCCCGCGCCACCGCCTCCAAGAGCCCCATCCCCGCCCTGGAGGGCCTGCTGATCGAGGGCAGAGGGGACGTAAAAATCACCGGCTATGACCTGAAGGAGGGCATCTATACCAATATTCAGGCCGATGTGAGCCAGGGCGGCTCTATCGTGGTGGGCGCCCGCTTCTTCGGCGAGATGATCCGCCGCATGCCCGATGGGATCGTGACCTTGTCCACGGACAGCAACAACAGCGTCAAGGTCAAGTGCGGCAAGAGCGAGTTCAATTTCATGGGCATCAGCGCCGAGGACTATCCGGAAATGCCGGTGCTGGATCCCATCAACACCATTTCCCTGCCCCAGAAGATCCTGCGCAGCATGATCAACCAGACCATCTTCGCCGTGGCGGACACCGACGTGCGCCCCATCTACACCGGCACTCTCTTTGAGGTGGAGGGGAATCAGCTGACTCTGGTCTCCGTGGACGGTTATCGGCTGGCCAAGCGCTGCGAGAAGCTGGAGAGCGCCAGAATGGAGAACTGCAGCTTCGTGGTGCCCGGCTCCGCTCTGTCGGATATCGAGCGCATCTGCGGCGATACCGAGGATCCGGTGGAGATTTCCGTAGGCGCCAAGCACATCTCCTTCCTTATCGGGGAGACCGTGGTCATCTCCCGGCGGCTGGAAGGGGAATTCCTCAACTATAAGCGCTCCATTCCGGAGATGTTCCGAACCATCGTCACCGTGGACCGGGGCGAGATCATGTCCGTCATCGACCGGGTGGCCCTCATCATCAGCGAGAAAAACAGCAGCCCCGTGCGCATGACCTTCGGGGACGGCAGCATCGACTGCCTGTGCATGACCCCCTTCGGCAAGGCGGAGGACCTCTGCACCTGCGAGGGCAGCGGCAACGGGCTGGAGATCGGCTTCAACGACCGCTATCTGATGGACGCCCTGAAGGCCGCCGGCGCCGACGAGCTGCAGATTTGCCTGAACACCGCCTCCTCCCCCTCCGTGATCCGGGCCTCCGACGGCAGCGACGGCTTCACCTATATGATCCTGCCCGTGAGATTGAGAGCGGGAGAATGAAGGAATGAAGGAATGAAGGAATGAAGAAATGAAGGAATGAAGAAATGAAGGAATGAAGAAATGAAGGGTCCTTCGGACCAATTGTGGTGTGCCGCTGCGCGGCACGGATTATAATTCATCGCCGAAGGCGATACCAATATTTCTTCATTAGGCGAAGCCGAGCTTCATTTCTTCATTAGCGAAGCGTCTTCATTATTTTGAAAGGTATTTTTATGGAAAAGATCACTATCCAAACCGAATATATCAAGCTGGACGCGCTTTTGAAGTACGCGTCTCTGGTAGGCACCGGGGGCGAGGCGAAGATGGCCGTCGCCGAGGGCCTGGTGAAGGTCAACGGCGAGGTGTGCACCATGCGGGGCAAGAAGATCCGTCCCGGGGACACGGTGAGCTTCGACCGCTTCGAGCTTCTGGTGGAGCAGGCATGAGAGTCAACAGGATCGCCCTGAACGGCTTTCGCAATTACGAGTGGGAGACGGCGGACTTTGCCCCCGGCACCAACGTGATCTGCGGGGCCAACGCCCAGGGAAAGACCAATCTGCTGGAGGCCGTATACATGCTCTCCTGCGGGCGCAGCTTCCGCACCCGCTATGACAGGGAGCTTCTCGGCTTCGGCTACAGCGAGGGACAGATCCTGGCGGAGATCTTCAGCCACGACCGGGACCAGACCGTGGACATCCGGCTGCGCGCCGGTCAGGCCAAGCGCATCACGGTCAACGGCGTGAAAAAAACCGCCGGGGAGCTGGCGGGCGCGGTGAACGTGGTGCTCTTCTGCCCGGACGATCTGAACCTCATCAAGGAGGGCGCGGCGGTGCGCCGGCGGCTGATGGACAACGCCATCTCCCAGATCCGCCCCCGCTACGCGGAGATTTTGACGGAGTTCAACCGGCTCTATGAGCACAAGACCCGGATCCTGCGGGACTGGCGGGAAAAGCCCAGTCTGCTGGACACCCTGGACGAGTTTTCCGACGGCATGGCCCGCTCTTCGGCCCAGCTGATCCGCTATCGGGCGGCTTACGCGGCCAGGCTCAACCAGGCGGCGCCGCCTATTCACCGGGAATTCTCCGGCAAGGGGGAGGAGCTGGCCATCGCCTATCAGACGGTGAGCACCGTGAAGGACCCCTGCGCCTCCGCCAGGGAGATCTATTACGACATCTGCGAGCACCAAGAGGCCCACCGCCAGGCGGAGCTGGACAGCGCCCAGTGCCTCACCGGCGCCCACAAGGACGATCTGGACATTCAGATCAATGGCCGCAGCGCCCGGAGCTTCGCCTCCCAGGGCCAGACCAGGACGGCGGCCCTGTCCATGAAGCTGGCTGAGCGGGAGATCCTCCACGCGGAGAGCGGGGAGATGCCCATCCTGCTGCTGGACGACGTGCTCTCCGAGCTGGATCAGAAGCGGCAGGAATTCGTCCTCAACCGCATCGGCGGCGGCCAGACCCTGATCACCTGCTGTGAGGACGCGGAAATCTCCCAGCGTACCGGCGGCCGGGTGCTGCTGGTGGAAAAGGGGCGGATCCGCGGATGAAATACCTGCATCTCGGCAAGGGCACTCTGGTGCGGGACGATGAAGTCCTGGGCATTTTCGACCTGGATATCACCTCCCAGAGCCACCTGACGCGAAAATTCCTCTCCATGGCGGACAAGGCGGGCAAGGTCGTCAACGCCGCCGAGGATATCCCCAAGTCCTTTGTGCTGTGCGAAGCCAAAGGCCGGACCCGGGTCTATCTGAGCCAGATGGCCAGCGCCACGCTGCTGAAGCGCGCCGAGGAGCGGACCCAGGTCACAGAGTAAGAGAATCGTTCCGTCCTCCCGTCAAAGGGAGGAGTTCAGAGGGGGAACGCCTCTGATTTTCGCCTCGCAAGGCGAAAACAAAATAAAAATCTGTTTTTGACGGGGCTTTGCCTCGGCAAAAACTCCCTGAGCCGAGCATGGCGACGCGCGGGAAACGTGCGACGATCCAAGCTCTGCTGCGAGGCCTCGCGCCGACCAACCGAAGGGCGATCAGCGCGAGTATCCCTTCCTTGTTTCGCCCGTCAGGGCTGAACAAGGAACAGTTTTGGAGGAACTATGGCAGACATTACGGAAAAAGTAACCCAGGAATACGACGCCTCTCAGATCCAGGTGCTGGAGGGGCTGGAAGCGGTGCGCAAGCGGCCGGGCATGTATATCGGCTCCACCTCTTCCTCGGGCCTGCATCACCTGGTCTATGAGATCGTGGACAACTCCATCGACGAGGCCCTGGCGGGCTTCTGCACCCATATCGAGGTGAGCATCGAGGAGGGGGACGTGATCCGCGTCAGCGACAACGGCCGCGGCATCCCCGTGGACACCCAGGAGCAGACCGGAAAGTCCGCCCTGGAGGTGGTCTTCACCGTGCTCCACGCCGGCGGCAAGTTCGGCGGCGGGGGCTACAAGGTCTCCGGCGGCCTCCACGGCGTGGGCGCCAGCGTGGTCAACGCCCTCTCCGAGTGGCTGGAGGTCCAGGTCCACAAGGACGGGAAGATCCACCAGATGCGCTTCAGCCGGGGAGACATCACCCAGCCCATCACCGTGGTGGGCGAGACCGAGCGCACCGGCACCGTGGTCCGCTTCAAGCCGGATCCGGAGATGTTCGACGACACGGAATACGACTATGACATCCTGCACACCCGCATGCGGGAGCAGGCCTTCCTCAACGGCGGCCTCACCATAACCCTGGCCGACCAACGCCCGGGCCGGGAGCAGAGCGAGACCATGTGCTACGAGGGCGGCATCCGGGAGTTCGTGCGCTACCTGAACAAGCACAAGAACCCTATCCACGACGAGGTCATCTACCTCTCCGGCGCCAAGGGGGACGCTGTAGCGGAGATTGCCCTGCAGTACAATGACGGCTTCAACGAGACCCTGGTCTCCTTCGCCAACGACATCCACACCCCCGAGGGCGGCATGCACGAGACCGGCTTCAAGACCGCGCTGACCCGGGTCATCAACACCTACGGCCAGAAGAACAACATCATCAAGGGGGACGACAAGGTCTCCGGCGAGGACGTGCGGGAGGGCATCTCCGCCGTCATCTCCGTGAAGCTGCCCGAGGCCCAGTTCGAGGGCCAGACCAAGCAGAAGCTGGGCAACGCCTACATCCGCACCCTGGTGGACGGCATCGTCAACGACCAGCTGGCGGTGTACTTCGAGGAACACCCCCAGGCGGCCAAGGCCATCCTGGAGAAGGCCATGATGGCCAACCGGGCACGGGAAGCCGCGCGGAAGGCCCGGGAATCCGTCCGGCGCAAGACCGGGCTGGAGAGCGGCCAGATGCCAGACAAGCTGCAGGACTGCAACGAGCGGGACCCCTCGCTGTGCGAGATCTACATCGTGGAGGGCGACTCCGCCGCCGGCTCCGCCATCCAGGGACGGGACAGCCGCTTCCAGGCCATCCTGGCCATGTGGGGCAAGATGCTGAACGTGGAGAAGGCCCGGGCTGACAAGATCTACGGCAACGACAAGCTCTATCCCCTGATCGTGGCCCTGGGGGCCGGCATCGGGGACGAGTTCAATATGGAAAAGCTCCGCTATCACAAGATCATCATCATGGCCGATGCTGACGTGGACGGCAGCCACATCCGGACCCTGCTGCTGACCTTCTTCTTCCGCTATATGCGGCCCCTCATCGAAAACGGCTATGTCTACTCCGCCGTGCCGCCCCTCTACAAGCTGCAGCGGGGCAAACAGCAGCGGGTGGCCTATTCCGACGAGCAGCGGGATGCGATCAGCGCCGAAATGCGGGGCGACAACCCCAACGTGAAGATCGACATCTCCCGCTTCAAAGGCCTGGGCGAGATGGACCCCCACGAGCTGTGGGAGACCACCATGGACCCGGAAAAGCGCTCCCTGCGCCGCATCACCCTGAACGACGCCATCCTGGCCGACCAGGTCTTCACCGTGCTCATGGGCGAAGAGGTGGAGCCGAGACGGGACTGGATCGAGCAGAACGCAAAATACGTGGTGAATTTGGATATTTAATGAATACTGAAAACTGAAGAATGAATACAGAAGAATTATTGTATCACGCCGAAGGCGTGATGAATGAAAATTCGTCGCCGAAGGCGACACCATAATTATTCATTATTCATTATTCATTTTTCATTCTTCATTTCCGGAGGATATTATGGCACATAAACGAGACTACAAACCCGAGGATATCGCCTTCCCCAACCAGGTGATCACCGAGTCGGAGCTGGTGCAGGAGATGCAGACCAGCTATATCGACTACGCCATGTCCGTCATCGTGGGCCGGGCCCTGCCCGACGTGCGGGACGGGCTGAAGCCGGTGCACCGGCGCATTCTCTATACCATGTACGAGGGCAACCTGACCTCGGACAAGCCCTTCAAGAAGTCCGCCACCTGCGTGGGCGACGTACTGGGTCACTACCATCCCCACGGCGACGCCTCCGTGTACGACGCCATGGTGCGTCTGGCCCAGGACTTCTCCATGCGCTATATGCTGGTGGACGGCCACGGCAACTTCGGCTCCGTGGACGGGGATCCCCCCGCCGCCTACCGCTATACCGAGGCCAGACTCTCCAAGATCTCCAACGAGATGCTGCGGGATATCGACAAGGAGACCGTGGACTGGGACCCCAACTTCGACGAGAGCCGGAAGGAGCCCCGGGTGCTCCCCTCCCGCTTCCCGAACCTGCTGGTCAACGGCTCCAGCGGCATCGCCGTGGGCATGGCCACCAATATCCCGCCCCACAACCTGCGGGAGGTCATCAACGCCTGCGTCTGCGTGCTGGACGATCCCGAGGCCACGCTCTATGACCTGATGCAGCACATCACCGGGCCGGATTTCCCCACCCGGGGCATCATCATGGGCCGCAGCGGCATCCGCCAGGCCTACGCCACCGGCCGGGGCAAGGTGGTGGTCCGGGCCCGGACCGAGTTTGAGGAGCACGGCCAGGGCCGCACCCGCATCATCGTGACGGAGCTGCCCTATCAGGTCAACAAGCGCCAGCTCATCAAGAACATCGCCGACCAGGTGCGGGAGAAGCGCCTGGAGGGCATCTCCGACCTGCGGGACGAGACGGACCGCAACGGCATGCGCATGGTCATCGAGCTGAAGCGGGACGCCAATCCCCAGGTGGTGCTGAACCGGCTTTTCGCCCAGACCCAGCTCCAGACCAGCTTTTCCATCAACATGCTGGCCCTGGTGAACAACCAGAGCCAGCCCAAGATCCTGTCCCTGCGGCATATCCTGGACGAGTATCTCACGTTCCAGGAGGAGGTCATCGTCCGCCGCACCCGCTACGACCTGCGCAAGGCCGAGGAGCGGGCCCACCTGCTGGAGGGCCTGCTGATCGCCCAGGACAATATCGACGAGGTCATCCGTATCATCCGCAGCAGCTACGACGACGCCAAGCAGAACCTGATGGAGCGCTTCAAGCTGTCCGATGTGCAGGCCCAGGCCATCTGCGACATGCGCCTCATCGCCCTGCAGGGCCTGAACCGGGAGAAGCTGGAGCAGGAGTACAAGGATCTGGAGGTCAAGATCGCCTATTACAAGGAGCTGCTGGCGGATCCGGAGAAGATCAAGGCCGTCCTCAAGGACGAGCTTTTGCAGCTGCGGGACAAGTACGGCGACGAGCGCCGCACCGAGATCCAGGACGTGGAGGATGAGATCGACATGGAGGATCTCATCGAGGAGGAGGAGTGCGTCTTCACCCTGACCCACGGCGGCTATATCAAGCGTCTGCCGGTCAGCGAGTACCGGACCCAGGGCCGGGGCGGCAAGGGCATCCGGGCCATGGCCACCAAGGAGGAGGACTATGTGGACACGGTGTTCACCGCCTCCACCCACGACCATATCCTCTTCTTCACCAGCAAGGGCAAGGTCTTTATCAAGAAAGGCTACAATATTCCCGAGGCGGGACGGAACGCAAGGGGCGCCAATATCATCAATATCATACAGATCGACGCCGGCGAGAAGGTCAGCGCCATGATCCGGGGCCGCGGCCTGGAGGAGGAGAACTATCTCTTCTTCGTCACCCGCAAGGGCACCGTCAAGCGCATGAGCCAGGGAGCCCTGCGCAACATCCGCTCCAACGGCATCCGGGCCCTGAACCTGGACGAGGGGGACGAGCTCATCACCGTGCTGCAGACCATGGGGGACGAGAACATCCTCATCGCCACCCACGACGGCATGTCCGTCTGCTTCGACGAAAACGACGTGCGCCCCATGGGCCGCACCGCCGTTGGCGTCCGGGGCATCCGCCTGCGCCCCGGCGACTATGTGGTGGGCGCCGGCAGCACCTACGGCGGCGAGGCCCTGCTCTCCATCACGGAGAAGGGCTACGGCAAGCGCACCGCCGTGGAGGAGTACAGCGTCCACGGCCGGGGCGGTCTGGGCATCCGCAACTACAACGTCACCGAGCGCACCGGCCCCGTGGCCGACGTGAAGATGGTCAATCCCGGCGAGGATCTTCTGGTCATCTCTGACGACGGCACCATCATTCGCATGGCGGTGGACAACATCTCCCTGCTGGGCCGGGCCACCCAGGGCGTGCGGGTCATGCGCCTGATGGAGGGCAGCCGGGTCATCTCCATCGAGAAGACCGGACGCGTGGTGGAAGAGGCCGCCGAGACCGAGACCGAGGGCGGCGAAGAAGAATAAACCGAGCAAAGACGAAAAGGAGGAGCGCATATGGAAGGCCTTGTAGTATTGATCCTGGTATTTTGGGTCCTGCCGGCCATTCTTAAGAAGGCCAAGGGCAAGCAGCAGAGCCAGCAGAAGAGCGGGCAAAACGCCCGGGCCGCCGCCCAGCGGCGGACGCCGACCGTGGAGCTGCACAGGCCCGCGCCGTCGATGAATCGCGCGGCCCACCGGCAGTTTACCGTGCCGGACGCTCCCTGCATCGTCTGCGAGAACACCGGGGAGGACCACTTTCAGCGGGATAAGGCCCGCCGGATCGCCCAGCTGGACGAGTGGCTGAAAAACGGCCTCATCGACCGCAAGGAGTACCTGGTGCTGAAGGACCGCTACCAGCGGGGGATCTAAAGGAATGAAGGAATGAAGGAATGAAGGAATGAAGGAATGAAGGAATGAAAACCCCTTCCGGCCTCGCCGCAAGCGGCTCAGCAGCTGTCCGCCTTGCGGTACCCGAAAAATGCTGCGGGCGTACGCTCTTCCTTGCATTTTTCGACCGCTGCGGAAATTCCGGGCTCGCTTCATCTGCCACCGGCAGCGCGAGCCCGCAATTCCCCCAAAGGGGGAGGCAAGACGCGGCCTTGTTTCCCGAGAGGGAGGCAAGAGGCGGCCTTGCTTCCCCCTTAGGGGGAAGTCCCCAGTGCGCACACTGGGGAATAGGGGGAATTTCAATCCGTCGCGCAGCGACACCACAATTTCTTCATTTCTTCACTAGCGAAGCGTCTTCATTTCTTCATTCGCAAAGCGAGCTTCATTTCTTCAGCTTTTCCAGACCGATGCGCAGGCGGCGGAGCGTCTCGTCCCGGCCCAGGATGCGGCAGATCTCCACCGCGCCGCCGGGGGTCACGGCCTTGCCGGCGGCGGCGATGCGCACCGGCCACATGACCTTGGCGTTCTTCACGGCCAGCTCCTCGGCCAGCTTGACCATGCAGTCCAGGATGTGCTCGTCGTCCCAGCTCTCCAGAGCCTCGAAGCGGGGGATCACCAGAGCCAGGATCTCCCGGGCGCTCTCCTCGTCAGACTTGGACTTTTTGTGCACGAAAAGCTCCGTGCCGTATTCCGGCAGCTCGTCGAAGAAGTCCAGCTTTTCCGGGATCTCCGTCAGCACCTCGGTGCGCTGCTGCAGGAGTCCTGCGACGGCGGCGGCGTCGATGGCCGGGTTTTTCACGGCCCGGCGGATCCAGGGCTCGGCCACCCGGGCAAAGGCCTCGGCGCTCATGCGGCGGATATACTCGGCGTTGAAGTAGCGCAGCTTCTCGATATCGAAGATGGCGGGGGACTTGGAGATGCCGGACATCTCAAAGGCCTCCTTCAGCTCCTCCAGGGAGAAGATCTCCTGCTCCGCCTGCTCGCCCTTGGGGCTCCAGCCCAGCAGGGCCACATAGTTCAGCACCGCGTCCGTCAGGAAGCCCTGGGCGATCAGATCCTCATAGGAGGGGTCGCCGTGGCGCTTGGACATCTTGTTGTGGGCGTCCCGCATGACGGGGGAGCAGTGGACATACTTGGGGATGTCCCAGCCGAAGCCCTGATACAGCAGATTGTACTTGGGCGCGGAGGCCAGGTACTCGCTGCCCCGGACCACGTGGGTGATGCCCATGAGGTGGTCGTCCACCACGTTTGCGAAGTTGTAGGTGGGCAGGCCGTCCCGCTTCATCAGCACCTGGTCGTCCAGGCTGCTGTTGTCCACGGTGATGTCGCCGTAGATCTCGTCATGGAAGGTGGTGCTGCCCTCCTCGGGGATCTTCTGACGGATGACGAAGGGCTCGCCCGCCTGAGCTCTGCGATCGGCCTCGTCCTTCGAGAGGCTGCGGCAGGGATCGGCGGCCCGGTTAAAGTCTCCGGCGTCCTCCTCGCTCTCGGTCTTCTCGCAGAAGCAGCGGTAGGCGTGGCCCCGCTCCACCAGCAGCTCCGCGTACTTTCCGTAGAAGGGGCGGCGCTGGGTCTGCACATAGGGGCCCACGGGGCCGCCCACATCCGGGCCCTCGTCGTGGTCCAGGTGGCACTCGGCCATGGTCTTGTAGATCACGTCCACCGCGCCCTCCACCAGACGGCCCTGGTCGGTGTCCTCAATGCGCAGCAGGAACTTGCCGCCGTAATGCCGGGCGATCAGCCAGGTGTAGAGGGCTGTGCGAAGATTGCCCACGTGCATGTAGCCGGTGGGCGAGGGGGCAAAGCGGGTGCGCACCTCGTTTTTGGGAATGCGCGCCTCCATCTCATCAAACCAGGTCATATCCATATCCATTCTCCTTCCATATAGCCTTCCCCCCTCGGGGGAAGGTGGCATCCGCCGTCCCACGCTAGGCGGATGACGGATGAGGGGGACCATTTCGCGTTCGCCTTGTGAAAACAAAACACGCAAAACTGCCCGCAGGGCCCAACTATCATATTTTACATTTTCCCTGTTGTCAAGACGCTTTTCTTTTGATAAAATACAAATTCAGCAACAGTAATCTGGAAGGAAGTGTTCTTATGGAAAATACCGCTGCGAAAAAAGTCATGCTTTCGGGCATCAAGCCCACCGGGGATCTGACCCTGGGCTCCTATCTGGGGGCGATCAAGAATTGGGCGGAGCGCGCCGAGCAGTACGACTGCTACTATTTCATGGCGGATCTCCACGCCCTCACCACCCGCAACGACCCGGCCCTGCTGCGCCGCCGCACCCTGGAGCAGCTGGCCCAGTACGTGGCCTGCGGCCTGGATCCGGAGAAGAACACCCTCTTTCTCCAGAGCCATGTGCCCGCCCATGCCGAGCTCGGCTGGGTGCTGAACTGCTACACCATGTTCGGCGAGCTCAGCCGCATGACCCAGTTTAAGGACAAGAGCGCCAAGAACGCCGACAATATCAACGGCGGCCTCTTCACCTACCCCGCCCTGATGGCGGCGGACATCCTGCTGTATCAGCCGGACTATGTCCCCGTGGGGGAGGACCAGAAGCAGCATGTGGAGCTGACGAGGGACGTGGCCCAGCGCTTCAACAATCTCTACGGCGAGACCTTCAAGATCCCCGAGCCCTTCATCCCCAAGGTGGGCGCCCGGGTCATGGACCTGCAGAACCCCACCAGCAAGATGTCCAAGTCTGACGAGGTGGGCACCGGCCGGGTCCTGGTCATGGAAGCCCCGGAGGACATCATGCGCAAGTTCAAGCGGGCGATTACCGATTGCGACACGGAGCACTGCGTCCGCTACGATCCGGAGAAGAAGCCGGGCGTTGCGAACCTGATGAGCATCTACGCCGCCGTCACCGGCAAGAGCTTCGACGAGATCGAGCGGGAGTTCGACGGCCTGGGCTACGGCGCCTTCAAGCCCGCCGTGGGCGAGGCTGTGGTGGAGACCCTGCGTCCCATCCGGGAGGAGGCCCAGAAGATCATGAAGGACAAGGCCTATCTGGAGGGCCTGTGCAAAGCCGGCGCCGAGAAGGCCTCCTATATCGCGGGCAAGACCCTGCGCAAGGTCTACAAGAAGGTTGGGCTTGTCCCGGCCGTGCGGTAAAAAGAAAAATGAAGGCCGGTTAACGGCTTGGAAGAAGTTCCCCTGAGATGGGGGAGCGGGCTTGTCTGCGCAATGACGGACCGGAGGAAACAGGCCCTCAGTCCCGGTGTGCGCACTGGGGCAGCCCCTACACAGGGGGGCTTATAAGGAAGAAAAAGTATTGGAGTAGTTGCGATGTTTTCGAACATGGCTTTGTGGCTGCAACTGATATTGGCGTCTCTGCTGGCTTTCCTGGTCAGCTACTTCATGACGCCCTATGTAAAGCGTTTCGCCGAGCTGGTCGGAGCAGTGGACCAGCCCAGCGCGCGGCGGATCAACACGGTCCCCATCCCCCGGATGGGCGGCCTGGCGATCTTTCTGGGCTTTGTGCTGACGGCGCTGCTCTTTGCGCCGCTGAACACGCAGGTCACCGGCATCATGCTGGGCGCGGCCATCATTGCCATGATGGGAGAGGTTGACGACATTGTCTCGCTGAATCCCTGGATCAAGCTGGCCGGGCAGATCGTGGCCGCCGTGGTGGTGATCCGCTGCGGCGTGGTCTTCAGCGCCATTTCCAACCTCAACCCCCTCTCGGAGGTCACGACCATTGAGATCGGCTGGCTCTCCCTGCCGCTGACCGTGCTGTGGATCGTGGCCTGCACCAACGCCGTGAACCTGATCGACGGGCTGGACGGCCTGGCGGTGGGCGTGTCCGCCATCAGCTCCCTGACCATGCTGGTGGTGTCCCTCTTCGTGTCGGAGCCGGTGGTCTCCCTGCTGCTGGCGATCCTCACCGGCGCCTGCCTGGGCTTCATGCCCTATAATCTGAACCCCGCCAAGATCTTTATGGGGGACGTGGGCTCCCAGCTGCTGGGCTTCGTGCTGAGCACCGTGTCCATCCTGGGCCTGTTCAAGATGCACACCATCATCACCTTCCTGGTGCCGCTGCTGGCCCTGGCCCTGCCTTTGGCTGACACCACCTTTGCCTTCTTCCGCCGCATCCTGCGGGGGCAGAGCCCCTTTCACCCGGACCGGGGCCACCTCCATCACCGGCTCCTGGCCCTGGGCCTGAGCCAGAAGCAGGCCGTTGCCGTGATGTACGGCATCTCCGCCATCCTGGGCCTCAGCGCCGTGCTGATGACGGGGGACAGTCCGCTGCTGCGCATCGGCTGTCTGGTGCTGGCCTTCGGCATCTCCATCACCGTCTGGCTCTATGTGTTCCGCAAGAATCCCAAGCTGCGCCTGGGCCGCCGGGAAAACGGGGAGGCCGCGGAGGCGGCCGACGAGGGCGGCAAGCAGCTCTGAAACAGCGGCTCCGCCTCCATCTCGACAGGGAAAACCGCAGAGGCTTTGCCGCTGCGGTTTTCCCTATGTCAGAAAAACAGCATGGCGCCCAGCGTGACCAGCCAGTCCTTGTCGCCGCTCTCCCGATAGAGCAGGTAGAGGATCAGCAGCAGGAGCAGGTCCTCGGTCTCCAGCTCCCCCAGGGAGGCGGAGAGCAGCCGCTGGAGCTGCCGGGGGAGCAGCCCCGCCCCTGGGGGCGGGGGAGGAGGGCCCGGTTCCCGATGAGGCGGCTCCGGCACCCGGCGGGGCGGCTCCGGCAGGCCCTCGGGGATCCGCCGGACCCGGCCCGTGTTCCCTTCATAGCGTTTCACCATTCCCCAGCTCCCCCATGGCCAGACGTGCCGCACGGGCCAGGCGCGCAAGGCGCATGGCCCGGTCCAGCTTGCTCCGGCGTTTTTCTGACAGATAGGGCTTCATGGCCTCCAGCAGGGCCCGCTTCTCCGCGTCGCCGCCCTGCTGACCCAGCAGCGCCCCCAGTTTGCCCAGCAGGGCGCTGTCCGCCTCGCCAGCCGCCCCGGAGGGGGAGGCCGGGGCGGCGCCTCCCTCGCCCATGAGCGACTGGGCCAGGCCCTGGATCCTCGCCATCTGCTCCGGGTCGCTGAGAATGCTGTTGAGCCGATCCTCCAGCTCGCTCACGGCGCTCACCTCCAGACAAGAACGATCCCCCTACTTCTGCATCACCCTGCGCAGGTTTTCCGCCAGCCTCTGCCCCTCGTCGCTGCGCAGGACCCCCTGCAGGATCTGCCGAAGGGCCTCGCTGTCCCCGCTGCGCAGGGCCTTTTCCACTGCTGCGCCGTCAATGCGCGCGCCCAGCCTCCGCCCGTCTGCGGAGTCCGCCAGGGCGCGCAGCTCCTCGGTTTTTCCCTTGTTCCGCAGCTCCTGGGCCAGTTTTTCCAGATCCTGCATCGGCCTCCCCCCTCTCCTTCGTCCCATCTTATGCAGCTGGGAGGAGAAACTTGACAAATCCGATCTCATAAAGGAGCTTTCTCATGAACGTCGCCGTTTTTTCCGACACCCATTCCAACACCGGCCGCATGCTGGCGGAGCTCCGCCGCTGCCCCCCGGATATGATCCTCCACCTGGGCGATCATGACAGAGACGCCCGGATCCTCCGCCGGGAGTTTCCGGCCATCCCGGTTTACGTCGTCTGCGGCAACTGCGATTACGGCTCCCAGGAGCCGGAGGAGGCGGTGGTCTCCCTGGGACCGGTGGACGCCTTCCTTACCCACGGCCACCTCTACAATGTGCGCTGGGGCGTGGATTCTCTGGTCTACGCCGCCCAGGAGCAGGAATGTCAGCTGGCCCTCTACGGTCACACCCACATTGCCGACTCTCAGGAGATCGGCGGGGTGAAGGTGGTGAACCCCGGCACCGCCGGAGTAGGACGGGAGCTGACCTACGCCTGGATCACGATTTTCGACAACGGAGGCATCGCGGTAGAAATCAGAGAGCTTTGAAACCAAGGTTTCAAAGCTCTCTGATTTTTCGTGGATAGTTCGTAGTTCGTAGTTCGCAGTTCGCAGTTCGTAGAACACCGTTCTGAGTTAGGAGTGTGGAGGATGATTGAAAACCGTACTGGTTTTCGGCAAACTCTGTTCACTGTTCACTGTTATCTGTTCACTTTTTCCGCGTCGCCTTAGAGCCTGGACAGGGTGGCTCGGGCGGTGTAGCGGCGGGGGACCCGGGAGACATAGGGGCTGTCCTTCACGAAAAAGCGCCAGAGCCGATCCCGGTATTCCACCGCGTAGTCCACGTTCACCCGGGGGGAGACGCAGATCTCTCCGGGGGAGAAGTCCCGGTATTCCGCCAGAAACAGCTCCTCGCCGCACAGGTCCAGCCCGTACTGCGCCAGGCCGATGTCCAGGGCCTGGCAGAGCCTGCCCGGTCCGCTGCAGAGCAGCAGGGGATCGGCCGTGCCCCGCCGCGCCGCCATCAACTCCAGGCCCTCCACCGGCTCCAGGGCCCGGATCAGCACCGCCTGGGGCGAGCCCTCCGGGGCGGTGACCACGTTGAAGCAGCGGTGCATCCCGTAAATCGAGAACACGTAGGCGTGCCCCGGCGGCCCGAACATGGCCTCGGTCCGGGCGGTGCGCCGGCCGCCGAAGGAATGGGCTGCATCGTCCTCCGGGCCGCAGTAGGCCTCCGCCTCCACGATCATCCCGGCGGCCAGGCCCTCCGGCGTCCGATGGCAGAGGAGCTTACCCAAAAGAAGCGGCGCCGCTTCCGCGGCGCTTTTCTCCAAAAAGTTTCTATTCATCCGAAACGGCCTCTCCGGGAGCTTTGGGCGCGGGAAGCCTGAAGTGCAGCAGGGTGTAGGCCTCGCCGTTGCGGTCGTCGATGCAGGTCTCCGAGCCTGTGGGACAGAAGCCCCGGGAGAGGATCAGCCGGTGGGAGCGCTCGTTCTGCTCCCGGCAGTAGGCCCGGAATTCCCGGGCGCCCAGGGAAAAGGCCCTTTGGGTCAGCGCGTCCAGGATCTGGCCGCCGTAGCCCCGGCCCACATAGTCCGGCCCCAGGGCCACCCCGCTCTCCTCCCAGACTCCGGGCTCCAGCTCCTGCATGCCCGCAAAGCCGACGGCCTTGCCGCTGCCCTTTTCGTACACGAAGAGGGCGTACTCGTGCTGCTGCTCATAGGCCAGGGTCCGGCGCATCCGGTCCCGGGCGGCCTCCTCGCTCTCGGTGACGCTCCAGAGCATGTAGCGGGCGCTCTCGGCGTGGCGCCAGAGATTCCGATAGATATCCGGCCAGTCCTCGAAGACGGCCTTTTTCAGGATCAGGTCCTTGGTTTCCAGCATGCTGCAACACCTCGCAGACAGTGTATCATCCCCGTGGGCCCATTGCAAGAAGAACCTCGATAAAACAACAACAGCCTGCCGAAGCAGGCTGTTGTTGTTTTATCGAATCGAGGATCAGGCGGCGTTGGCGTAGGCTTCGCCTCCCAGCAGGATCTCCCGCATGGTCGCGGCCACCTTTTCCAGACGGCCGGGATCGAAGGGGCTCTCCAGTCCGGCGTTCAGGGCGCTGTCCAGCATATACTCGGATTCCCTGGGCAGCATCTCCAGGAACTTTTCCAGCCCGGCGCCGGGGGTTTCCTCTTCCAGCTGGAAGATCTGCATGGCGATGTCGTGAGATACGGGATAGGTGATCACGTAGAAGGGCTGCTCGTAGAAATGGGGGATGTCGATCCAGAGCTTGCTGTACAGATCCTCAAAGCCATCCTCACAGAAGCCGTAGTCCTGGGCGACCTGCAGGAAGACCTGGTTTGCATACTCCACGGTGAGCTGCTCGGGATCGGTGCTGTACATGATGTGCTCAAACTCGGCGAAGGCGCCCTGCTGCACGTACATGGAAATGGTATCCAGCATCTGGATCTGGCACAGGTTCGTCAGCTCCTCTTCGGTGAGGACCTCGTCAAGCCGGGTGAGCATCAGCAGCTCCATGGACTGGGAGAAGCATTCTGCCAGGTCGATGGTCTCCAAGGCCTCGTAGTTGATGAAGCCGTCCAGATAGTGGCCGAACTCGTGGGAGAAGGTGGTGATGTCGTTCAGATTGCCCTTGGCGTCCATGAACAGGAAGGGAACGTCATAGGCCTCCAGATAGGTCTTGAAGGACATTTCGGACTTCAGGGGGCTGTACTCCAGATCGCAGAGGTGATACTCGTGCATGAACTCATAGGTATCGGTCACATCGTCGCCCATGCCGCTTACGCCGTAGCGCAGGATCTCAGCCAGACGCGCGGCGTCGATGGGGCTGTTTTCCACGGAGTAGTAGAGGTCCGTTTCCATCACGTCCTTGTAGAGGGGGACGATGCAGGTCTTGATCCCTTCCAGATATTCGGCGGCCAGCTCCGGGGTGTAGTCCCGCTCAAAGGTGTGGTCGAAGGCCAGCTCCTCATAGCTGTCGTAGCCCGCGAGGGCGGCCTGCTCCTGGCGTACCTTGATCAGGTCGAGATATACCTGGGCCAGCTGGGGGTTGTACTGGTCGTAATAGGAGAAGAGAAGGATGAGATACGTGAAGCCCTCGGCCTCTTCCATGGCGGTGTTGTATTCCACCTCAGAGCCGTCGGACAGGGTGACGATGGGGTTGGCCACCAGATCCCGGTAGTCGGCCACCAGGTTCGCCTCCTCCTGGAGCAGGGCCACCATCTCGTCGCTGTAGAAGGAGGTGGAGTCGTCCGCATACTCCTCGGCGAAGCCGGGCCAGAAGTACTTCTCTTCCAGCTCCTGGGCCATGTCGGACATGCCGCAGCGGAAGTACAGCTTCTCGATCTTCTGGCTCACATCGGCGCTGAGCTCGTCCAGATAGGCATACTCGTCGGCGTAGAAATCGTCGGTCTTGTCCTGGCAGGAGCGGATAAAGGCGATGGAATACATGGTGTCGAAGGCGCAGTATTCGGCGTCGCAGGCGTCCAGCAGAGCCTCAACGACCTCGTAGGGCTCGCCGGCGTCCAGGGCTTCGCCCACAGCCTCGATGGCGGCGTCCAGGCCGTCCAGGCTAGGGCGCTCGTAGGGCATTTCCTCAAAGGGGACCAGCTCCCAGATGCCGTCGCGCTCGGTCAGAGGCGGGATTTCCTCCTCAGGCTCGGTCTCGGGTTCGGGCTCGGTCTCGGGTTCGGGCTCGGTCTCGGGCTCCGGTTCGGGCTCGGGCTCCGGTTCGGGCTCGGTCTCGGTTTCGGGCTCGGTCTCGGTTTCGCTCTCCGACGTATAGAGGATGATCGGAAGCTCATCCGGGTCTGAGGTGTACTCGACCAGGGGGGGCTCTTCGGGATCCTCAGCCACCGGCTCAGGCAGAGCCTGGGTGTCTTCTCCGGCCTCCGCGTTTCTGGCTTCGGCTGCGGCAACGACCTTTTCCTGGGCGGCCAGGACGGCCTCGCCGAGCATCTGCTGCGTTTGGGCAGTGACACTCTCGACCAGGGAGCAGCCTCCCAGCATACCCACGCACATCAGCAGGGCGAGGAGAAGGGAAATGGTTCGTTTGATCTTCATGGCATGACCTCCGTTTTTGTGTTTTTCTATATTAGTATACCATATCGGGTCCGAACTGAAAAGGGCTTGCCAAGAGAAAAAAGATTTTTTATAATACTCTTCGAAAAGCAGCTCGGCGGAACGCCGTCCGAGCAACCATGGGCTTCTTTTCCGGAAGAAACAGCCCTCTGGGGTCCAGGACGAAGAAGAGAAGCAAATGTTCCGGAGAATGTGAGAAAAGGAGGATCGCCCGTGAACGAGATCTATGTCACCGGACATCGGAATCCGGACACCGACTCCATTGTGGCCTCTCTGGCCTATGCCAACCTGCGCCATGCCCTGGGAGACCGCAACTACAAGGCCGTGCGCATCGGCTCGGTAAACGATGAGACCCAGAAGCTCCTGGAGCGCTTTGACATGGAGGCCCCGCCTCTCATCAAGAGCATGCGCACCCAGGTGCGGGATCTGGACTTTGACCATCCCCCCGCTTTCAGCGGCTCGGTGCCCATCGACCTGGCCCTGCGCACCATGCGGGAGGGGGAGCTGACCGCCCTGCCCATCGTGGACGAGGAGGGGAAGCTCCTGGGCATGCTCTCCACCGGAGACATCGCCGAATATGACATGAAGTCCATGGTGGAAAACCGCATCAGTGACATTCCGCTCTTTAACCTGCTGAGCGTGCTGGAGGGCACTCTGGTGAACGAGTACGCCACCTCCGTCAGCACCGTCTCCGGCCAGGTCTTCATTGCCCTGCCCCAGAATTTCGAGGACCCGGCCCTCACCAGTCCGGACAGCATTTTGATCTGCGGCAACCAGCCCGAGGTCATCGACCGGGCCATCGAGAGCGGCGTGGGCTGCCTCATCATCTGCCGCTCGGACATCCGGCCCCAGTGGGCCGAGACCCGGGCCAACACCTGCATCATTTCCACGCCCCTCACCGCCCGGCGGGTGTCCCGCTTCATCTTTCAGGCCATTTCCGTGGAGCGGATCTGCACGAAAGAGAGCATCATCGCCTTCCATCTGGACGACTATCTGGACGACGTGCGGGAGACCATGCTGAAAAGCCGCTACCGGGCCTATCCCATTCTGGATGGGGAAGAGCGGGTGGTGGGCACCCTGGCCCGCTTCCACCTGCTGCGCCCCCGGCGGAAGCAGGTGGTGCTGGTGGACCACAATGAGGCCGCCCAGTCCGTGCCGGGCCTGGAGCAGGTGGAGATCCTGGAGATCATCGACCACCACCGCCTGGCGGATATCCAGACCGGCCAGCCCATCCGCATGCGCAATGAGCCCGTGGGCAGCACCAACACAATCCTCACCGCCATGTATCAGGAAAACGGCGTGGTGCCCAGCCCCAAGATGGCGGGGCTCATGGCCGGGGCCATCCTGTCGGACACGGTCATGTTCAAGTCCCCCACCTGCACCAAGCGGGACGTCACCATGGCCCAGCGGCTGAGCCATATCGCCAATGTGGATCTGGAGGAGCTGGGCAAATCCCTCTTCTCCTTCGGCGGGGCGGACAAGAGCGCCGAGGAGCTCTTCCGCGCGGACTACAAAGAATTCCACATCTCCGGGCAGAACCTGGCCGTCAGCCAGATCACCTGTGCCGACGCACAGCAGCTGCTGGACCGGCGGGAGGAGTTTTTGAACTGCATGCGCGAGCTGCGGGAGAAGCAGGACTTCGATTTGGTGATGCTGATGATCACAGACGTGCTGCGAGAGGGGACCTGGCTGCTCTACATCGGCAGCGACGAAACCGTTCAGCAGGCCTTCTCCGCCACGCCCAAAAACAACCAGGTCTTTCTCCCCGGGGTCATGTCCCGGAAGAAGCAGATCATCCCCATGCTCACCGCCCTCTGGGGCTGAGAGCAATTCGGAATTCGGAGTTCGGAATTCGGAATTGGAAAAGACAGAACGACAGGAAAGAACGCGAGGACGCAGCAAAAACCGCTGCGTCCTCGTTCGTGCCCACGTTCGTCTCGCGCCCGCCGTCTCACGCACGTAGGGGTCGACGTCCTCGGCGCCTGCCGTCTCGCGAAAACGCCCCGTCCACGCCGTAGGGGAGGGGCTTGCCCCTCCCGCGTCCCGCGCCGACGTCCCGTTCTGCGCCGTAGGGGCGTCCCTTGCGGCCGCCCGCCTCAGCCTTCCCCGCGCACGGGGGAGCTGCCCCAGTGCGCACACTGGGGCGGATGAGGTCCCCGCGCCGGCCCCTGCGCGAGGACGCTCCGTTCCGCGCTGAGGCTTCGTTACCCGCCGTAGGGGCCGACGCCCGGCCCGCGTATTCCTCCCTCTGTCACGGCGCTTGCGTGAGACGCGCGTTGGCTCCCTCATCGAGGGAGCAGCCCCAGTGCGCACACTGGGGCTGAGGGAGTCTGACCCGCGCACCTCCTTCAAAGAGGGAGGCATAACGCACCGCCGTCCCATCTCCCGCCGTAGGGGCGGCCTTGGTCGCCCGCCGTCCCGCGCCCGCCGCTGTCTTGTTCCGCGGCGGGCTTTGCACGTCCCGGGGGAAAATGGTCGGACAGCATAGGAAAAGATGTCGGAGCCCCAGGATTTTTGTCAAGTTTTCGGGCAGTTTTCCCTTGAAAGAGCATGCCGATTTTGGTATGATGTTATGCGGCAGTTTATATTTGATTCTTTGCTGTTGAGCTTAGTATGAGAAGGGGGTGTGCCAATGTCATTGGAAGCGATCACGAGCGTGACGACTGCGGAGCAGGAGGCCAAAAACGCCGTCGCCGCCGCCCAGGCCCAGGCCAGGCAGCTGCTGGCTGACGCCCAGGCGGCCGGGGAAGCCTCGCTGGAGGCGGCCCGCGAAAAGGCGGAGAGCGAGCTGGAGGTCCTGCGCGCCCGGGCCCAGGAGAAGAGCAAGGCGGATACCGAGGCTCTGAACCGTCGGCTGGAGGAGGAGCGGAATGCTCTTCGCCGGAAAGCGGGCGCCAAGCTGGACGCAGCGGCAGCGCTCATTGTGGAAAGGATAGTGAAGGACTGACATGGCCATTGTAAAAATGAAACGCCTGCGGCTGATGCTGGTCCGTTCCCAGAAGGAGGAGCTGCTGCGGGAGCTGACGCGGCTGGGCTGCGTCCAGGTGACGGCGCTGGAGGAGGAGCTGCAGGAGCAGGAATCCCAGGGCCTGGTGCACCGGGAGTCCAGCGAGCTGACGGCCCTGAAGACCCGCCATGCCGCCCTGGAGCGCTCCCTGGAGCTGCTCAGGCGCTACGCCCCGGAAAAGAAGCCCCTGCTCAGCGCCAAGCCCGAGCTGGAGAGTGAAGCGCTGCTGGAGACAGACGGGCTGGAGGAGGCTCTGGCCCTGGCCGCCCAACTGGACGCCCGGGAGGATCGCATCCGCAGGATCGGCGCCGAGGAGAGCCGCCAGCGCAGCCTCATCGAGAGCCTGATGCCCTGGGTGAGCCTGGATCTGCCCCTGGAGACGGAGGGCACCGAGCGCTGCGCCGTTGTCCTGGGCTCCCTCAGCCTCCGCATCCCCCTGGACCAGGTGGAGAAGAAACTGGCGGAGACCGCCGAGGAGGCGGAGCTCTTCCCCGTGAGCCTGGACGGGAGTCAGCAGTATCTGCTGCTTCTGGTCTCGAAGGACCAGCTTGCCGCCGCCCAGGAGTGTCTGCGGGGCTTCGGCTTCAGCGCCGCGTCGCTCAGCGGCTGCACCGGCACCGCCAGAGACGGCGTTTCCGCAGCGGAAACGAGTCTCCTGGCGCTGGGGAAGGAGAAGGCGGCCCTGGTCAAAGAGATCGCCGCGGAGGGGCCCAGGCGGGAAAAGCTGCAGCTGGCAGCCGACCGCCTCGCCACCCGCATCGCCATGGCCGAGACGGAGGAGAAGCTCTACGGAACCGGCTCCGCCGTGGTGCTGGAGGGCTGGATCCCCGCCGAGAAGGAAGAGGAGCTTTCAAAGCTTCTGGAGCGCTTTACCTGCGCCTGGGAAACCAGCGAGCCCACAGAGGACGAGTACCCCCAGGTGCCCGTCAAGCTGAAAAACAACAAATTCAGCAATGCCCTGAACATGGTCACCGACATGTACAGCCTGCCGGCCTACGGTTCGGTGGACGCAAACCCCGTCATGGCGCCGTTTTTCATCCTGTTCTACGGCCTGATGATGGCGGACATGGGCTACGGTATCATCATGATCGCCGCGGCCCTGGTGGCCATGAAGAAGATCAGACCCCGGGGCGGCACCCTGGCTTTCTGCCAGCTGCTGCTGTACGCCGGCGTCAGCACCTTTGTGATGGGCGCCCTCACCGGCAGCCTCTTCGGGAACGCGCCGGAGGTCATAGCCGGCATGTTCGGATCCCAGTGGAAGGGCCTGCCCGCCCTGTTCAGTCCCGTGAAGGACAGCACCCTGGTGCTCTACGGCGCCATGGCCCTGGGCGTGATCCATCTGAACGTGGGCATGATCGTCTCCTTCCTGGAGAAGAAGCGCGCCGGCAATCTGATGGACGGCGTCTTTGAGGAAGGCCCCCTGTGGGTGATCCTGCTGGGCGGCGTGCTGCTGGCTCTGGATATGCTGGGTCTTGTAAAGTCTCAGGCCCTGCACTACGCGGGTCTGGCCATCCTGATCCTGGGCGGCGTGATGCTGCTCTACGGGGCGGGACGGCATGCCAAGGGCTTCGGCAAGGTGACGGCGGCCTTCGGCGTCATCTACAGCACCCTCACCGGCTGGTTCGGCGATATTCTGAGTTATTCGCGTATCATGGCCCTGATGCTGGCCGGCGGCGTGGTGGCCCAGGTGTTCAACACCATCGCGGCCATGCCCTCCGAAAACGGGGTCACGGTGTTCTCCGGCATCATCTTCCTGCTGATCTTCCTGGTGGGCCACGCCTTGAACTTCGGCCTGAACCTGCTGGGCTGCTTCGTGCACGACCTGAGACTGCAGTGCCTGGAGTTCTTCGGCAAGTTCTATCAGGACGGCGGCAAGCGCTTTGAGCCCCTGGAGATCCACAGCAAATACGCGGTGCCCAAGGAGGAGTGAACAAGACCTCCCCTGTGCAAGGGGAGGCGGCATCCGGCGATCCCCCGCGAGCCGGATGACGGAAGGCTTGTATGGCTGCCTCTCAGGAGCGCGGGCACGGACAACCCCCCGGTCAGCTGCCTCGCGTGAGATCGGCAACTGACAGCCCCCCTTGCACAGGGGGGCCAATATGGAAGTATTCAATAGAAATCAAAATAGGAGGAAATCAATTATGGAAACTTTGTTCTCTGAACTCGGCATCGGCATCGGTTACGCACTCGGCCTGCTGGGCGCGGGCCTGGCGGCTCTCCTGGCGGGCATCGGCTCCGCCAAAGGTACCGGCATCGCCGGTGAGGCCGGCGCCGGCCTCGTCTCCGAGGACCCCAGCAAGTTCGGTAAGGCCATGATCCTGCAGGTCATCCCCGGCACCCAGGGTCTGTACGGCTTCGTGATCTGGTTTATCGCGTTCAACAAGCTGGTTCCCGGCATGACGGTGTCCGAGGGCCTGCAGGTGCTGTCCGCCTGCCTTCCCATCGCGCTGGGCGGCCTGCTCTCCGGTATCGCCCAGGGCAAGGTGGCCGCTGCCTCCGTCAACATCCTGGCCAAGAAGCCCGACGACTGGTCCAAGGGCATGATCCTCTGCATCACCGTGGAGTTCTACGCCATTCTGGCTCTGCTCGCCTCCTTCATGATGCTCGGCCGTATCACCATCGGCGCCTGAGCACAGATAGGAGCAAGGTATGAAAGGCACTGAAAAAATCATCGCGCACATCCGGGCCGACGCCAAGGCGCAGGTCGACGCGATCCTTGCTCAGGCCGAGCAGCAGTGCGCGGGCATCCGGGGCGATTACGACAAGAAGGCCGCCGCGCTCTATGCCGAGCGGCTGCGTGCCGGCGTGAAGGAGACCCAGGACCAGGTGGACGGCGTGGAGCGCATCGCCCGCATGGAGGGCCGCAAGGCCATGCTGGCTGAGAAGCAGAGCCTGGTGGCGGACAGCTTCCGGAGAGCGCTGGAGAAGATCGTAAACCTCCCGGAGGACAAGTATCTGCTCTTCCTGGCGAAGCTGGCGGCTCAGGCCTCCGTCTCCGGCGATGAGGAGATCATCCTCAACCCCAGGGACCGCCAGCGCCTCGGCGAGAAGCTGGTGAAGGCTGTCAACGCCCTGGTGCCCCAGGGAAAGCTGACGCTCTCCCCGGAGACCCGGGACATCGCCGGCGGCCTGTTCCTGCGCCGCGGCAGCATTGAAGCCAACTGCAGCGCGGAGCTGCTGGTGGAGCTGAGCCAGAGCGAGCTTTCCGCCAAGGTCGCTGAGACCCTGTTTCAGTGATCCCCGGATCGGGAGGGAGAACATTGGCTAAGAAAAAAGAAGCGTATCTGAGCTTGTCCGCCATGCTGCGCGCCCGGGAGCCCAAGCTGCTGAATGCGGAGCGGGCCGGGCGGATGCTGGAGGCGTCCTCCTTCGAGGAGGCTGCCAAGCTCCTGACCGACTGCGGCTATCCGGATCTTTCCCAAGCCACGGCCGGCCAGATCGAACAGACCCTGACCCAGCGGCGCGTCCAGGCCCTGGACGAACTGGAAAAGCTGTGCCCCGAGCGGGCGATCGTGGACTTCTTCCGCATCAAGTACGACGCCCACAACGCCAAGGTCCTGCTGAAGGCGGAGGCCATGGGCACGGACGCCTCGTCGCTCTTCAGCGGCGCCGGCCGCATCGCGCCGGAGAAGCTGCAGGAGGCCTGGCAGGAGGAGCGCCTGAGCGAGCTGCCCAAGCGTTTCGGCGAGGCGCTGCTGGAGGCCAGGAATACCCTGGCCCGCACCGCCAATCCCCAGCTTTCGGACTTCGTGCTGGACCGCGCCATGTTTGAGGAGATGCTGGACGCCGCCAGAATTGCGGACTGTCCCTTCCTCACGGGCTACGCCAGACTGCTCATCGACAGCTGCAACCTGAAGAGCCTGGTGCGCACCGCGCGCATGCACAAGGACGCGGACTTCCTGGGGGAGGTGCTGCTGCCCGGCGGCGGCGTGGATCGGGATCGGCTGCTGGCGGCCGGTGAGGGCGAGGGCTTTGCCGCTCTCTTTGCCCACAGCCCCCTGGAAAAGGCGGCGGCCCTGGGCGCCGAGGCGCTGGAGGGCGGCAGCATGACCGCCTTCGAGCGCGCCTGTGACGACGGGGTGAACGCCTATCTGCGTGCGGCCAAGCTGGTGAGCTACGGCCCCGAGACCGTGGCGGCCTATCTTGCCGCTGTGGAAGGCGAGATCACCGCCGTGCGCATGATCCTCACGGGCAGGCTTTCCGGCATCGCGCCGGAGGCCATCCGGGAAAGGCTGCGTGATCTGTATGCTTAAGATTGCAGTGATTGGAGGACGGGAGACCGTCATGGGCTTCAAGGCCCTGGGGCTGGAGACCTGGCCCGCCGCCTCGGCGGAGGAGGCCGGCCGGATCCTCAGGAGCCTCACCCGAGAGCACGACGACTACGCCATCATTTATATCGAGGAAAACTTCGCGGCCCAGCTGAGCCACGAGATCGACCGCTTCAAGGACAGTCCCACCCCGGCCATCATCCTGATCCCGGGACGGGAGGGCCCCCTGGGCCTGGGGCAGAACGCCCTGCGCTCCGCGGTGGAGCGGGCCGTCGGCACCAATATCCTGGGAGACTGAGAAAAGTGAAAAGATAATAGTGAACAGTGAACAGTTGCGGTGTGCCGCTTCGCGGCACGGATTGCAATCTGTTTCCCGAAGGGAAACTCCATAATTATTCATTATTCATTATTCATTATTCATTTTCTTCTCCCAAACATATCAACGAGAGGAAGTTTGAACCATGAGCGGAACTATTACCAAAGTATCCGGCCCGCTGGTGGTGGCCGAGGGCCTGGCGGACGCCAACGTCTCCGACGTGGTGCGCGTGGGCTCTCAGCGCCTGATCGGCGAGATCCTGAATATGACCGGCGACACTGCCTCCATCCAGGTCTATGAGGAGACCTCCGGCCTGGGACCCGGCGCCGCGGTGGAGACCACGGGCATGCCCCTGTCCGTGGAGCTGGGCCCCGGCATGCTGGACAATATCTATGACGGCATTCAGCGCCCCCTGCCCGAGATGCGCGCCCTCACCGGGGACTGCATCACCCGCGGCACCGACGTGAAGGCCCTGAACCGCCAGAAGAAGTGGGACTTTGTGCCCGTGGCCAAGGTGGGCGACAAGCTGGCGCCCGGCGACGTGCTCGGCACCGTCCAGGAGACCACGGCCATCCTCCACAAGATCATGGTGCCCTACGGCGTCAAGGGCGAGGTCACCTTCCTGGCCGGCGGCCTGCACACCGTGGACGAGGTTGTCGCCGCCATCCGGGACGAGAAGGGCAAGACCCATGAGCTGACCATGATCCAGCGCTGGCCCGTGCGTATCGCCCGGCCCTACACCCGCAAGTATGTGCCCAGCCGCCCCATGAACAGCGGACAGCGCATCATCGACACCCTGTTCCCCATTGCCAAGGGCGGCACCGCCGCCGTCCCCGGCCCCTTCGGCTCCGGCAAGACCGTGGTGCAGCACCAGCTGGCCAAGTGGTCTGACGTGGACATCGTCATCTACATCGGCTGCGGCGAGCGCGGCAACGAGATGACGGACGTGCTGATGGAGTTCCCCGAGCTGAAGGACCCCCGCAACGGCGAGCCTCTGATGAAGCGCACCGTGCTGATCGCCAACACCTCCGACATGCCGGTGGCGGCCCGCGAGGCCTCCATCTACACCGGCATCACCATCGCCGAGTACTTCCGGGACATGGGCTACGACGTGGCCGTCCTGGCCGACTCCACCTCCCGCTGGGCCGAGGCCCTGCGCGAGATGTCCGGCCGTCTGGAAGAGATGCCCGGCGAAGAGGGCTACCCCGCCTACCTGGCCTCCCGTCTGGCTCAGTTCTATGAACGGGCCGGCGTGGTGGAGTGCCTGGGCTCCGACGACCGCCAGGGCTCCGTCACCGCCATCGGCGCCGTGTCCCCTCCGGGCGGCGATATTTCCGAGCCCGTGGCCCAGGCCACCATGCGCATCGTCAAGGTCTTCTGGGCCCTGGACTCCAGCCTGGCCTACGCCCGTCACTTCCCGGCCATCAACTGGCTGACCTCCTACTCCCTGTATCTGGACACCCTGACTCCCTGGTACACCAAGCAGTTCGGCGAGGGCTACATGCGCAACCGCGCCAAGGCCATGCAGATCCTGCAGGAGGAGAACGAGCTGCAGGAGATCGTCCGTCTGGTGGGCCAGGACGCCCTGAGCCCCGCGGACCGTCTCACCATGGAGACCGCCAAGAGCATCCGCGAGGACTTCCTGCAGCAGAACGCCTTCGTGGATGAGGACGCCTATTCCTCCTACCTGAAGCAGTATAAGCTGATGGACCTGGTGCTGCGCTTCGACACCCTGTGCCGGGACGCGCTGCAGAAGGGCGCCGATATGGAAAAGCTCTTCACCATTCCCTCCCGGGAGCGGGTGGGCCGCGCCAAGATGGCCGACGCCAAGGTCTTCGAGACCGAGTTTGCCGAGATCGAGGCGCAGATGAAGCGCGAGATCGAAGAAGTCATTGCCGGAGGTGAGGACGAATGATCAAAGAGTATAAAACCATCCGCGAGATCGCGAGCCCTCTGATGATCGTGGAGCACGTGGAAGGCGTCACCTACGACGAGCTGGGCGAGATCGAGCTGCCCAGCGGCCAGAAGCGCCGCTGCAAGGTGCTGGAGGTGGAGGGCGACCGGGCTGTGGTACAGCTCTTCGAGTCCGCCCAGGGCATCAACCTGGCGGAATCCAAGGTCCGCTTCCTGGGTCACCCCCAGCAGCTGGCCGTTTCCGAGGACATGCTGGGCCGCGTCTTCAACGGTATGGGCGAGCCCATCGACGGCGGCCCTGCCATCCTGGCCGACGCCCACAAGGACATCAACGGCCTGCCCATGAACCCCGCCGCCCGGGCCTATCCCGCCGAGTTCATCCAGACCGGCGTGAGCACCATCGACGGCCTGAACACCCTGGTCCGCGGCCAGAAGCTGCCCATCTTCTCCGGCTCCGGTCTGCCTCATGCCGCCCTGGCCGCCCAGATCGCCCGTCAGGCCAGAGTCCTGGGGGACAACGAGACCTTCGCCGTGGTCTTCGCCGCCATCGGCATCACCTTCGAGGAGTCCGAGTTCTTCATCAACGACTTCCGCCGCACCGGCGCCATCGACCGCACCGTGGTCTTCTCCAACCTGGCCAACGACCCCGCCGTGGAGCGTATCGCCACCCCCCGCGTGGCCCTCACCGCCGCCGAGTACCTGGCCTTTGAGAAGGACATGCAGGTCCTGGTCATCCTGACCGATATCACCAACTACGCCGAGGCCCTGCGTGAGGTTTCCGCCGCCAAGAAGGAGGTCCCGGGCCGCCGCGGCTACCCCGGCTACCTGTACACGGACCTGGCCACCCTGTATGAACGAGCCGGCCGCCGGCAGGGCAAGAAGGGCTCCATCACCATGATCCCCATTCTGACCATGCCCGAGGACGACAAGACCCACCCCATCCCCGACCTGACCGGCTACATCACCGAGGGCCAGATCATCCTGAGCCGGGACCTGCACCGCAAGGGCATCGTCCCGCCGGTGGACGTGCTGCCCTCCCTGAGCCGTCTGAAGGACAAGGGCATCGGCGTGGGCAAGACCCGCGAGGACCACGCCGGCACCATGAACCAGCTCTTCGCCGCCTACTCCCGCGGCAAGGACGCCAAGGAGCTGATGACCATCCTGGGCGAGGCCGCCTTGAGCGAGGACGACAAGCTCTTTGCCAAGTTCGCCGATGAGTTCGAGCGCCGCTACGTCAGCCAGGGCAACAGCACCAACCGCTCCATCCAGGAGACCCTGGATCTGGGCTGGGAGCTGCTGAAGATCCTGCCCCGCCGCGAGCTCAAGCGCATCAAGCCCGAGATGATCGAGAAGTATCTGCCCAAAGAGGAATGAAGAAATGAAAGAATGAAGGAATGAAGAAATTGAGGAGTGCCGCGAAGCGGCACCGGATTGAAATCCGTCGCCGAAGGCGACACCATAATTTCTTCATGAGCGAAGCGTCTTCATTCCTTCACTAGCGAAGCGTCTTCATTTCACGGACGAAGGAAGTGATTTTTTGGCAACTACCGCGATAACCCCGACAAGGATGGTGCTGAACCGCCTGAAGGGGCGCCTGAAAACGGCCCGGCGGGGCCATAAGCTCCTGAAGGACAAGCGGGATGAGCTGATGCGTCAGTTCATGGATGTGGTCCGGCGCAACAAGGAGCTGCGCACCAAGGTGGAGCAGGGGCTCACCGCAGCCTTTGCCTCCCAGCAGGCGGCGAGCTCCGTCATGTCCCCGGAGATGATGGAGCAGGCCCTGCTCTACCCCCGGCAGAGCGTGGAGCTGGACCTGACCTTTAAGAACATCATGAGCGTCAACGTTCCCCGCTACAAATTCCAGACCAAAAACAACGATCCCTCGGAGATCTACCCCTACGGCTTTGCCCAGACCTCGGGTGAGCTGGACGGCGCGCTGGAGAAGCTGGCGCAGGTCTTCCAGGATATGCTGGAGCTGGCCGAGGTGGAGAAGACCATGCAGCTGCTGGCCGAGGAAATCGAGAAGACCCGGCGGCGCGTCAACGCCCTGGAGTACGTGATGATCCCCGAACTGGAGGGCAACATCAAGTATATCTCCATGAAGCTGGAGGAGAACGAGAACGCCACCAAGGTCCGTCTCCTCAAGGTCAAGGAAATGGTCCTGCAGGACGCGCACCACTATAAACAGTAAAACGAAAACGGGAAGAGGAACCGAGGGTTCTCTTCCCGTTTTTCGTAGTTCGTAGTTCATAGATCGTAGATCGTAGATCGTAGATCGTAGGGGCGACCTTTGGTCGCCCGCGGACCCGCGCCGACATCGGTTCCCGCCGTAGGGGAGGGGCTTGTCCCCTCCCGCGGACCCGCGCCGACGTCGGTTCCCACCGTAGGAGAGGGGCTTGTCCCCTCCCGCGGACCCGTGCCGACGTCGGTTCCCACCGTAGGAGAGGGGCTTGTCCCCTCCCGCGGACCCGCGCCGACATCGGTTCCCGCCGTAGGGGAGGGGCTTGTCCCCTCCCGCGGACCCGCGCCGACGTCGGTTCCCGCCGTAGGGGAGGGGCTTGTCCCCTCCCGCGGACCCGCGCCGACATCGGTTCCCGCCGTAGGGGAGGGGCTTGTGTCCCCTCCCGCGGACCCGCGCCGACGTTCCGTCCCGCGCCGCAGGGTCGCCTATCAAAACCGGAAATAGATGAAGGGGTTGTAGCGGGTGCTGAACAGCATGGTCAGGCTCAGCAGCAGGATCACCAGGCAGCCCGCCATGCGCAGCAGCTCTGGTCCCAGACCCTCCGCCCGGCGCAGCCGCCGGGTCAGGGGCATGGCGCAGGCGAGGCCCAGAGGCAGCACCAGCACCCCCTTCACCAGGGACAGGTCGTCCGCCAGCATGGCCGCCCAGTCGGTGGGGCTCAGCAGGAACATCCGGCGCAGCACGTCGGAGAGCACGGAGAAATCGGTGAGGTTGAAGAGCACCCAGCCCAGCATGACGACCCAGAAGCACAGCGCCCAGCGCAGGAGCTTGGGCAGCTTTTCCAGCAGCCTGCCCAGAAACAGCTTCTCCGCCGCCAGCAGCAGCCCGTAATAGAGGCCCCAGAGCACGAAGTTCCAGCTGGCCCCGTGCCAGAGCCCGGTCAGCCCCCAGACGATCATCAGGTTGAGGATCCAGCGCGGCCGGGAGACCCGGTTGCCGCCCAGGGGGATGTACACATAGTCCCGAAACCAGGTGGACAGAGAGATGTGCCAGCGCCGCCAGAAATCGGTGATGGACAGCGCCGTGTAGGGATAGTTGAAGTTCTCCGGAAAGTCGAAGCCGAAGATCCTCCCCAGGCCGATGGCCATGTCCGAATAGCCGGAGAAATCGAAGTAGATCTGCAGCGTATAGGCCAGCGCGGCCAGCCACAGGGCCCCCGCGCCGTAGACGGCGGGGTCGCCGGCGTAGATCGTCTCCGCCAGGCGGGCGGCGCTGTTGGCCAGCAGCACCTTCTTGCCCAGACCCAGCACGAAGCGCTCCAGCCCCCGGCAGAACCGCTCCAGACTCTCCCGTCGATCCTGCAGGGCGTTTTCGATGCTCTGATAGCGCACGATGGGGCCGGCGATGAGCTGGGGGAAGAAGCTGACGTAGAGCAGGAGAGAGGCGAAATTGCGCTGCACCCGCACCTCTCCCCGATACAGGTCGATGACGTAGGAGAGGATCTGGAAGGTGTAAAAGCTGATGCCGAGGGGAAGGACGACAGCGGGCGCCGAAAGCTCCCGCCCCAGCAGCAGGCCCAGATTCTCCGCGGCGAAGCCCAGATATTTGAAGAAAAACAGATTCCCCAGCAGCAGGGTCACCGTGAGCAGGAAGGCGGGCTTCCGCAGACGGCCGCCCCGCTCCATGCACAGCCCGCCCAGCCAGGCGACCAGTGCGGCAGCCAGCATCACGGGCACATAGCGGGGCTCGCCCCAGGAATAGAACAGCAGGGACGCGGCCAGCAGGACCCCATTGCGCCAGCGGCGGGCGGGACAGATATAATAGAGCAGCGCCGTGCAGGGGAGGAAGAAAAACAGAAAGCTCAGACTGCTGAATACCATCTCAGTCCTCCAGAATGTAGTCGCCGCAGAAGACCACCTGACTGGCCAGGATCAGCACCTGGTCCACCTCGTGCTCCCGGCAGAAGGCGCCCAGGTGGAAGGCCTCGCCCTGCTCCCGCTCGTAGTTCCGCAGATCGGCGCAGTAGCAGCGGTGGTAGTGGGAGGCGATGAGCTTGAGCACCGCGTTGTCATAGGAGTCGCCGATGATGAGCAGGTTCGGCCGATCCTCCCGTCCGGTGTCGAAGGCCACAAGGCCGTCGTCCAGGCCGTAGAAGGTCCCGTAGCTCAGCGGGAGCTCCGCCTCCCCGGCGAAAAAGGCGTCCTCATGTCCGTAGACCGTCCCCAGGGGCGGATAGGCAAAGCGATAGGCCGTAAAAGGCTCCCGCATCTCGGTGAGTCCGGCCTGGGTGGCCTTGCTGCCGCAGAGCTCCCCCTCCAGGCTCCGCTCCTCCAGGGGCGTCAGGGGCGGCTCCGGGCAGCGCAGGAGGTCCAGGATCTCCCGATAGCCCCGGTAGGAGCCAATGTGGTTCCAGTGGTGGTCGGTCTTGAAGAACTGGCTGCAGAACTGGTCATAGTCCTTTAGCTCAAAGCGGGCGCAGCGCTCCGGCGGCAGCTCCAGCAGGGAACAGAGGAGCTCATAGAAGGGCGTCCTCTCCCCGGTGCGAAAGTTGATCACCGCGTCGGACTCCACAAAATAGAAGAAGAACTCCAGCTGGGGATTCTCGGCCATGACCCGGTTGAAGCCGGCGGCGGTGGCCTGGATCTGGGGCATCAGCGGCTCCGGGTCAAAGGGGTCCCAGAGGGCCCGGTCCCCGTGGATCAGCACCCCGTTGATGCGGTAGAAGAGCTCCGGGTGCCGCGGCGTCTCCCTGCGCAGCACGGCCAGCAGCAGGGAGGAGTTCAGGTCGTTGTACTTCTCCTTCAGCATGATCGCCCCGGGCACCTGGTCGGACAGGGCGGACTCCAGACTGTCCTGGAAGCTGCCGTCCAGAAAACCCGCCGCGGTCAGCGGCGCCAGCTGCTCTGCCGGGCGGTTTTCATAGAAGTTGATCTCCATCGGGCGCAGCAGCGTCTTGCCCAGCCCCAGCAGGAGGACCAGCAGGATCCCCAGCACAAAGGCCAGACGGCAGAGGGGCAGCAGAGCGGTGTTTTGCTTTGTTTGCATCGTGTTCCTCCGAAGAGCCTCCCTCTCGGGAAGCGCCGATTCTGCGCCCATTATAGCATAGGCGCCGCCGCTTGTCCATAAAATGCGCCTTCTTCCGCCGCGCCGGCGACACGCCCGCCAAGGGACGTTTCTGACAAGCTGAAAAGGAAAACGGGAAGAAAACCGCTTGGGTTTTCTTCCCGTTTTCCTTGTGATACTAAAACCTAATAAGAAGAAGACAAAGATTTGCGAGATGGATTTGTGTCAGGCGAGGCGCTTTTCGCAGCGAATAATGGAGATATATTTGCAAGGAAAGCAACGAAGCATGGCGCAAATCCAGCCGCAAAGATTGTCTGATTTCTATTAGGTTTTAGTATGACGCGTCAGGAGACGCTTTGCAGCTTCCCGCGGTCTGCGGTCGCCTCGGTCATGACTGCGTCGAGGCTGCCGGAGGGAGGACGGTCTGCTCCGACGAGGACTCGGCGGGCCGGGCTGCCCGCTCCGCCTCCTCCAAAAGCTGGAAATACATACCGTGGGCGTGCTCGTAGGCCTCGTTGAACTCCACGTCATTGCCCTTGTGGAGACTCTCAAAGTACAGATGCTCATGGTCGGCCAGCTCCGGATGCAGACGCACCACGGTCGCCACGCCCACATTGGAGCACACTGCCGCAATGCGGCGAAACTCCACGCCCAGGTTGGAAAAGCTGCTGTCGGCGTACATGTTGCACTGGCCCAGACTCAGGCGGCGCAGGTGGTTGCGCCGGAGGGCGGTGTTCAGCTCATTGACGATCTGCACCAGCGGCTCGATCTTGCGGGCCGCGTCCTCGCTGCGGATGCGGAAGGCCTTCTCGGTAAGCCCCAGGATCTCCCGCAGCGCGTTCTCGACCACGTGGATCTCCTCCTCGGCGGCCCGGGAGAAGCGGATCCCGCCCTGCTCCATGCCGGCGGCGATATCCGCGATGCCCACGGCGTGGTCGCCCAGACGCTCGAATTCGGAGGTGACCTTGTAGTACTGATTGAGGATGGCGATGTGCTGCGTCTGCTGCAGGTGAGGCAGAAGCTCCACCGTATAGCGGCTGCAGCAGTCGGTCAGATGGTCGATGTTCTGTTCCTCCTCCAGGATCTCCTGATGAAGGCGCTCGTCGTAGTGCTCGAGCAGGCGGAAGGCCTTTTCAATGTTGGCGCGGGAGGCGCGGAGCATGGCCAGCAGCAGAAGGTAGCAGCTGCGCAGGGCCAGGGCCGGGGTGTTGAGGAAGCTGGGGTTCAGGCCCTCCAGCTCGTCCCGGTACTTTTCCTCCATCGCTGGCTTCGGCGCGTCCTTCACGATCCGGCGGCTCAGCTTTTCATAGACCGGCAGCATCGGGAACAGGCAGATGGAGCAGGTGAGATTGAAGATGGTGTTGGTGTTGGCGATCATGCCGGAATTCACGGTGCGGTCCCACAGATCATTCAGCAGGCCCAGGCGGTGCACCACGGTGACGCCGAGCAGCACCAGCACCGTCTCGCTGAGATTGAAGAGGATGTTCACCATGCCCACGCGCCGGGACTCCGCGTTGGAGCCGATGGAGCAGACGATGGCGGTGGTGACGCAGTCGCCCAGGTAAATGCCGACGATCACCGCGTAAATGGACTTGAAGGCCAGCATGCCGGAGGCGGAGAAGGCCTGCAGGATGCCCACCGTGACCGAGGAGCTCTGCAGCATGAAGGCCACGCCCGCGCCGGTCAGATAGCCCAGGAAGGGATTTTCGCCCAGGCCGGCGAAGAGACTCTCGATGGCGCCGGACTGAGAGAGATTGTGCACGGCGCCGGTCATGTTCAGCAGGCCGGAAAACAGGATGCCGAAGCCGATGGCGATATTGCCGATGGACTTGGCGTTCTTCACAAAGTGGCCCATGATCAGGATGATGCCGAGGATCAGGGCGATGGGCGCCAGGGTGGAGGGCTGGAAGAAGCGAAGCCAGGCGGCGCCGGAGGAGTCGATATCCAGCAGGCGGATGATCTGGCCAGTGACCGTGGTGCCCACGTTGGCGCCCACGATGATGCCCAGGGACTGGCGCAGGGTCAGGATGCCCGCGCCCACCAGGCCCGCAGTGATGACGATCATGGCCGTGGAGGACTGGATCAGGGCCGTGACGAAGATGCCCAGGAGGAAGGCCTTGAAGGCGTTGTTCGTCACCTTCTCCATGGCGCGCTTCAGGGTGCCGGAGGAGTTTTCCTTCAGAGAATCCCCCATCAGCCGCATGCCGTACAGGAACATGGCAAGACCGCCGAGCAGGGAGATCACGTCAAATATATCCATAAAAAGACCTCAATTTCAAAGAAAGACTTGGTTTCTTCGACAGCAGTATATGGGCTGGGAGGGCTTCCGTCAAGTCCCGCAAAAAGACGAAAATCCCGGACGCTTTTCTGGACCTTTCGCCGCTTTTTGTGCTTTTTGCACACATTTCGGACAAGAATGGACAGCGGCGGCGCTCCGGGGAAAGGCAGGGCCGTATCATTTCCAGTTTACCATACAAGGGCCGCGGGGACAATGCCTAATTGTCATTTTCCCCCGAAACCAAACAAAAAAACGCTGCCCGGCTCGTCCGGGCAGCGTTTGGCTTGGATGTGGTTTTCGGATCAGAGGGCCAGGAAGAACTTCACCAGGAAGATCAGGCTCAGCACATAGGTCAGGATGGAGACCTCCCTGGCCTTGCCGGTGACCAGCTTGATGACGGTGAAGCAGATCAGGGCCAGGCCGATGCCGTGGCCGATGGAGCCGGAGATGGGCATGGCCAGCAGCATGACCGCCACGGGCAGCATCTGGGTGATGTCCTCGAAGTCGATCTTCTTCAGGTTCGCCAGCATCAGGATGCCCACGTAGATCAGGGCAGCGGAGGTGGCGGGGCCGGGGATGATGGCAGCGATGGGGGCGATGAACATGCACAGCAGGAACAGGATGCCGGTGGTAAGGGCGGTGAGGCCGGTGCGGCCGCCGGCTTCCACGCCGGAGGCGGACTCCACGAAAGTGGTGACGGTGGAGGTTCCGGTGACGGAGCCCACCACGGTGCCCACAGCGTCGGACAGCAGGGCTTCCTTCATCTGGGGCATCTCGCCCTTCTCGTTGAGCATGTTGGCCCGGGAGGCGGTGCCCACCAGGGTGCCGATGGTATCGAACATGTCGATGATGCAGAAGGTGATGACCAGGGTGATGATGGTGAACCAGCCGATGTTGGCCACGCCGGCGAAGTTCAGCTTGAAGAGGGTGGTCTGGGCCATGTCGGCGAAGGGAGGCACGAAGGAGGCGGTCTTCAGGCCCTCAAAGGGATTGGTGCCCAGGAAGATGGCCTGGCCGGCCCAGTGGAGCACGGAGGCGGCCAGCATGCCGTAGAGCACGGAGCCCTTGACCTTCTTGTGGTCCAGGGCCACGATGATGAAGAGACCGAAGAACATGGTGACCACGGCCAGGACCATCTGAGGATAAACTTCAGCCATGGTTTCCTTGGCATAGGAAGCGGTCAGCGCGCCGAAGAAGTCCCGCATGGCGAAGAAGGGACCGCCCTTGGAGCCGTAGAGGCTGACGTTGGAGCCCAGGCCGATGTTCATCAGCATCAGGCCGATGGCCGGGCCGATGCCCAGGCGAACGCCCAGAGGGATGGCCTCCACGATCTTCTCGCGGACATTGAAGATGGACAGGACGATGAAAACCAGGCCTTCGATGAAGATGATGACCAGGGCGGTCTGGAAGGCCTCGGTGTAGGTCATCTCCGCGCCGTTCAGGGCGGCCAGGGAGACGATGCTGCCCACGACCACGGCAAAGAAACTGTTCAGACCCATGCCGGGGGCCATGGCGAAGGGCTTGTTGGCCAGGAAGGCCATGCAGAGGGTGCCGATGGCGGAGGCGATGCAGGTGGCCAGGAAGACGCCGTTCCACAGCGGAGTGCCCACGGCAAAGCCGGTGAGCAGGTTGGGGTTCAGGGCGATGATGTAGGCCATGGTCATGAAGGTGGTCAGGCCTGCCACGATCTCCGTGCGGACGCTGGTGCCGTTTTCTTTCAGCTTAAAGATCTTTTCCATGTTTTCCTCCTCTTATTTCTCTTTTCGATTTTGGGAATCGAGCGCCTGGATGGGAATGGAAAAAACACGTTCCTATTGTAGAAAAAGACGATGGGAAAATCAATTATCAGAAGCGCCAAAAATCAAGGCAAAAAAGCTTTGACCCTTGGGGATTCTTGTGCTATCATACTGCAAACACGCGAGCGCCCGAAAGAGGCGGAACGGGAGAGAGGAGGAGATCATGAGTCAACGAAAAGACCGGCTGCGGTGCCCTTCCGCCCTGGACCGGGTGCTGCCGCCCCTGGGGCAGCGCATCGTGAAGACTGCCGTCGCGGTGTTTCTCTGCCTGCTCTACTACTGGCTGCGGGGCTATCGGGGCCAGGACATGCCCACGGAGGCGGCCATCACCGCCATCATCTGCATGCAGCCCTATGTGCGGGACAGCCGGGACTATGCCGTCAGCCGCATGACCGGAACCCTGATCGGGGCGGTCTGGGGCCTGCTGCTTCTGCTGCTTCTCCTGGCCTTCCCTGGGCCGGCCGCCCGGCTCTTCAGCGTCTATGGGCTCATGGCCCTGGGCGTGCTGGCCTCGCTCTACACGGCGGTGCTGCTGCGGCGGCCCGACGCCTCCTGCCAGGCGGCCATCGTGTTCTTGTGCCTCGTCATCACCTTCCCGGACATTGAAAACCCCATGGGTCAGTTGGGCGACCGGATCCTGGGGGTGCTGCTGGGCACGGTCGTCGCCATCGGCGTGAACTATTTCCGCCTGCCCAGGAGCAGGCGGCGGGACCGGGTCTTCTTCCTGCGGACCCGGGATCTGGCGCCGGACCGTTTCTCCCAGATCCCTGCGGCGGCCCTCTACCGGCTGAATACGCTTCTGCGGGACGGGGCGAAGATCTGCCTGATCTCCGAGCACGCGCCGGCCTTTTTTACCCTGCAGATGAACGAGACCAACTCTGCCGTGCCCCTGATCGTCATGGGCGGCGCCGCCATTTACGATGCGGAGGAAAACCGCTATCTCTATGCCGAGACCATCCGCCCCGTGGACTTTCGCCGGTTGCTGGACCATCTGGAGAGGAAAGGCCTGAGCTGCTTTCTCTATACCGTCCACGGACACAAGACCCGGATCTTCCATCAGGGCCAGATGCGGGAGGAGGAGCTGGTGATCTTCAAGCGCATGAAGCGCTCTCCCTACCGGGACTATCTGGAGGACCGCCAGGCGGACCCGGAGGAGATCGTCTACCTGAAGCTCATCGGCACCTCGCGGGAGGCGGAGCGCTGGCAGCAGCAGCTCCAGTCCTTCCTGCGCAGCCGCCATCTCCGCGGCGTCGTTCGGGCCGAGGCCGGGACCCGGGGGATCAGCAGTCTGTATATCTATTCCGACAAGGTCTCCGTGAAGCTGGCGCAGAGCCGGGTGATGGAGCTGCTGCGGGAAAAATACGGCGAGCTGCAGCCGGTGGAGGTCTATCTGGACCGGCCTTACGAGACCGAACACGACGCGCTGCACCTGCTGCACCGTCTGGAGAAGCTCTACGAGCCGGTCCGCCTCCCCTGGCGAAAATAGAGAATACCACACAACAAACGAATCCCTGCTTCCGAAGAGGCAGGGATTCGTTTGTTGTGTGGTCGATCAGAGATAGTACATCGCCTCGGCCAGGAGCCGGCCGTCTTCGGTCAGCGTCAGGATCAGGAGCAGGTGCAGGTCGTCCTCCACCGGGTCGAAGGAGCTGCTGTGGCCGGTGACGTAGGAGAGATAATTCAGATCCACGGCATAGCGCCCGTCGCCCAGATCCGTGATGCTGTTGACCCGGACGGAATCGAGCTCCGCTTTCCTGGCGGCGGAGTAACCCAGACCCTCAAAGGCGTCCTTCAGGCGGCCGGCCAGGAGACTGTCGGGCAGGACCAGGGGCTTGAGCTGCTGGTAGTAGTAATTGGCGGAATCGTGGATGTCCGCGGAGAAGAGGAGGAAGAGCTCGCAGAAGTCAGGCAGGAAGGCCTCGATCTGTTCGCGGATCTCCTCCGGGCAGCGGTCCAGGAACAGACTCTCGCTCAGATCCTCTGCGGGGATCTCCTGGCCCTTTTCGTTCAGGATCCGGAGCGCAGGCTCGCCGATAAAGGGCGGTGTCTCATAGCGGACCAGGCCAGGCAGGCTCTCCATGAACTCCGGGCAGGCGGAAAAGGTCTCGTATGGGAGACCCTCTTCCCGGATCCATTCGCTTCCCAGCAGCGTGGTGTCAAAGTAGACCTGATAGTCCGCCGGGACGGTGATGCTGGCAGTGGTGAAGTAGTTGGAGATGTCACAGCCGGAGAAGTCAAAGCGCTCCTCCACCGCCGTCCAGACCGGGAGGTCGGCGTCGGCCCCGGCAAGGGGCTCAAAAGCCACGCTTCCGATCAGCTGCCCATCCGCGGTCCAGATCCGGAAGGCGAGATGGTCTTCCCGGGTCTCCTCCGGGTCTTTCCCGAGAAGGGCGGTCGAAAGCAGCTCGGTCAGCAGGACGGTTTTCAGCTCTTCATTCTCACCCAGGCTCTCCGGAAGCGCAGCTTCCAGCGCCGCCGCTGGAAGCGCCTCCCGAAGGGCGTCCTGATAGAGCAGGGGAGCCTTGGCGGCGGCAAGCTGCGCTCTCAGCGTGTTAAGCTGGCCGTTCTTTCCGGCGATTTCTGCGTCGAGATCCCGAAGCTGGGCGTCCCGTTCCGCGTCCTCGGCGTCGAGATCCTCAATCTGCGCGTCCCTGGCGGTGATTTCCGTATTCAGCGTGTCGATCCGGGCGTCCTTCTCCGCGTTCTCGGCGGTGAGGGTCTCGATCTGCGTGTCCTTGGCTGCGCTGTAAACCGGGAGGTTCTCGCTGAGATCGGCGATCTGTGTGTCCTTGGCGGCGTTCTCGGCGGTGAGTGTGTCGATCTGGGCGTCCTTGGCCGCGTTGTCGGCGACAAGGCTTTCGATTTTGGCGTCCGCATCCGCCCTGTCGGCAGCAAGACCCTCGATTTGAGCGTCCCTGTCGGCGTTCTCGGCGCTGAGACTATCGACCAGGGCGGCCTTTTCGGCGCTCTCGGCGCTGAGACCTTCGATCTGCGTGTCCTTCTCGGCGCTGTCGGCCCGGAGGGCGGCAAGCTGTGCGTCCAGCTCCCCGCTGTGGGCGCTTCGAGCGTCGAGCTGTGCGCCCTTCTCTGCGTTCTCGGCCATCAGGGTCTGGTTGCTTTCAAGGAGCTTGGCGCCCTCGTCCTGCAGCTTCTGGAGGACCAGGCGGGAGAAGGAACCGGAATAGAGGCCGAAGGACAGGCCCACGACCAATAATACCGCCAAAAGCAGAACGAGGATGCTCCAGCCGGAATTTTTGGAGCGGGAACCCTTTTTGCGCCGGGGGGCAGCCGGTGCGGACTCGACGGCGGAGAGATCAATTTCCTTTTCAATCATTGCTGTCCCTCCCCTCTTTCAAAACGACCCAGCTGGTGGGGATATACCGGACGTTGATGACATTGGCCCGGTTGTTGATGTATTCGCCCTCATACCACATCATGGTGGAGGAGCCGCCGTCCATATTGCTGGCGTTCACCGCGCCGAAGCGCAGCATCAGCTCCGCCTCGTCCCGGAAGCTGCAGCCGATCCGGGAGGGCTGCCGTCCCTCCACCGCCAGCAGCAGGATCGCCCCGTCGGAGCGCTGGCCGATGGCGGTGCGGGGGTTCAGACCGCTGTACAGTCTGTCCTCCGGGCCAAGCTCACCGTCCTTGACCAGGATGGGGCCGGGACGGAAGCAGCAGCCGTCCCGGATATGCAGAGCCTGCGCCTCCTCGACGGTGGGGACGCCCACGTGGAGGACGTTCTCATCGTCGATGCCGGTGAAGTAGTAGCCCATGCCCTGACCGCCGCAGTAGAGCTCGCCGTGGGAGAAGATCGTGGTGTCGGGCAGGGAACCGTCGCCGCGGCCGCCGGGATCGGAAAAGCTGCCGCCGTTGATGCCGGCAACGCCGTCCTCTTTCTCAACAAAATGCTGCACATCGTAGCCGTAGGCGCCCAGCATTTTGGGCTCACAGCTCAGCACCACCCTGGAGGGATCCAGGACGATGAGCATATAGCCGGTGAACTTGCCCCGGATGGGCACCAGAATGAGGCCGTCTCCGTCCTCGTCCACATAGCCCCAGGCGTCCGGCTGGGGAGACTGGGGCTCGTCAGAGGAAGCTGCGGGTTCGAAAACGGGGTTCTCGGGAACCTGCGCGACGGCAGCGGCGATCTGCTCGCGCAGGGCGTCTGCTTCGCCGTCCATGCCGGCGCTGGCTTCGGTCTTGGCCTGGATTTCAGCGTCCTTCCGGGCGATTTCGCCGTTGAGGGCGTCGATCCGGGCGTCCTTGTCGGCAAGCTCGCCGTTGAGGGCGTCGATCCGGGCGTATTTGTCGATGCCCTCGGTGCTGAGGGCGTCGATCCGGGCGTCCTTTTCGGCAAGCTCGCCGTTGAGGGCGCTGAGCTGGGCGTCCTTGTCGGCGGCGTCGGCGCTGAGCGTCTCCAGCTGCGCGGCCTTGCCGGCGTTCTCGTCAGAGAGCTCCTGGAGTCTCGCGTCCTGATCGGTATCCTCGGTGCCGAGGGCGTCGATCCGGGCGTCTTTGTCGGCCAGGCCGGCGGTGAGCGCCTCGATCTGCGCATCCTTGTCGGCACGGTCGGCGCTGAGATCGATGATCCGGGCGTCCTTGTCCGCATTGTCGGCGGTGAGCGCCTCGATCTGCGCATCCTTGTCGGTGATTTCCTTTTCGACGGCGGCAAGCCGGGCGTCTTTTTCGCTCCCCTCGGCGGACAGGGCGAGGCGGAGCTCCTCCTGCTGCCGGTTCTCCTCCAGCTGGGTCTCGATGGCGGCGCGGACCTCACTGTCGGAAAAATAGCCGACGAGCCCCGCCGCGATCAGCAGCAGCATCAGGGAGGAGGCAATGAGGACCCAGACCCAGGTCCGGATTTTGGAACGCCGCTTGCGCCTGTGCTTGGCGGCAGCGGCCTTGGGAGACGGTTTCTGTGTCATAACGGACGTCCTCTTTCTATGGAGAATCCCGGAGAGAAAAGCGCTCGAAACGCTTCCTCCGGGGCTTGGCGCGAGCTTCTTTCCCGATCTCCGGTCCTCAAGAGATCGGGAAAGAAACCTGTTTCAGTATAGCAGGGCGGCGGAGAAAAGACAACGGCCTTTTTCCAAAACCCGCCGGAGGAAGCCCTTGAACGCTCCCCCGGAAAGCTTCAACCCAAAAGTCTCAGCGCCGTCATCAGCTGTTCGTCGGCGGAAGTGTCGCTGTTATACACGATTAAATCCGGGACGACCCCGCCCGCCGCGCAGATATCTACGCCGATGGGGGTCAGATAGGTCTTGGTGGACAGGCGGATCGCGCTGCCGTCGGAAAGCGGGATGGTCTCCTGGATGCGGGTGTTTCCGAAGGTCGGCTCGCCCATCACCGTGGCCCAGCCCCACTCCTTCAGCACCGCCGCGCAGAGCTCCGCCTCGCCAAAGGTGCCGGTGTTGATCAGCACGCAGGTGGGTATCTGCAGATTCATGGAGTCCGACTCCGCGACAGAGATCTCGCCCTCCCTGGCTTTCACGGAAAAGAGGCGTCCCGCGGGCAGCAGATAGTCCAGCAGGACGGCAGCCTCGGAGGGGAGCCCGCCAGCGTTGTTGCGCAGGTCGATGACCAGGCAGCCCGCTCCCTGGCGCAGCAGGGACTCGATGGCGTCCACCGCGGCCTGGCCGCTGCCGGCCTCGAAGTTGTGGATCTGGACATAGGCCGCGCCGGTTTTCTCCAGACGGCAATTCACCGCCTCGGCGTTCCCGTTGGTGCAGTCCACCTCGATGCGGCCCTGTCCGTTCAACATATCCAGCACGAATTTGCCGTTCAGCTTGGAGCGGATCAGGGCGCGCGCATCCTCTGCGGAATAATCCGTAAGGCTGACCCCGTCCACCGCTCTGATGATCATGCCGGGCCTCAGGCCGGAAAGGGAGGCCGGGGAGCCCGGATCCACGGAGATCACCTGAAAGCCGCCGGCGGCAGCGTCCTTTACGATGGAAAAGCCGATGTCCGCATAGTCGTCGGAGACGGACAGCTGATAGGCCCGATACTCGTCGGCGGTCATGTAATAGCTCCAGGGATCGTTCAGACTGGCGACCATGGAGGCCGGGGCGGCGGCGGTCAGGCTGGCCTTGTCCACCGGGTCGAGGCTGCGCTCATCCAGCACCGTTTCGACTTCCAGCAGGAGCTCCAGCTCGGGATCCGGATTTCCGAAGAGCTCTCCCCACCGCCGGATGTCCCCTTCGGCGCGGCCGCCCGCACTTTGAGAGCCGCAGCCCGTCTGGCGGGCGACGAGCTGCCCGGCCCTGACGGGATCGCTTTCGCTCTCGGCCTCGAGGGAGCGGATGCGCTGTGCCTGCTGCGCGTTTTCCTGCGCCAGAGAGCGGAGCTCTGCGCGGTAGGAATTGCCGGCGTTCAGGCCGAACACGACGCTGCCGATCAGGAGAAGCGCCAGGATCCCGGACAGGACGATCCAAACCGTGCCCTTGGATGTGACGCTCGTCGTGGAAGACGCGTTCTGTTTCATGATAAAGTCCTTCTTTCTGTTTGAAATGGGATACGCTGCGGGGGAAATCTTTCTTCCGGTATAACAGGGACAAAGCCGCCTGGCAACACGGCCTCGCCGTTTTTTCTCTCCAAAAAGCCTGTCTCAAAGCGCGCTGTGTGGATGCTGCGCCAAGGGAAACGACGCTTCAATCGGCGAGAGCTGTTTTTCCGGAAGATGCCGCAGGCGATGGGATCATCGTTACCCCAAGCGAAGGCGCTCGTTCTGAAAACGCTTCCAAGCCCTTCGTTCTGCACAAGGGAGAGGTCAGACTGTTAGCCCTCCGCCTCCACAAACACGAGCTGCACGCTGAAAAGAGCGGGACTGTCATAGACCGTGGAGAGGAGCGCTTCCCACTGGGAAGCTGTGCCTCCGTACTGGGGCTTTAGCGACAAACAAGGGACCGCTGCAAAACTCTCATTTTGCAGCGGTCCCTTTATCAGGATCGGTGAGCTTCTGTCGCTCAGGGCCTTCCGGTGGTGATGCCCTCGGCGGATTAGCCGGCAGCGGGAGGCGCGCCGTAGCTGATGTAGTCGTTATACACATAGCCCAGGATCCGTCCCTCATACCAGACCTTGGCCCAATCGCCCTCGATGGCGAGGACCCTGAGCTCCGTGCCCTTGCTCAGGCTCTCATAGATCTTGTACTGCGCGCCGGGGCCGACGCGGAGGTTGGCATTCTGCACGTTGGTATAGCCGATCTTACCGTTGTTCTTCTCTGCGTCGGTAGCAGTGGGATAGTACATCTCGCCGCTGTCGTCAGCAAAGGTGATCTGATCATTGTCCTCATTATTCCCGGTAGGCTGGGTCGTGCCGGTCTGGGTGAAGACGGCGATCAGAGCAGCCATCTCTTCCTCGCTGAAGCCGTAAGTTTTAACACACTCGGCGCCCCAGCGCTCGGCAACAGTGGCGGAAGCTTCCTGGAAAGCCTTGACTTCATCCTCGGTGAGGTAGGTGAAGGTCACACCTTCCTTGGTCCACTTCTCAATGACTTCCTGGTCGCCCTTGCGCTCCAGCTCACGCTGCTGG